>NZ_AP023360.1:2954000-3261750 GCF_018326265.1 Catellatospora sp. IY07-71
TACCGCTCGCGCCGGCCGCTGATGCACTTCTCCTCCGACCACTGGGTGTCCTACGACGCGCCCAAGCTGGAGCTGCACGCCCTGCGCGACGATGACGACACCCCGTTCCTGCTGCTCACCGGCCCGGAGCCGGACTTCCAGTGGGAGCGGTTCGTGGCGGCGGTCACCGGGCTCATCGAGCGGCTGCAGGTGCGGCTGACCATCGGCGTACACGCCATCCCGATGTCCGTGCCGCACACCCGCCCGGCGGGCGTCACCGCGCACGGCACCCGGCCCGAGCTGGTCGTCGGGCACGAGCCGTGGATCACCGACGTGCAGGTCCCGGCGAGCATGACCAACCTGCTGGAGTTCCGCCTCGGCGAGTCCGGCCACGACGCGATGGGCTTCGCCGCCCACGTGCCGCACTACCTGGCCGACAGTGAGTACCCGCAGGCCGCCGAGCTGCTGCTGACCTCGGTCTCGCGGGCCACCGGTCTGCTGCTGCCGACCGAGGACCTGCGCGACGCGGGCGACCGGGTGCGCGAGGAGATCGAGCGCCAGCTCGTCGACAACCACCAGGCCGCCGCCGTGGTCAAGGCGCTGGAGGAGCAGTACGACGCGTTCACCCGGGGCCGGGCCGGCAACCTGCTCACCGAGCCGACGCCGCTGCCCACCGCCGAGGAGCTGGGCGCCGAGCTGGAGCGCTTCCTGGCCGAGCACAACAAGGGCGACGCCAAGGACTGACCCGCTGCCCGGTCGAGGCGTACGCGACGCCTGATCGTGACGTGTCGATGCCACCCTGTGTCCCATGGATCACGGGGAATCGCGGGACGCCCTGCGCGGCGCGCTCGGCTGGCTGGCCCACCCGATCAGCATCGCCGGGCTGCTCCTGCTGCTGCTCAACGATCACGTGCTCAAGGCGTGGCAGCCGGGCTGGGTCACCGGCAAGCTCAGCGACGCCGCCGGGATGCTGATGTTCCCGCCGCTGCTGGCGGTCCTGGGCGCGGTCGTCGCGCCCCGGTTGCCCGGCCGCGTGCTGGCCGCCGGCGCATTGACCGCCACGGCCGCCGGGTTCGCCTATGTGAAGGCGACGGCGTACGGCGCGCTGCTCGCGTCGCAGGCGTGGTCCGTCGTGAACGGACCGTCCCTGGTCCGAGCCGACCGCACCGACCTGCTCGCCCTGCCGTTCCTCGGTCTGTGCTGGTGGGCCTGGCGGCGCGCCGGGCGCGGGCCCGGGGCCGGGCGCGGCATCGCGCGGCTGGTCCGCGGCGCGGTGCTGGTGCCGGTCGCGCTGCTGGCCACTGCGGCCACCACCGCCGCCCCGACGCCGCCCGAGACGGTCGCCGTGGTCGAGGACGGCCGCCACGTGTATCTCGGGATCGACGACGACGGCACGCTCCGCTGGCTGATCAGCAACGACGACGGGCTCACCTGGGACGGCTACGGCCACGGGCCGACCGTGACGGTCGCGCCGCCCGCGCCGGAGAGCGACTGCGCGGGGGACGTCTGCTACCGCGTCGTGCACGGTGAGCTGCACGTGCAGACCAGGCAGGACGGCGGCCCCGACTGGCGGACCGCCTGGGAGGTCCGCGGTCCGCAGCTCGCCGAGCTGATCGACGCGTACGACGGCGGCGGCCTGCTCAGCAGCCCGGTCGGCGAGTTGCGCTCCTTCGGCCTGGTAGTGCGCGAGTCCGGCGGCGGTCACGTGGTCCTGGTCGCCAACGGGCGCGACGGCCTGCTGCGCCGTGCCGCCGACGGCACCTGGACCCGCCTCGGCACCTGGGACGAAGACCGGTGGGAGGCCCCGCCGCCGCTCGCGGAGCTGTGGGTGCCGGACACCGGCGCGCGGCTGCGCGCGGACGCCCGCACCGTCGTCGTGATGTTCCTGTTCGTGCTCCTGGCGGCGGCAATCGCGGCGGCAGCCGGGCGGCTCGCGGGGTCGCCTGCCGCGGCGGCCGGGCAGCGGGTGGTGACGCCGTGGGCACAGGTGCTCGCCGGGCTGGCGGGCTGCGCGGCGCTGATCTCCGGCACGCTCGCGGTGACGAGCGCCGGACCGGGCCTGGCGCGCGGCGTCGCGGTCTCGCTGCTGGTGTCCGGCATGGCGGCGCTGTGCGCGCTGGTGCTGCTCATGGTCCGGGTCCGGCGGGCGGGGCTGGTGACCGGCCGCCGCGCCGGGATCGTGCTCGCGATCGCCGCAGCCGGGGCGGCGGTCGCCGCGCTGAGCCGGGCGGCGCTGTTCGCCGAGGGGCTCCTCCTCGACAGCTCGGCTTCCGTGCGTGGCCTGGCGGCCGCCATCATGATCGTGACTGCGCTGGCCGCGGCGGGTGCGGCGGTCGCGGCGGTCCGGCTGCGCGCGGCAGGCGGTGCGGCGCCGCCCGAGCCCACGGCCCAGGCCGGCCTCGCCGACCTGATCGGCGGCGGCGGCGGACCGTCGCCCCGTTGAACCGGAGCAGGTGCGAGGTATTGCCGAACCGGGTATGTGCACGCATGATGACGGGACTTTCCGTGCACCGCGTACGAGAGTGAGGCGACGATGCCCTTTTCGAGTCCCCTGGCCGAGGTCGAGATCCCCGAGGTCTCCGTGCCCCAGCTCGTCATCGGACCGGCGGCGGCGCGGGGCGAGCATCCCGCGCTGATCGACGGGCGCACCGGCCAGACCATCACGTACGCGCAGCTCGCGCACATGGTCGACCGGCTCGCCGCGGGACTGGCCGGGGCGGGGCTGCGCCCGGGTGACGTGCTGGCGCTGTTCAGCCCGAACACGCTGCTCTACCCGGTGGTGTTCCACGCGGCGCTGGCCGCCGGGGCGACCGTCACCACGGTCAACGCGCTCGCCACGCCGAAGGACCTCACCACGCAGCTGTCCGACTCCGGGGCGAAGTTCCTGGTCACCGTGTCGCCGTTCCTCGACCGGGCGGCGGCCGCCGCCGCGCAGGTGCAGGAGGTGTTCGTCTGCGACGCCGCCGAGGGATACCGCTCGGTGCAGGAACTGATGGCCACCACCGACCCGGCCCCGGCCGTCGCCATCGACCCGGCCACCACGCTGGCCGTGCTGCCGTACTCCTCGGGCACCACCGGGGTGGCCAAGGGCGTCATGCTGACCCACCGCAACCTGGTCGCGAACATCGCGCAGACCCAGGAGGTGGTCAGGTATGAACCCGCCGACCGCGTCCTGGCCGTGCTGCCGTTCTTCCACATCTACGGCCTGACCGTGCTGATGAACATGGCGCTGTCCAAGGGCGCCGCGCTGGTCGTGCTGCCCCGCTTCGACCTCGCCGAATTCCTCACCGCGCTGCAGGACCAGCGGGTCAACCGGGCGTTCGTCGCCCCGCCGATCGTGCTCGCGCTGGCCAAGCACCCGCTGGTCGCCCAGTACGACCTGTCCGCGCTGCGGGTCGTCTTCTCCGGCGCGGCCCCGCTCGACGGCGACCTGGCCCAGGCGTGCGCGGACCGGCTCGGCTGCGTCGTGCAGCAGGGCTACGGCATGACCGAACTGTCGCCCGTCTCGCACGCGCAGGTGCACGGCGACACCCGGGTCAAGCCCGGCACGGTCGGCCCGCTGATCCCGAACACGCTGGCCAAGGTCGTGGACGTGGCCACCGGCGCGGAGCTCGGGGTCGGCGAGGCCGGCGAGCTGTGGATCAAGGGCCCGCAGGTGATGCAGGGCTACCTGGGCCGCCGCGCGGACACCGACGCGACCGTCGACGCCGACGGCTGGCTGCACACCGGCGACGTGGCGCAGGTCGACGCCGAGGGTGACTGGTTCATCGTCGACCGGGTCAAGGAGCTGATCAAGTACAAGGGCTACCAGGTGCCGCCCGCCGAGCTGGAGGCGGTGCTGCTGGGCCACCCCGGCATCGCCGACGCGGCCGTGGTAGCCGGGCACGACGCCGAGGGCGAGGAGATCCCGCACGCCTTCGTCGCGGTCGCCGCCGGCGCCGGCCTCACCGCCCAGGACGTGCAGGACTACGTCGCCGAGCGGGTGGCGCCCTACAAGCGCGTCCGGGCCGTCACCTTCGTCGATGCCATCCCGAAGAGCGCCTCCGGCAAGATCCTCCGCAAGGACCTCCGCGCCCAGCTGTGAGGAAAGGAAGGGCACCTTCTTATCGTTTTCCGTAGTAGAAGGTGCCCTTCCTAACGTCTGAGGTGGGCTTGCTCCGCCGTTGATCGCGAGTTCGTGTCCAAACCTGTGCTTAGACCCCAGGTTTGGACACGAACTCGCGATCATCGTCGGCCGGGCCACGGGCGTACCCCCTGGTGGGCTGCTTCGGGCGGGGAGGGACCCCGCGTGACGGGACTGCAAACGCGCAGGACTAGCGTGACCAGGTGTTCGCCGCGTTCGCTCCGATCTGGATGATCACCGCGCTGGGCTGGGCCACCATGCGGTTCGGGGTGCTGACCCGGGCCACCCAGCAGGCGCTGGCGAACTTCACCTTCCTCATCGCGATCCCGTGCGTGCTGTTCAGCTCGCTGGTCAAGGTCCCGCTGGGCGAGCTGCCGTTGCGGCCGCTGGCCGCCGTCGCGCTGAGCACGCTGCTCATCGGGCTGGCGGTGTATTTCGTCGCGCGGCGGACCATGCCCGGCCCGGACGGCGACCGGGTCATCGCGGCGATGGCGGCGGCGTACCTGAACGCGGGCAACCTCGGCGTGCCCGTCGCGCTGTACGTGCTCAAGGACGTCTCGCTGATCATGGCGGTGCTCGTCTTCCAGACGATCCTGCTCACCCCGCTGATCGTCGGCCGCCTCGACGCCTCGGCCCACCGCCTCGGCCTGCGCGACCGCCCCACCGGCGAGGACGGCTCGGCACGCGGGGACGCCGAGCCCGACAGCGGCACGGACGGCGGGGTGCCGGCTCCGGCCGCACCCGGGCGGTGGCGGCGGCTGGCGATGCTGCCGCTGCGTACCCCCGTGATCCTGGGCTCGCTCGCCGGAGTCGCAGCGAGCGCGGCGGGCTGGCTGCCGCCGGAGTGGCTGCTGCGGCCGCTGGAGCTGCTGGGCGGCGCGGCGGTGCCCGCGGCGCTGTTCGCGCTGGGCATGTCACTGCACCAGACCGATGGCAGGGCGTGGCGGCTGCCCGGCCGGGACGTGGCCGCGGCGGTGCTGCTGAAGGTGGTGGCGCAGCCGGTGGCGGCGTACCTGATCGGCCGCTACCTGCTGCACCTCGACGGCGCGGCCCTGCTGGCGGTGACCCTGGTCTCCGGGCTGCCGACGGCCCAGAACACCTTCGTGTACGCCTCGGAGTTCCGTGCCGCCACGGAGCTGAGCCGCAACGCGATCCTGTTCTCCAGCCTGCTGTCGATGGGCACGCTCACGTTGATCCTCTGGCTGCTCGGCCCCGCCTGACCTGCGAGATGTTAAGAAGGTGCCCTTCCTCTACGGAAAGCGTTAAGAAGGTGCCCTTCCTTTCCTGGGGCGGAGGGGGAATGATGATTCGCGGAGCTGGATGTGCCGCGTGGTGCCAGGGCAGAGGTGCACGGCGCGGCTGCGCGTGACGTCTGTCGTGGACGAGTCCGGGTGACCCCGTTGACCCTGCACAGACTTCCGAGGAGACGCGTTGATTCCCGATCACACGTCAACACCGCGGCGTAACCGACGGCTGGCCGCACTCGGCACCGCCGCCGCGATGACCGCCGCCACCGCACTGGCCGGTGTGCTGCTGACCACCACCGAGGCCGCCGCCGGCACGCTGAGCGGCACCTTCTACCGCGAACCTTCGTCCAGCGTGAACCGGTGGCTCGCGGCCAACCCGAACGACTACCGCGCCCCGCTGATCTCCCAGCGCATCGGCAGCCAGCCGCAGGCGGTGTGGTTCGCGAACTACCAGCCGTCCACGATCCAGTCACAGGTGTCGGCGTACGTGGGCGCCGCCAACAACCTGAACCAGATCCCGGTGCTGGTGCCGTACATGCTGCCCAACCGCGACTGCGGCGGGGCCAGCGCGGGCGGCGCGCCGAGCATCAGCGCGTACCGGACCTGGGTCGACAGCTTCGCCGCGGGCCTCGGCACGCGAACGGCCGTGATCATCCTGGAGCCGGACTCGCTGGCCCTGCAGACCTGCCTGTCGTCGACCGAGAAGGCCGAGCGCAACTCCGCGCTCAGCTACGCGGTGACCAAGTTCAAGCAGGTCAACGCGAACGCGAAGGTGTACCTGGACGCGGGCCACTCGGCGTGGAACAGCCCCGCCGACACCGCCTCGCGGCTGCAGGCGGCCGGCGTGGCCAACGCGGCGGGCTTCTACTCGAACGCGTCGAACTACCGCTGGACCGCCGACGAGGTCGCGTTCGGCCGCAACGTGCTCAACGCGCTGGGCAACAGCAACCTGCACCAGGTGGTCGACACGTCCCGCAACGGCAAGGGGCCGCTGGGCAGCGAGTGGTGCGACCCGGCGGGCCGGGGCACCGGGCAGGCACCGAGCACGAACACCGGCGAGGCGACCGTCGACGCGTACATCTGGATCAAGCTGCCCGGTGAGGCGGACGGCTGCGCCGCGGCCGCGGGGCAGTTCGTGCCGGACCTGGCGTACTCGCTGGCGCAGAACGGCATCGTGAACAGCCCGCCGCCGTCGCAGTCGGCCTCGCCGAGCCCGTCGCGCAGCCCGTCGGCGTCCCCCTCGGCCAGCCCTTCGGCCAGCCCGTCGAGCAGCCCGTCGGCTTCGCCGCAGCCCGGCGGCGCGTGCTCGGTGAGCTACCGGATCGACAGCCAGTGGGGTGAGGGGTTCGTGGCCTCGGTGACCATCACCAACCGGGGTGCGGCGGTCTCCTCCTGGACGCTCACCTGGACCTACGCGGGCAACCAGACGATCACCAACGCGTGGAACGCCACGGTGAGCCAGAGCGGAGCCAACGTCACCGCCCGCAACGTCGCGCACAACGGCTCCATCGCCACGAACGGGTCGACCAGCTTCGGCTTCCAGGCGACCTACAGCGGCAGCAACACCAACCCGACGAGTTTCAAGCTGAACAACGTCACCTGCAGCTGACGCACGCCGAGGGCCGGTGCGGGTTTCCGCGCCGGCCCTCCGCCATACCCCCGCCTGATTTATGATCATTTTCCGGGGGTATGTCAGAAAAGAGGTGTTCACCATGGGTGGCATCGAGCTGAAGAACTTCGACCGGCCCGACGAGTCCCGCGAGTTCGCGGGCAAGGGCCGGATGGACCTGGTGCAGGTCGCCGGGAAGACGGTCGGCCGGGCGCACTTCGAGCCGGGCTGGCGCTGGACCGTCAACATCGGCCCGATCGTCGGCGCCGACGCGTGCGAGACGTCCCACCTGGGCTACTGCGTCTCGGGCACGATGCGGGTCACCATGAAGGACGGGACCGTGCAGGACTTCACCGCCGGGGACCTGGTCGCCATCCAGCCCGGCCACGACGCCGAGGTGGTCGGCGACGAGCCGGTGGTCTTCGTGGACTTCGGCGAGATCACCGAGTACGCCAAGCCGCGCTGAGCAGCCCGGGGTAGGCCCGCCGAAGGGATCCGAATACGATTCGTATCCGACGGCGGTGACAGGAGGCAGGGCATGGCAAAGGTACGCGGTCCGCAGGTCGGCGACGTGGCGCCCGACTTCGAGCTGGCCTCGCAGCACGGCGAGCGGGTGCGGCTGAGCGACTTCCGCGGCAAGCAGACCGTGGTGCTGTACTTCTACCCGAAGGACGACACCTCCGGCTGCACCGCCCAGGCATGCTCGCTGCGCGACAGCTACGAGGTGTTCACCGACGCCGGCGCGCAGGTCATCGGGATCAGCTCCGACTCGGTCGAGTCGCACACCGCGTTCGCGAGCAAGTACCGGCTGCCGTTCGCGCTGCTGGCCGACGAGGGCGGCGCGGTGCGCAAGGCATACGACGTGCCCGCCACCTTCGGCATCCTCCCCGGCCGCGTCACCTATGTGATCGACCGCGAGGGCGTGGTCCGCCACGTCTTCTCCTCGCAGGCCAACATCGGCAAACACGTCAACGGCGCCCTGGAGATCGTCCAGCAGTTGGCCGCCGCCCAAAACTGAAGGAAGGGCACCTTCTTATCGTTTTCCGTTGTAGAAGGTGCCCTTCTTAACTCTGGCGGTGCCGCGTCGCCTAGGCTCGTCGTGGACTTCGACGGCGAAGGGCGTCGCGCCGGAGGACCCCTCGCCGCGCGTGCGCCCGGCGAGGCAGGCAGGCACATGGCGCTGGCGCAGCACCCCCTTGACCACCGCTACCACGGCGAGCACCCGGTACGCACCGTCGCCTACCTGCTGCGGGAGGACCGCGGGCGGCTCGCGCTGGGCGTGCTCGCGTTCGCGGTCAAACACAGCCCCACCTGGCTGCTGCCGCTGGTCACCGCGAACGTCATCGACGTGGTCGTGGAGCACCGGCCCGTCGCGCAACTGTGGTGGGCCACCGCGATCCTGCTGGCCTGCCTGAGCCTCAACTACCCGTTCCACGTCCTGTTCGTACGCAATCACAGCGGCTCCGTCCGCCGTATGGGCACCCGCCTGCGCTCTGCGCTCTGCCGCCGTATGCAGGAACTGTCCATCGGCTACCACTCCCGCTCCAGCGCCGCGGTGCTCCAGTCGAAGGTGATCCGCGACGTCGAGGGCATCGAGCAGATGGTGCAGCAGGCCGGTGACGTCGGCGTGGGCGCGCTGATGATGCTGCTCGGCGGCACCGTGATCATCGCGGTGCGGGCGCCGCTCTACCTGCCGATCTTCCTGGTGCTGGTGCCGGCCGCGGCGTTCCTGGTGATGAGCCTGCGCAACCGGATGCGTACCGACAACGAGAGCTTCCGGCGCGAGGTGGAGGGGCTGTCGTCGCGGGTCGCCGAGATGACCACGCTCATTCCGATCACCCGCGCGCACGGCCTGGAGCGCGACGCGCTGCGCCGGGTCGACGGCACGCTGGACCGGGTGCTGCACGCCGGGCTGCGGCTGGACCTGCTCAACGGCCGGTTCGGCGCGCTGGCCTGGACCCAGCTGCAGGTGCTCAGCGTGGCCTGCCTGGCCGGGTCGGCGCTGGCCACGTACTACGGCTGGACCTCGACCACGGCCGGCGACGTGGTGATGCTCAGCGCCTTCTTCTCGACCCTGACCTCAAGCGTCATGACGCTGATGAGCCTCGGGCCGGTGATCGTGAAGGGGCTGGAGTCGGTGCGCTCGGCCGGCGAGGTGCTCCAGGCGCCCGACCTGGAGGTCAACGCGGGCAAGACCGAGGTGGCGGAGGTGCGCGGCGGCGTCTCGTTCGAGGGCGTCGGGTTCGCGTACGACGGCGCGGCGGGTGCGGCCGTACACGACTTCACCCTCGCCGTCGCGCCCGGCGAGCGGATCGCGCTGGTCGGCCCGTCCGGCGCGGGCAAGTCCACCGTCCTGAACCTGGTCATCGGCTTCCTGCGCCCGTCGGCCGGCCGCATCCTGCTCGACGGCCGCGACATGGAGGGCCTCGACCTGCGTACGTACCGGCGCTTCGTGTCGGTGGTGCCGCAGGAGCCGATCCTGTTCGAGGGCAGCATCCGGGAGAACGTCACCTACGGCATGGCCGGCGTGCCGCCGGAGCGGGTGCGCCAGGCGCTCGCCGACGCGAACGCGCTGGACTTCGTCGACCAGCTCACCGACGGCCTGGACACGGTCGTGGGGGAGCGCGGCGCGCGCCTGTCCGGCGGCCAGCGCCAGCGCCTGGCCATCGCCCGCGCCCTGATCCGCGACCCGCGCGTGCTGATCCTGGACGAGGCGACCTCGGCCCTCGACACCCACTCCGAGTCCCTGATCCAGCAGGCCATGGAGCGACTGGTGGCGGGCCGCACCGTCTTCGTCGTCGCGCACCGCCTCTCCACGATCCGCAACGCCGACCGCATCGTGGTCATGCGCGACGGCCGCATCGAGCAGATCGGCACCCACACCGAACTCCTCGCCCGCCCCGGCACCTACGCCACCCTGGCCAGGTAAGGAAGGGCACCCTCTTATCGTTTTCCGTAGTAGAAGGTGCCCTTCTTAACCTCTCGCGGTGGGGGCGGGCGGGACAGGCATGTGTACGATGCCCGCCGTGATCGACTCCTCCTCCACCGCGACCCGCCGCCTCGACGCGCAGATCGCGCTGGGCATCCTGGCCCTGATCCTGACGGTCGGCGGCACCCTGTGGCTCGGCGAGCTGGCCGACCAGGTCCCGGTGCTGCGCGAGGCGTACTCCCGCTGGCACGGGGTCGGATACGTGCTGATCAGCGCGTTCCTGAGTGCGGTGGTGGCCGGTGCGCTGGTGCATTCGGTGCGGGCCGGGCGGGCGGGGCGCTCCGTCCGGCTGGGCTGGGTGAACGCGGCGCTGGTGCTGGCGTACGGGGCGCTGGTCGCGCTGCTCGCCTGGCACCTCGGGCCGGAGGTCCCCGAGAACTTCAGCCGCGGGCGCGGTGGCGGCCCGAAGGGGTCCTACGTCGCCTGGCTGGTGTCGGTGCTGCCGTGGCTCGCGCTGGTCGCCTGCTTCGGCGGCCTCTTCCCGAAGACGGGCTCCGAGCCGCCGAGCGGGGAGAACGGCCGCCCGCAGCCGGAGCAGCCGAAGTTCTACCGGGTCCCGATGCTCACCGCCGTCGTCAGCTGGTGCCTCGGCATCCTGCCGTTCCTGTTCGTGCTGCTGGCCGTCACCATCCGCTGACCCACCGAGCCCATCCCGCGCACCGCGCCGCGTCGTCTGCGGCGCGCGGCCCTCCCGCCCGACGGGCCCTCCCGGCCAAGATCGTCGGACTTGCCTGGCATATGGGCGAATCCGGGCTCAAGATACGCCCGTGTGCCAGGCAAGTCGAACGATCAAGAAGCGGCCGCCTGGGACGGGAGACGATCAAGAAGCGGCCGCCTGGGACGGGAGACGACGAGAAGCGGCCGCGTGGGGCGGGGGACGATCGAGAAGCGGCCCGCGTGGGGAGGGGACGGTCAGCGAAGCGCCCGTGTGGGGGAGGGGTTAAGAAGGTGCCCTTCCTCTACGGAAAGCGTTAAGAAGGTGCCCTTCCTTTGTCAGGAGGAGGAGGGTGGCGGGGAGGACCAGGCCGAGGAGCAGGGGGAGCAGGCCGGCGGCCCAGTCGGAGGTGGTGAGGGTGCCCTGGTGGCTGAGGTGGTATGCCAGGTGCAGGGTGTCGAAGACGAGGGCGCCGGTGAGGGCGAGGCGGGCCAGGCCGGGGCGGTAGCGCACGGCGGGGACGGCGAGCAGGACGCCGAGGGTGAGGAAGGTGGCGCCCAGGTCGGCGGTGAGGTGCTCGTTGTACGGCGGGTAGCCCGCCGTCCAGTGGTGGCCGAAGCCGGGGAACGTGCGGAAGAAGTGCGCCGGGGCGGCGTACGCCCACAGGCCCCACCACAGGTGCACTGCCGCCATGCCGCCCAGCCCGATCCGGACGATGGTCTGTCGTCGCATGGCGGCAGTGTCCCGTATCAGTCGAGCTGCTGCACGGCCGCCTCGATGGCCCGGTGGAACGTCGGGTACGCGTAGATCATGTTCTTGAGCAGGTGCACCGGCACCTGCGCGTGCACGGCGACGGCCAGCGCACTGAGCACCTCCCCGCCGTTCGGCCCTGCCGAGGTGGCCCCGACCAGCACGTCCCGGTCCATGTCGGCGACCAGCTTGATGAAGCCCTCGTTGCCGGCCTTGTGGATCCACCCGCGCGCCGACTCGGGGATCTTCGTGTACGCCGTCTGCACGTGGATGCCGTGGTGGCGGGCGGCGTCCTCGGTGAGCCCGACCGACCCGATCTCGGGATCGGTGAAGGTGACCCGGGGCTGCGCCCGGTAGTCGGCGGGCGGCCCGTCCTGCCCGAGGATGTCCCGGATCGCGATCCCGGCCTGGTACATCGCCAGGTGCGTGAACGCGCCGTGACCGGTGCAGTCGCCGACGGCCCACAGCCCGTCCGCGGCACGCATGTGCTCGTCCACGGTGACGGCTTTGGCGGACCCGTCGAGTCCCACCGAATCGAGTCCGAGTTGGTGCAGGTCGCTGGTGCGGCCGGTGGCGACGAGCAGCTTCTCGGAGGTGACCGTGGTGCCGTCGTCGAGGTGCACGGTCATGCCCTCGATCCGTTCCGCGCGGCGGCCGGTGTGCACCGTGACGCCGTCGCGGGTCAGGATCTCGGTGATCAGCTCGGACGACTCCGGCTCCTCGTACACCATCAGCCGGTCCATCGCCTCGATGACGGTCACGCGTACGCCGAAGCGGGCGAACATCTGGGCCAGTTCGAGGCCGATCGCGCCGCCGCCGAGCACGGTGATCGAGGCGGGCAGCGTGTCGGTCTCGATCGCCTCCTTGTTGGTCCAGTACGGCGCGTCGGCCAGCCCCGGGATGGGCGGGATCGCCGCCTTGGTGCCGGTCGCGATCACCACGCCCTTGCGCGCGGTGTACGTCTGCCCGTCGACCTCGACCTGCTTCGGCCCGGTGAGCTTGCCCGTGCCGCGCAGGAAGCGCCCGCCGCGCCCGGTGAACCGGTCGACGGCGACCTTGTCGTTCCACGAGTCGGTGGCCTCGTCGCGGATGCGCAGCGCGACCGGTGCCCAGTCGGGGAAGACCTCCGACGAGCCCGCCATGCCCTTGATCCGGCGGCCCTCGGTGAGCAGGCCGCTCGCTCTGATCATCATCTTGCTGGGGATGCAGCCCCAGTACGGGCACTCGCCGCCGACCAGCCGGTTCTCTATGCCGAGGACGCTCAGCCCGGCGTCGGCCAGCTTGCCGCCGACCTCCTCGCCGCCGACCCCCAGCCCCAGCACGATGACGTCCAGTTCATCAGCCATGAGTCCTGTATATCCGAACCCGCTCACGCGGAAGCGCGTACCACCAGTTCCGTGGGCAGCACGACGGAGGACGGCACGTCCTCGCCCGCGACCACGCGCAGCAGCTGGCGGGCCAGCTCGCGGCCCAGCTCCAGGATCGGCTGGCGGACCGTGGTCAGCGGCGGGTCGGTGAAGCGGGAGATGTCGAAGTCGTCGAAACCGACCACGGCCACGTCGTCGGGGATGCGGCGGCCCAGCTCGCGCAGCGTGGTGATGGCCCCGTGCGCCATCAGGTCGGAGGCGACGAACACCGCGTCGAGCAGCGGGTCGTCCTCCAGCAGCTGGCGCATGGCGGTGGCCCCGGACTCGCGGGTGAAGTCGCCGACGGCCACGATCGAGCGCCGGTCGGAGCCCTGCAGCTCGGCGCGGTAGCCGGCGAGCCGGTCGATGCCGGCGACCATGTCCTGCGGCCCGGCGATGGTGGCGATCCGGGACCGGCCCGAGTCGAGCAGGTGGCGGACGGCCTGGCGGACCCCGCCGATGTGGTCGACGTCGACGTACGGCACCGGCGAGCGCCCCAGCGGGCGGCCGCTGACCACGACCGGGACGCCGAGTCGGTGCAGCTGGCCGGGCAGCGGGTCGACGCCGTGCGTGGAGGCGAACAGCACCCCGTCGACGTGCCGCGCGGTGGTGTAGCGCTCGACCCGCTCGTACCCGCCGACGGTGTTGGTCATCATCAGCACGAGCTGCTTGTTCGCGGCGTCGAGCTCCTGGCTGACGCCGTGGATGATGCTCGGGAAGAACGGGTCGTCGGAGAAGACGCGGCTGGCGCTCTCCGGCAGGACCAGGGCGATCGAGTCGGTGCGCTGGGTGACCAGGCTGCGGGCGGCCGCGTTGGGGATGTAGCCCAGCTCCTCGACCGCGCGGCGCACCGCGGCGCGGATCGGCTCGGCGACCTTGGGTGAGCCGTTGACGACCCGGGAGACGGTGGCCCGGGAGACCCCGGCCAGGCGCGCCACGGCCTCCAGCGTGGGCCGCTCGCCGCGCTCGCTCATGCCTTCCCCCTTGCTGCACTCCGGCGGCCCGCGGAGCGGCGGGCCGAGATGACCTTACCGCCCGTACGTTCCGGCGCGAAGTCGCACGTGAGAGCGCTTTCTGTGTGAGAGCGTTTGCACAGTTCGGTAACGCCCTGGAAATCATGCCTTGACAGCACGCGAGAACGGCCCGATGCTCTGCTGTGAGAGCGCTCTCTCAGCCCGGCCGCGAACCGCCCTGATGAGCGGCCGGGTTCCTACTGACGCCCTGAGGAGGGTTGTCACATGCGTACGTCCCTGCGCCGCATGCTGGCTCCGATCATGGTCGCCGGACTGCTGGCGACCGCGGCCTGCGGCTCCGAGGAGCAGCCGGCCGGCAACGAGAAGATCACTTTGAACGTCGCGCTGTTCGGCGACTTCGGCTTCAAGCCGCTGTACGAGGAGTACCAGAAGGCGCACCCGAACATCACGATCAAGGAGCGGATCTCCGACTACGCCGCGCACCACCAGAGCCTGATCTCGCACCTGGCGACGAACAGCGGCGCGGCCGACATCGAGGCCGTCGAGATCGGCTACCTGTCCAGCTTCACCGCCACCCCGAACCGCTTCCACAACCTGCTCGACCTGGGCGCCGGGGAGCTGGAGAGCCAGTGGCTGCCGTGGAAGTGGCAGCAGGGCCTGTCCACCGACAAGAAGACCCTGATCGGCCTCGGCACCGACGTCGGCGGCATGGCCATGTGCTACCGCACCGACCTGTTCCAGGCGGCGGGCCTGCCCACCGACCGTGACGAGGTGTCCAAGCTCTGGCCGACCTGGGAGGACTACGTCGCGACGGGCAAGCGGTACAAGGCCGCCGCGCCCAAGTCGTACTTCATGGAGGCCTCGGGCAACATGTTCCGGGCCATGGTCGAGCAGGCCCCGACCGGCGTGTACGACGACGCGGACAAGCTGATCGTGGACGGCAACGCGTCCGTGAAGAAGGCGTGGGACCTCACCGTCGACGCGATCAAGTCGGACCAGTCCGCCAAGCTGTCGGCCTGGACGCCGGAGTGGAGCGCCGCGTTCGGCAAGGGCACCTTCGCCACCATCGTGTGCCCGGCCTGGATGACGGCGTACATCGAGACCAACGCCAAGGACGCGGCCGGTAAGTGGGACGTCGCGGCGGTGCCCGGCGGCGCGGGCTCGATGGGCGGCTCGCACCTGGCGCTGCCCAAGCAGGGCAAGCACGCCAAGGAGGCGTACGAGCTGATCAAGTGGCTGACCGCGCCGGAGCAGCAGAAGAAGATCTTCAAGGCGACCGGCAACTTCCCGTCCACGCCGTCGCTCTACACCGACCCGGACCTGACCGGCTTCAGCAAGCCGTTCTTCAACAACGCGCCGCTGGGCAAGATCTTCACCGCCTCGGCGCAGGCCGTGCAGCCGCAGCACCAGGGCCCCAAGCAGGGCGACGTGTTCAACACCATCGGCGCCGGCCTGGGCCGCATCGAGCAGGGCAAGCAGTCGCCCGAGGACGCCTGGAAGCAGGTCCTCGCCGACGTCGCCAAGCTCGCCTGACCCACCGGGCCGGCCGGTTCCCTGGCCGGCCGGCCCGGTGACCTCCGACCTGCCCGCGGCCGGGTGGCGCACCCCGCTGCCCACCCGGTCGCCGGGCGTCACACAGAAGGGGAGCGCCCGGTGCGCACCTGGCTCTACAAAGCGGACACGCGGCTGTCGCCGTACCTCTACATCTCGCCGTTCTTCCTGCTCTTCGCGGTCTTCGGGCTGTTCCCGCTCGGCTACACCGCCTGGGTCTCGCTGCACGACTGGACGCTGCTCTCGGACGAGCACCCGTTCACCGGGCTGGCCAACTACCGCGAGCTGCTCGCCGACCCGTACTTCTGGAACGCCCTGCGCAACACGATCTCGATCCTGCTGCTGTCCACGGTGCCTCAGCTGATCTTCGCGCTGATCCTGGCCCACCTGGTGAACCGGCGGCTGCGCGCCAAGACGCTGTGGCGGCTCGGCATGCTGCTGCCGAATGTGACCAGCGTGGTCGCGGTCGTCGTCATCTTCAGCCAGCTCTTCGGCCGCGACTTCGGCCTGATCAACTGGCTGCTGGACAGCTTCGGCCTGGGCCGCATCGACTGGCAGGCGGGCGTGGCCTCCTCGCACGTGGCCATCGCCGCGATGATCACCTGGCGCTGGACCGGCTACAACGCGCTCATCTTCCTGGCCGCGATGCAGGCGGTGCCGAAGGAGCTGTACGAATCGGCGACGCTGGACGGGGCCACCCCCGGCCAGCAGCTGCGGAAGATCACCATCCCGTCGATCCGGCCCACCGTCATCTTCGTGGTCATCGTGTCCACCATCTACGGCCTGCAGGTCTTCGCCGAGCCGCAGCTGTTCGCCGGCAGTGGGCCCAACGGCATCATCGGCGGCCCCGACCGCCAGTTCCAGACGCTGACGCTCTACATGTACGAGCACGGCTTCAACCGCGGCTTCGAGTTCGGCTACGCCTCGGCCACCGCCTGGGTGATGTTCGGCCTGATCGTGCTCATCGCCGGCGCCAACTACCTGATCACGCGACGCATCCGGAGCTCCCGATGACACGACGGCTCGTCTACCTGACGCTCACCGGGGTCCTGCTGCTGACCGCGTTCCCGCTGTACTTCAGCTTCGTGGTGGCCAGCCAGGACAACTCCGCCCTGGCCCAGGTGCCGCCGCCGGTGCTGCCCGGCGAGAACCTGTTCGAGAACATCCGGCGCGTGTTCGAGACCGTGCCGTTCGACCAGGCGCTGCTCAACTCGGTCATCGTGTCCTCGGCCAACACCGCGTCGGTGGTGCTGTTCTCCACGCTGGCCGGGTTCGCCTTCGCCAAGCTGAAGTTCAAGGGGCGCACCGCGCTGCTGCTCACCGTGGTCGGCACCATGATGGTGCCCACCCAGCTGGGCATCATCCCGCTGTTCATGCTGATCAACGAGCTGGAGTGGCACGACACGCTGCTCGCGGTGATCGTGCCGGCGCTGGTGAACGCGTTCGGCGTGTTCTTCATGACGCAGTACCTGTTCGAGGCGCTGCCGACCGAGCTGCTGGAGGCCGGGCGCATCGACGGCGCCGCCACCCACCGGCTGTTCTGGCACGTGGTGCTGCCGGTGGCCCGGCCCGCCGCGGCCGTGCTCGGCATGCTCACCTTCCTCAACGTCTGGAACGACTACCTGTGGCCGCTGGTGGTGCTCGCCTCGCCGGAGAACCAGACCGTGCAGGTGGCGCTGTCCCAGCTGCGGGCCGGTTACGTGCAGGACTACTCGCTGGCGCTGACCGGCACGATGCTGGCCACGCTGCCGCTGCTCATCGTGTTCGGCCTGCTCGGCAAGCAGCTCATCGGAGGCATCATGCAGGGCGCGGTGAAGGGATGACCATGAAGCAGATCGCTGAGGAGACCACCCAGGCGGCGCCGCTGCGCTTTCCGGAAGGGTTCCGGTGGGGCGCGGCGACGGCGGCGTACCAGATCGAGGGCGCCGCCACGGCGGACGGACGGGGGCCGTCCATCTGGGACGGCTTCGCGCGGCGTCCCGGCCGGGTGCACGAGGGGCACACCGGGGACGTCGCCTGCGACCACTACCGGCGTTACCGCGAGGACGTCGGCCTGATGCGCGAGCTGGGCATCGGCACGTACCGCTTCTCGATCGCCTGGCCGCGGGTCAAGCCCGACGGCACCGGCCCGGTCAACACCCGCGGCCTGGACTTCTACGACCGGCTGGTGGACGAGCTGCTCGCGGCCGGCATCGAGCCGATGGCCACGCTCTACCACTGGGACCTGCCGCAGGCGCTGGAGCACGGCGGCCGCGACGGGTGGGGGAACCGCGACACCGCGGCGTACTTCGCCGAGTACGCCGCGGTGACCGTGGCCCGGCTCGGCGACCGCATCGGCACCTGGACCACGCTGAACGAGCCCTGGTGCGCCGCGTTCCTCGGCTACGCCAGCGGCGACCACGCCCCGGGCCGCACGGACGACCAGACCGCCTTCCGCGCCGCGCACCACCTGATGCTCGGGCACGGCCTGGCCGCTCAGGCGCTGCGCGCGGCCGGGGTACGCGAGCTGTCGCTCACCCTCAACCTGGCCCGGATCAGCCCCGCCGACCCCGCCGACCCGCACGACCGCGCCGCGGCGCGCCACGTCGACGGCGTACTGAACCGGATCTTCCTGGACCCCGCCCTGCGCGGGGAGTATCCGGCCGACATGCTCGCCCTCTTCGACCGCTTCGGCGCCACCGACGCCATCCGCGACGGCGACCTGCCGGTCATCGCCACCCCCATCGACCTGCTGGGCATCAACTACTACCAGCCCGCCCTGGTCAAAGCCCAGATCGGCGCCCCGGCAACGCCGATGTACCCCGGCACCGAGGGGGTCGCCTTCCTCCCCCTACCCGGCCCCGTCACCTACATGGGCTGGCACATCGACCCCACGGGCCTGTCCGACCTGCTCCTGCGCCTGTCCCACGACTACCCCGGCACCCCGCTGATGGTCACCGAGAACGGCGCCGCCTACTACGACGAACCCGACGGCGACCGCGTAGCCGACCCCGACCGCATCGCCTACCTAGACGGCCACCTCCGCGCCGTCCACGCGGCCCTCACCGCCGGCGCCGACGTCCGCGGCTACCTGGCCTGGTCGTTCCTGGACAACTTCGAGTGGGCCTTCGGCTACGACAAGCGCTTCGGCCTCGTCTACGTCGACTACCCCACCCAGCGCCGCATCCCCAAGGACTCGGCCCTCTGGTACCGCACCATCACCCGCACCAACACCCTCTAGCCGCGCCCGCCCTCAAGTGCGTCGATCTTGCGTGAACTGTGGGTGCGACACGCCCGTTTCGGGCATATCCCTAACAGTTCGCGCAAGATCGACGCGATCTTGGGGGTCAGTAGACGGAGACGCCGTACTTGCTCAGGGCTTCTACGACGGGCTGGAAATACGTGATGCCGCCGGTGCGGCAGTTGCCGGAGCCGCCGGAGGTGAGGCCGAGCGCGGTGCTGCCGGAGTAGAGCGGGCCGCCGCTGTCGCCGCCCTCGGCGCAGATGTCGGTGCGGATCATGCCCTTGACCGTGCCCTCGGCGTAGTGGACGGTGGCGTTGAGGCCGGTCACCGTGCCGGTCTTGGTGCCGGTGGTGCTACCGCGGCGGGTGGCCGACTGGCCGACCACCGGGTTGGCGGCGGAGGAGAAGCCGCCGGTCTTGGTGATCGACGTGTTGGTGTACCGGACGATGCCGTAGTCGTTGCCGGGGAAGCTGGTGCCGGTCCGGTCGCCGAGCTTGGTGCTGTGCGTCGAGTTGGAGAACCACTCGGTGGCCAGGTCGGTGCAGTGCCCGGCGGTGAGGAAGTAGTACGTGCTGCCGCTGCGGACGTTGAAGCCGAGCGAGCAGCGGTAGCCGCCGCCGTAGATCGCGTCGCCCGCGCCGATGGTCGGGGTGAGGCGGCCCTCGACCTGCTGGAGGCGGGCGGCGCCGCCGGAGCGGGCCACGGCCTGTGCGAGCCCGGTGTAGCGGGCGCCGGTGACCGTGCTGTCCACGTCCACGACGATCTGGTTGGTGACCGGGTCGACCGACCAGGCGGTGCCGACGACGCCGCGGTCCAGCGCCGCCATCAGCCGGTCGAGCTGCCGCGCGCTGCGGCTGACCAGGCGCGGCTGCGCACCGGCGGCGCGTACCGCGTCGGCGGCGGCGTCGTCGGTGACGTTGACGACGGTGCGCCCGGCGGCGTCCACGTAGCTGCCCGCGGTGCGGTCGTCGCCGAGGGACGCGGCGATCGAGACGCCGTCCACGCCGGACGGTGCCGCCTGCGCGGGTGCGGTGATGCCGGCGAGACCGGCCGCCACGGTGGCAGCGGTGGTGATCGCCAGGACTAGTCTGGTGGCCTTCACATGTCCTCCCCTGATGAGGCCGCCCGGTGGGGCGGCACCTGCATCGATTGATGGACATGGTTTCAAGCCGTTTATGTGCCGATCAACGACCTTTCGGCGGGTACGCCGTCACGCCGCCCGCGACACGGCACGTGTCACGGGCGGCGTGGGCGGGTCGGTGGTCAGGCGGCCGGTGCCTCGAAGATGAGGCAGGTCGACGTGGCGTGCGCGAGCAGGCGGCCCTGCTCGTCGGTGAGCTGGGCCTGGGCCAGCGCGGTGCGGCGGCCCCGGGAGATGACGGTGCCCTCGCAGCGCAGCACGCCGGAGCCGACGGTGACCGGGCGCAGGAACTTCGTGGTCAGATCCAGTGAGGTGTATCCGGTGCCGGCGGGCAGCGTGGTGTGCACCGCGCAGGCCGCGGCCGTGTCCAGCAGCGTGGCCAGGATCCCGCCGTGCACGCCGCCCAGCGGGTTGTAGTGGAACTCCTGGGCGCGCATGGTCACCAGGACGCGGCCCTCCTCGGCCTGCACGCTGTCCATGCCGAGCAGGTGCATCACCGGCGGGGCGGGCAGCTCGCCGCGGCCCATCGCGTGCAGCAGCTCCAGACCGGTCATGGTGCCCAGCGCGGCGGCGTTGCGGAGCGGGTCGGACCAGCTGAAGGTGCGGGTGCGCGCCGCGTCCGCCACGGCGCCGGCCGGGGACTCGGGTGCGGTCGGCTCGGTCTGGGTCTGCGTCATGGACTCAGCCTGGCAGCGGTTTGCTGAGTCTGTCAACGAGACTTAGCCTGGAGTGGTGAGACCTACCGCACTCGACTGGTCGACCGAGAACTGCACCGTCGCCCGTGCGATGGAGGTGCTCGGCGAACGCTGGACCCTGGTCGTGCTGCGGGAGGTGTTCAACGGCATCCGCCGCTTCGAGGAGATGCGCGAGCACAGCGGCATCCCGCGCCAGGTCCTCACCAACCGCCTGCACATGCTCGTCGAGGCCGGTGTGCTGCGCCGGGTGCCGTACCGGGAGCCCGGCGAGCGCGAGCGCCACGAGTACCGGCTCACCGAGAAGGGCTTCGACCTCTACCCGGTGCTCGTCGCCGTCCGCGAGTGGGGCGACCGCTACCTCGCCGACCCCGCCGGCCCGCCCGTGGACATGGTGCACCGGGACTGCGGCTCGCCCGTACACACCCACCTGACCTGCGCCGAGGGCCACGAGATCGGCTCACCTCGCGAAGTCGCCACCCGCCCCGGCCCCGGCGCCGTCCCAAGGAAAGGAAGGGCACCTTCTTAACGCCTTACGGATACCCGGTCGCCCGGGTGGACCAGGGCTGGCACCATGGCGGCTCGTGGAGCAAGTGCTGATCCTGCCGCCGCGAGTCACCGAGACCGGGCTCGCGTACGCCGACGCCGCCCGCCGTCGCGGTATGCGTGTCGAGACGGTGCACGGCTGGCGGCTGCCGGAGCACCTGGCCGGGCACCCCGGCGCGCATCTCTACGCCGGGCCGCTGTTCGCCGACGCCGTCGGTGCCGAACTGGGGATCGGGCTGCTCGAACCGGACCCGGACTGGCTCACTCGGCTGCCGCGTGCGCTCACCCGGCGCGGCGTCGTGTTCACCACCCTGGCGCGGGCGCGCGGGCTGGACCGGCCCGCGTTCGTGAAGCCGCCGGACGACAAGAGCTTCCCGGCGCGGGTGTACCCCTCGGGTGCGGCGCTGCCGGGCCCCGAGGTGCTGGAAGGCGACACTTCCGTGCTGGTCAGCGACGTGGTCGAGTTCCACGTCGAGTTCCGCTGCTTCGTCGCCGCGGGCGTGGTGCGGGCGGTCAGCCGGTACGCCGTCGGCGGTGAGCTCGACGTGGCATCGGCGGACGACGACGTGCGCAGCGCGGACGCAGCGGCCTTCGCCCAGACCGTCTGCGCGGTCTCGGCCCCCTTCGCAGGCTCCGCCCCACGCGGCGGCGCTGCTGCGGGTGCGGCGGTCGACGTCGACCGTGTCCGCAGGCCGGGGCTGCCGAGTGCGGTGGTGGTCGACGTCGGGCTGATCGCCGATCCGGGGAGCGGGCGTCCGGAGTGGGCGGTCATCGAGGCCAACGCGGCCTGGGCGAGCGGCCATTACGCGGCCGATGCCGACGCTGCCCTGGACGTGGCCTTGCGCTCGGCGATGCCGCGTGCCGAGATCGCGCCGGCGGATGTGCCGTACCTGCGTGATCTGCCGTCGGTGGTGCGCTGACGTCAGCTGAGCCGGGACGGGCTGGGGGAGACGGGACCGCCGTTCTCGATGACGCCCAGGCAGATGTCCATGACCGAGATGCCTGTCGCGGGCAGGACGGTGGCGGCTTCGCGGACGGACACGACGACGGAGACGTGGCGCGGGTTGCCCCGGAAGTGGCGGCTCTCCAGCTTGGGCAGGGTCGCGCGGTAGAGGCCGCTCGCCGTGTCGTAGCGCAGCCGCACCTCGCCCTGGTATCCGGTGCCGCCGCTCAGGGCGTACTCGGCGATGACCTTGACCTTGGCGTCTGTGCCGTCGCGATTGGTGACCTTCGTGGACACGTGGAACGCGGCAGGTAGGGGCATGCCGCCGGCGCAGCGCGGGTCGTGAAAGGTGCCGGGCGAGACCAGCACGGTGCCGATGATGGGGCCGAGCGCCGTCTGCGGTGGGGGCGACACGCTCCCGGCCGGGCCGGTGGTCGTGGCCGGACGCGGCGAAGGCGACGGTGCGGCGGTCGGCGGGACGGGCTGGGCGGTGCTCGGGTCGTGCCGCCACGAGTCCCCGACACCTATGCATCCCTGCAGGCTGAGCATGGTCGCGATCGCGAGCGCCCCGGCCGCCAGCGCGCGGATGGTGATCACCCGCGACAGCTTAGCCGCGCTCGCCCCCTCCCGCGGCCCTCCACTCGCCACTCTCGCGCGTCGCCGCAGCGAGAGTCGTCGATCATGAAGTTAGGGCAGCGACACGCCGTCGAACACGCCCATAAGTTCATGATCAACGCGGTGGAGGGGGGTGGTGGGGGGAGAGGCGGACGGCTTCGGTGTAGGTGTCCTCGGCGTAGGCGATGAGGCGCGGGGAGACGTGGGCGGCGGGGGAGGAGGGGTGCCAGCCGATGAGGTGGCGCCAGCGGAGGGGGGTGCCGGCCAGGGGGACTACGCGGACGCCGGAGACCTCGCGGAAGGTGGGCTGGCACAGGGCCACCACGTTGCCGCCGCGGACCAGGTCGGTGCAGCCGCCGAGGTCGTTCTCGTGGATGGGGGTGGGGGTGAAGCCGGCGCGGGCGCAGGCGGCGGCGAAGCACTCGGCGAAGCAGCCGTCGCCCGGGGTGGCCGCCCAGCGCGAGCCGGCCAGGGCGGACAGCTCGACCTCGGCGGCGTCGGCGTACGGGTGGGACTCCGGCAGCAGTGCGCACACCGGGGCCATGGCGACGGTGTGCCAGGCCAGGCGTCCCTCCTCGGGCGGGGACGCGTCGCCGCAGGTGCCGATCAGCGCGAAGTCGAGCCGGGCGTCCAGCAGCATCGCGGCCAGCTCCGATGAGGACCAGGACGGGTACGTGCTCAGCTGGGCGCTGGGCTGCGCGGCGGCGAGCCGGTGCACCACCCCGCCGATGAGCGGGCCGTTGACCGCGCCGATGCGGTAGCCGGGCAGCCCGTCCTCGCCGCCGGCCTGCGCGGCCCCGGCGAACTGGGCCGCCTCCTCCTGCAGGCCCTGCACCGCGGGCAGCAACACCCGGGCGCGGGCCAGCACCAGGTCGCCGAGCGGGGTGGGCCGGGCGCCCCGGCGGTCGCGCTCGAACAGCTGCCCGCCGAAGGCGCGCTCGATGCGCTGCAGCTGGGTGGTGAGCGCGGGCGCGGCGAGGCCGAGCGCCGCCGCCGCCTTCGTGACGCTGCCGGCGTCGGCGATCGCGCAGACGACCCGCAGGTGCCGCAGCTCCAACCTCACCCGCCGATGCTAAGGCCGCCCGTGGCACCCCGTGAAGGGCCCTTTCCAGGATGGACGGAGATCGAAACCCGTCGGTAGGGTGCGGGTGGAGCGGGAGGTCGGGATGGAGAAGCGGCGCAGGGCTGCGCTGATCGGGCTGCTGGGCGCCGAGCTCGTGTCCACCGTCGGCTCGCGCATGTCCTTTCTGGCCATACCGTGGCTGGTGCTGGTGACCACGGACGACCCCACCCTGGTCGGCGTCGTCGCGTTCGCGGAGGCGCTGCCCTACATCCTGGCGGGCATCTTCGGCACGCCGCTGGCGGACCGGTTCGGGGTGCGCGAGGTGTCCATCGTGACGGACCTCGGCAGCGCGCTGGTGATGGGCGCCGTGGCGGCCTTCGGCAGCGCCGACTTCACCCTGCTGGTGGTGCTGATCGCGGTGCTGGGCGCGCTCCGCGGGGTGGGCGACAAGTCGAAGCGGGTGCTGCTCCCGCCGGTGGTCGAGGCGTCGGGTACGCCGATGGCCAGGGTCACCGCGGTGTTCTCCGCCCTGAACCGCACCGCCATGGTGATCGGCGCGGCGCTGGCCGGGGTGCTCATCGCGTGGCTCGGGCCGGTGGGCGCGATCTGGGCCGACGCGGCGACGTTCGCCGGCTGCGCCGCGGTGGTGGCGGTGCTGGTCCGCATCACCAAGGAGCAGAACAGGCCGGCTCGGGCCGAGGGCGAGTCCTACCTGGACAGCCTCAAGGCCGGGTACGCCTTCCTGCGCGGGGAGCGGCTGCTGCGCAGCCTGGTCGGCATGATGTTCGTGACGAACCTGTTCAACCAGGCCAGCGCGGTGGTGTTCATCCCGCTGTGGGTACGCGAGCACCTGGACTCGCCCGTGGCGCTGGGCTGGATCGGCGGGGCGTTCGCGCTGGGCGCGATCGCGGGCGGGGCGGCGTTCGCGGCGCTGGTCACCCGCCTGCCGCGCTACGCGTCGCTGGTGGCCGGGTATCTGGTGGGCGGCTCGCCGCGCTTCCTGGTGCTGGCGTTCAGCGACGACCTGCGGGTGGCGCTGGCGGTGACGTTCCTGTCCGGGGTGGCCATGTCGTCGGTGAACCCCACCTACGGCCTGCTGATGTTCCAGCGGGTGCCGCGCGGGATGCAGGCGCGGGTGTTCGGGCTGACCGGCGCGGTCACCTTCGGCGGCATCCCGCTCGGCGGCATGGTGGGCGCCTGGTCGGCGGAGGCGCTGGGCCTGGACGGCGGGCTGCTGCTGGCGGGCGCGGCGTACTTCGCGGCCACGCTGACGCCGGTCGTCGGCTGGCGCAGGTGGCGGCAGATCGACGACCTGAAGCCCGGCGCGGCCCCGGCGGAGCCGCCGCTGTGGCAGGAGTACCTGTCCGAGCTGGGCCGCCGGGCCGGGGTGCTGGACACCGGCCCGGCGGTGCCGGTCTCGGTCACGCTCGCGTACGCCGACGGCGGCTGGACGGTGACCGCGCGGCGGGGCCGGCGCAGGCTGTCGCGGCCGGCCCCGATCTCGGCGGCGCAGGCGCTGCGGCACGTCGCGGTGCTGGACGTGCCCGCGGCGGCCGAGGCGGTGGCGCAGGTGCACACCGACGACCGGCGGCGGCTGGCGGTGGTGCGGGCCAACCTGGCCGCGGCCGAATCGGCGCTGGCGGAGCTGCGGGCGGCTCAGTGGCCGGGCGACCAGCCCGGGGAGCGGCCCAGGTAGGCGACGAGCTGGTCACCGGTGGCGGCGCCCGCGGGCGGCTCGACCATCACGCCGAACGCCTTGCTGGGCCGGTCGGTCGGCCAGCGCAGGGCGATCTTCATGGCCGCTGCGCTCAGCTCGGGGTCCAGCGCCGCGTCGGCGCCGATCGACTTGGCCACGTCCCACCCGTGCACCAGGAAGTCGACGAAGTGCATGCCGAGCACGGTCGGGGCGGTGAAGGTGCCGTAGCCGTACACCTCGATCTTGCGGTCGAGCAGGGTGCGGTCGCTGAAGGCCTTGGTGACCAGGGCTGCCGACTCGGCGTACGCCTTGCGCGGGTCGGCGGGCGGCGTCAGGTCGTCCCAGACCTCCGGCACCGTCGGCTTGCCCGCGGCGGCGGCGGCGAAGCCGCGGTTGTGGCCGATCATGTGCCCGAGCAGCTGGCCGAGGGTCCAGTCGCCGCACGGCGTGGGCCGGGCGAGGTCGGCGCGCTTGACGCGGTTGACGGCGGCGCCGGCCGCGGCGAGCGCGCGCCGGTCGAGGTCACGTAGGTCCATGTGTCGAACCCTAGTGCCGCAGGTGGGCGCGCTCCAGTGGTGTCCCGTCCCCGTGACGAAAACGCGCGGTCTGTCCAATCAGCTGAGTGAGCAGAAGTTGATTCATGCAAGGATCTCAGTGCCCACGATCCGCGACGGGCGTTCGGCGCAGCGCCGCGCCCAAGGAGGTTTCGCCCTGTGAAGCACCCCTCGACCCGCCGGCCGCTGCTCGCCGGCGTGGTGCTGGCCGCGACACTCGCCCTGCTGGCCGGTCCCGGTGGCGGCGCCACCGCCGGAAACAAGGACGCCTGGGTCGGCTCCTGGTCGGCCGCGCCCACCGGGGCGGGCGCGGGCCTGTCCGGCACCGGCTTCGCCGACCAGACCATCCGCATGATCGTGCACACCTCGGTGGGCGGCAGCGCGGCCCGGATCCGGCTGTCCAACACCTTCGGCACGGGGGCGGTCACCATCGGGCACGCCACCCTGGCCCGGCCGGACGCCGCCACGCCCGCCCTGACCGACGTGCTGCCCGCCAGCGTCGCGGAGCTGACCTTCAACGGCGCGCCCGGCATCACCATCCCCAAGGGCGGCCAGGTCGTCAGCGACCCGCTGCCGGTGGCCGTGCCGGAGCTGTCCGACCTGGTGGTGAGCATCTACCTGCCGGTGCCGACCGGCCCGGCGACCTGGCACTGGACCGCGCGCCAGGCGGCGTACTACGGCGCGGGCGACACCGCCGCGGAGCCGACCGGCGCGACCCTGACCGGCACCCGGAACTCGTGGTTCTTCCTCACCGGCGTCGACGTGCTGAGCCGCCGCTCGCCCGGCGCGGTGGCGGTGCTCGGCGACTCGATCACCGACGGCAGCCAGTCCACCCTCAACGGCAACGCCCGCTGGACCGACCGGCTGGCCGCGCGGCTGCTGGCGGGGAACTCGCCGCACTCCGAGGTCGGTGTGCTCAACCAGGGCCTGGCCGGCAACACGGTCAACCACGACGGCACCGAGATCGGCTACGCCGAGCTGGGCGTCAACGGCCTGGCCCGGTTGCAGCGCGACGTGTTCAGCCAGACCGGGGTGCGCACGCTGGTGCTGGTGCTCGGCATCAACGACATCCAGATCCACGGCGACGCCCCCGACAAGATCGTTGGAGGGTTGCGGCAGCTCATCGCGCAGGGCCGGACCGCCGGGCTGGACGTGGTGGTGTCGACGGTGACCCCGTTCGAGGGCTTCTCGTCGTGGACGCCGGAGAAGGAGCAGACCCGGCTCGCCGTGAACGAGTGGCTGCGTACGCACCGGGGTGAGTTCAGCGGGCTGGTCGACTTCGACGAGCTGCTGCGCGACCCGGCGGCGCCGTCGAAGCTGCGCGCCGAGTGGGACAGCGGCGACCACATCCACCCCAACGACGCCGGCTACCAGGCGATGGCGGACTTCGTGCCGCTGTGGCTGATCTCCTGACGGGAGGGTGACATGGCCGCGCACGACGACCGCCCGCTGCTGCTGATGGTCCGCACGGGCAAGCGCGAGTTCCGGGAGTACCTGCTGCGCTCGCTCGCCCCGGCGTACCGGGTGCACATGTTCACCGGGGTCGCGCCCACCTGGGAGCAGGAGTACATCGACGGCGCCACGGAGCTGGGGGCGCTGCTCGACGTGCCGGCCATGGCCGAGGCCGCCCGGCGGCTCGGTGCCACCCCGGCGGGGGTGATGACCTGGGACGAGGCGCGTACGCCGCAGACCGCCGCGCTCGCCGCCGCGTTGGGCCTGCCCGGCGATCCGGCGGCCGTCGCGCGCTGCCGCGACAAGCAGCGCACCCGCCGCGCGCTGGCCGCGGCGGGCGTGCCGCAGCCGGAGTCGGTGCCGGTGGGCTCGCTGGAGCAGGCCGGTGCCGAGGCGGCCCGGATCGGCTACCCCGTGGTCCTCAAGCCGAGCGACCTCGCGCTCAGCGTCGGCGTGATCAAGGTGGACGGTCCGGAGCAGCTGGCCCCGGCGTGGGAGTTCACCACCGGCGTCCGGCACGGCGCGCTGCCCGACTGGCGGCCGCAGGTGCTGCTGGAGGAGTACGTCTCCGGCGAGGAGATCAGCGTCGACGCGGCCGTGCACCGGGGCGAGGTGACCCCGCTCTGCGTGGCCCGCAAGGAGCTGGGGCACCGGCCGTACTGCATCGAGATCGGACACTACGTGCACGGCGACGACCCGCTGCGCCACGACGAGGACCTGCGGCGGCTGCTGCGGGACGCGCACGCGGCGCTGGGGTTCACCGACGGGGTGACCCATACCGAGATCATGCTCACCGCGCGCGGGCCCCGGATCATCGAGGTCAACGCGCGGCTGGGCGGCGACATGATCCCGTACCTGGGGCTGCGCGCCACCGGCGTGGACACGGCGCTCGCCGCCGCCGCGACGGCCTGCGGCAAACCGCCGCAGGCGGTCGCGGACCGCAAGCTCGTCGCGGGGGTGCGCTTCTTCTACCCGGCCCGGCCCGGCACGGTGATCGAGTCGCTCGGCTTCGACCGGGCCGGGCTGCCCCCGGCCGTCGACGAGCTGGCGCTGCTGGCCGAGCCGGGCGACCGGCGCTCACCGCCGCCCGAGGGCACGGTCAACGGCCGCGTCGCCTTCGCCACCGCGGTCGCGCCGACCGCGGAGGAGTGCCGCGAGGCGCTGGACGCCGCGGGGGCCGCGCTGCGGGTCAACGGCGAGCCTCCGGCTCCGCACGCCTGAACGGGCGACGGCTCGGCCACCGGCCGGGCACCGGCGAAGCGCCCGCCGAGCCGCTCCGGCGGCCGGGCGGGCGCTTCGAGATCACCGGCCGGGGGTCACCACTCGTAGCCGAGGTGCTCCACGAGGTTGCCGTAGCGGTCGCGGAGGGCGGCCAGGTGGGTGGCGGTCAGGTGGTTGCGCCAGTCCCCGGCCACGCCCCGGCGGTAGTGGCTGTGCACATCCTCCTGGCCGCGCTCGCGGCCCTTGGCCAGCCGGCTGAACGAGAACCGGGCGCACGCGTTGGCCGGATACGCACCCGGCAGCCGGTGGATCGGCAGCCGGGGCAGCACCATGCGCGGGTAGGCCAGCACCTTGGGCGTCTCGCGGCGGGCGGCGAGGTTCCACTTCACCGCGGCCCTGCGCAGCCGCTCCGGGCCGGAGCCGTCCGGGGTGAGCAGGTCCAGGTGGCCGAGGATGGTGGACCAGCTCTTCACCGGATCGGCGATGGCGTCCTCCATGCGCACCTCGAGGATGCTCGGGTGGGTGTAGTCCCACTCCGCCATCGGGTCCAGGAACATCGAGCTGAACTCCACCTCGGCCAGCAGGCCGTCCGCCTCGTCGAGGTGGCGCAGGTTGCGCCGGTGCTCCACCAGCGCGGGCCAGGGCAGGCCGCCGACCACCTCGGGATGGCTGTTGAGGTGGCTGAAGTAGCCGGACACGATGATGTCGCGCGGGTCGCGGATCAGGTGGAACGCCCGCATCTCGGGCAGCGTATCGACCCATGCCCGCTGCGCGTTGGTCATGATCAGCAGGTCGGGCCGGGTGGCGCGGATCATGTCGCCGAGCGAGTCGTACGGCGCCCACTGCTCGGGCACGTGGATCGTGACGACCTTGAGGTCCAGCGCGTACGCCGCCTCGTGCAGGATGGATCTGGCCCAGGTCGACGCGGACTTGTGCCGCCCGAAATACGCCCGAAGCAAGGTTGGCTCCCGATTAAAGTCCTGATGGGACGCATTGTCGACGCAGCGCGATTGCTGCGTTGACAATGAGTACATCTATCCAGAGCGGATCAGGACTGTCAATGGAGCCCGGTCGATGACCGGCCTGGCTCAGGTCGCCGTACCGGCCGCCGGCAGCGGCCCGGTCGCGGTGCTGCCGCCCGAGCAGGGCGCCCCCGGCTCCGGCGCCGCGTTGAGCCGTGCGGCCGCGATGAACGCCGTCAGGCGCGAGTCGTCGGCGCGGTCCAGCTTGAGCTGGTAACCCCACGCCTGCACGGAGATCGGGGCGTCCTGCCCGGGGAACGGGCTGAGCATCAGGTAGTCGCGCGCGGACACCAGCCCGGCCAGCGCCTGCACGTCGGCGTCGGCCAGCCCGGGACGGTAGGTGATCCACACCGCACCGTGCTCCAGGCTGTGCACCGCCCGCTCCGAGGCGATCGGTTCGGTGTAGACCATGCCGGTGCAGGTCTGCCACTCCATGTAGTGCTCCCCGCCCACCGGCGGCTGCTGCGGGTAGTCCACCGGGCCGGGCGCGTGGTTCTGGCTCAGCGTGCCGGGGGAGAAGTAGTCGCGTACGCCCTCGATCGAGGTGAGCACGTCACGCCAGTTGTCCGCGGTGATCGGCGGCAGCGTCTGCCCGGCCGCCGGCCCGGACGGGGCGTTCTCGCGCGCCTGGTACACCAGGTAGCCGCCCACGCCGAGGCCGGAGCAGGCGCACAGCAGCAGCACCAGGCCGCCCACCAGCCACGGCCACACCGCCTTCGACTGCTGCGGCTGAGCGTACGGCGGCAGCTGCTGCGGCTGGCCGTACGGCTGGCCCTGCGGCTCGTGCTGCGGCTGGAACTCCACCATGGCGGGCCTCCCCGGGACTCGTCTCGCCCCGGCGATCCTGTCAGACGGTGGGCCGGATGTCGAAGCCGGACAGGCCCTCGGGCGTCTCGTCGAAGACCGCGACGTCGTCGACGATCGCCAGTTCGGGCCCCTGCCGGGTCCACGCGACCAGGCGGTCCACCTGCTCCGGCGCACCCTCGAACACCGCCTCGACGGTGCGGTCGGCCCGGTTGCGCACCCAGCCGCCCAGCCCGGCGTCCCGGGCCAGCCTGCGGCAGGTGTCGCGGTAGTAGACGCCCTGGACCTCGCCGGAGATCACAACCCGCTTGCGGATCATCCCTGAACCGTAGACTGGACCGTATGGCCCGGCCAAACGAGGTCGTCGCGGCGGCGCTGCAGGAGTACGCCGATCTCATCTCGATCACGGGAGGCGACCCGTTCCGGGCCCGCACCTATGAGAAGGCCGCCCGGGGCGTCGCGGGGCACTCCGCCGACGTGGCCACGCTCGATCTGAAGGGCCTGGCCCAGATCCCCGGGATCGGGAAGTCCACCGCGGAGAAGATCGTCGAGCTGCTCGGCACCGGCCGGATGGCGGCGCTGGAGGAACTGCGGGCCGAGGTGCCCGCCGGGGTGCGCGAGCTGATGGCCATCCCCGGCCTGGGCCCGGCCAAGGCCATGACGCTGCACCGCGAGCTGGGCATCGCCTCCGTCGACGAGCTGGTCGCGGCGATCGAGGCGGGACGGCTGTCCGGGCTGCGCGGCTTCGGCGCGAAGACCGCGGCGAACATCCTGCACGGCATCGAGGTGCTCCGGCACAGCGGCGGCCGGGTGCTGATCTCCGCCGCGCTGGCGGTGGCCGAGGAGATCGTCGCCGCGCTGTCGGCGCTGCCGGGCTGCGCGCAGTGCACGTACGCGGGCTCGCTGCGGCGCGGCCGGGACAGCATCGGCGACGTCGACATCCTCGCCGCGTCCCGGGAGCCGGAGCCGATCATGGCGGCGTTCGCGGAGCTGCCGCTGGTCGGCGAGGTCATCGCGCGCGGCCCGGCGAAGACCTCGATCCGCACGAACGACGGCCTTCAGGTGGACCTGCGGGTGGTGCCGCCCGAGTCGTGGGGCGCGGCGATGCAGTACTTCACCGGCTCGAAGGAGCACAACATCCGGGTCCGCGAGATCGCCGTGCGCAAGGGCCTCAAGCTGTCCGAGTACGGCCTGTTCCGTACCGAGGACGACGAGCTGGTGGTCTCGGCGACCGAGGAGGAGGTGTACGGGCGGCTCGGCCTGCCCTGGATCCCGCCCACCCTGCGCGAGGACCGGGGCGAGGTGGCCGCGGCCCGCGAGGGGCGGCTGCCCGAGCTGGTCACCGAGGCGGACATCCGCGGCGACCTGCACACCCACACCGACCTCACCGACGGCGTGTCCACGCTGGAGGAGATGCTGGCCGCGGCCCGCAAGCGGGGCTACCGCTACTACGCGGTCACCGACCACGCCAAGAACATGCCCATGCAGCGGATGACCGACGCGAAGATGCTCGCCCAGCGGCGGCGGCTGCGCGAGCTGGCCGAGACGGGGCGGATGGCGCTGCTGCACGGCACCGAGCTGAACATCGATCCGGACGGCGGCGTGGACTGGGACGCCGACTTCCTGGCCGGGTTCGACATCTGCGTCGCCTCGATCCACTCGCACTTCACCCAGACCCCGGCCGAGCTGACGAACCGGCTGGTCAAGGCCTGCGAGAACCCGTACGTCAACATCATCGGGCACCCCACCACGCGCCTCATCGGGCGGCGCGCGCCGATCGAGCCGGACTGGGACGCGGTGTTCGACGCGGCCGCGGCCACGGGCACCGCGCTGGAGGTCAACGCCTTCCCGGACCGGCTCGACCTGAACGACGAGCTGATCATGCGGGCGCGCGAGCGCGGCGTGAAGTTCGCGATCGACACCGACGCGCACTCCACCGTGCACCTGGATGTGCTGCGCTTCGGCATCGGGGTGGCCCAGCGCGGCTGGCTCACCCCCGCCGACGTCGTCAACACCTGGAGTCTCGCCAAGCTGAGGTCCTTCGTCGCGGCCAAGCGCCGCGCCGCCTGACCGGTCAGGTGAGGTACTCGCCGAACCAGGCGGTGAGCTTGGTCCAGGCCTGGGCGGCGGCCTCGGGGTCGAAGCGGGCGCCGGTGTCGTTGAAGAAGGCGTGGTTGACGCCGGGATAGGTGACGATCTCGAAGGTCAGCCCGGCTTTGCGCAGCGCGTCGCGGGCCGCGTCCCGGCTCGCATTGACCCGGTCGTCGAGCTGCGCGTACACGCCGAGCACGGCCGCGTTCGGCGAGCCGGACAGGGACGCGCCGTCCGGGAACGGACCGTAGAACGGCACCGCCGCGTGCAGCCGGGGTTCGCCCGCGGCCAGCAGCGACCACACCGCGCCGCCGCCGAAGCAGAAGCCCATCGCGCCCACGGTGTGCCCCGGGTTGCGCCGCAGCAGCTCGTCGATGCCGGCCTTCATATCGGCGACGAAACGGCCCGGTGGGGCCGCGTTGAGTGCGGCGGTGGCCTGGGCCGGGTCGGTGAACTTCGCCGTGCCGCCCTCCTCGGACAGCAGGTCGATCGCCAGCGCCGACCAGCCAGCGGCGGCCAGGCGGCCCGCGACGGAGGCGATGTGCGGGGTCAGGCCCTTGTTCTCGTGTACGACCAGCACGGCGCCGCGCGGGGTGGCCGCCGCGGCCCAGGCGCCCTGCAGCGTGCGGCCCTGCGGTCCGGCGAAGGTGATCGGCTGCGTCGGGAGCGGGGTGGGCCCGGCCGGGCCGGTCGGGGCGGGGGAGGGCGATCCGGTCGGGGCGGCGGCCGTGTCCGCCCGCTGCGCGTCGCAGGCGGCCAGCAGCGGAGCCGCCATCGCGGCGCCCACCCCGAGCAGGGCCAGGCGGTGCAGCGCTTCCCGCCGCGAGATCAGCCCGTCGGCGTAGTCGACGACGACCTCGCTGGACAGGTACTCGCTGAACTCAGACATCCCTCATTGATACCGCGTCAGCCAGGCATCGTCGGGGAGCCGGGCGTGACCGCTCCTTGAATGATCAAGGCTCCCGCCATGCTGTCGGAACAGCATGGCGGGAGCTTCGATCATGGGAGGGGTGGCGGGTCAGCGCTCGTCGACGCTGTTCACCAGGTGCTGGGTCCAGGTGACGTGGTAGCCGACGAGGGGGTCGAAGCGCGGGCCGCCGTCCGGCGGGATCAGGGTGATCTCGCTGCCGGCGTACATGGTGCGCCGGCCGACGGCCGAGGCGGTCAGCGGATCGAACAGGATCTCGATGCCGGCACGGTCGTCGGTCTGGCGGATCGCGATCAGGCGCCACCCGTCCACCACGACCTCGCCCGCGGTCAGGCCGTCCATGCCCCGGAAGGCGCGCAGCAGCCCGGCCCGCAGCTCCGGGCTGAGCAGCAGATCGGCGTTGAGATAGAACTCGCCCATCGCGTCCCACAGCTGGTGGTCCGCGGTCCACTTCTCGTTGTCGTCGACGTCGTCGCGGAGCCTGGCCAGCAGCGCCGCCGGGTCGCCTGCGGGCAGCTGCGCCAGCCACTCCGGCGTGGGCCGGCGCAGGTTCGGCCCGAACTGCTCCAGGTCACCGCGCTGCACCGCGTCCGGGGTGGGCTCGGCCTTCGGGCCCTGCAGCAGGTCCTCCTCCCCGGACAGCAGCCGGACGATGATCATGCCCTGCGGATCCACCCACCTCTCACGGCCCTGGTACTCGATCTGCGCCGTCGCTTCGTTCCCGCGCTGGCTGGACGCCCAGCCGTCGGCCCGTACATGGATCAGCTGCCCCGGGCCGAGCGTCACGGCGCTCGCGGTCGTCGCGGTGCGGGCCAGCTCGTCCAGCGCCGCGAGCGCCTCCGGGGTGGAGCGGGAGAGGGCCGGGTTCGTGCCGCGCTCGGCGGGCAGCGGCTGGTGCGAGGCGAGCACCTCGGCCGTGCGCGGCGCGCCGAACTGGGCATTGCCGCCGCCGAGGCCGTTGAGCAGGATCGCGCCAACGGTGACGGCGGCGACCACCGCGGCCGCGCCGACCGGGATGAGCAGCCGGGACAGGCGGCGCGGGGCGCGGCCGCGGCCGGCGGTGTGCCGCCTGTTGAGCAGGTGCCAGGTGCGGGAGACCGACGCGTCGGTCGGCTCGGCGGCGGGCAGGTCGAGGACCGCCCGCAGCTCGGGGTCGGTATGCGTCATCGGGAACCTCCGGAGAGCGCGGATTTGATCTTCGTACGGGCGCGGTGCAGGGCGGACCGGACCGAGCCGAGCGGGATGCCGAGCGCGGACGCGATCTCGGCGTACTCCAGCTCCGCCACGGCGAACAGGAGCAGCACCTCGCGCTGGCGGCGGGGCAGCCGGGCCAGCGCGGTGGCGACGCGGGCCACGGTCCGCTGCGCGTCGACCCGCTCCGCCGAGCGGGCGTCCGGCGCGTCCTCGTCAGCGGTCGCGGCCAGCGCCGCCGCGGCGGTCGCCCGCAGCGCGCGCTTCTCGGCGCGGTGCTCGCGGCGCAGCAGGTTGCTGCAGATGCCGTACAGCCAGGGCAGCAGATCGCCGCGCGTGGCGTCGAAGCGGTGGCGCTGCTCGTACGCGACCAGGAAGGTCTGCGCCACCACGTCCTCGGCCAACTGCTCGCCGACCCGGCGGGTGGCGTAGCGCAGCAGGTCGCGGGCGTACGCGTCGAACATCGCGCCCAGGTCGCCGGGGTCCGGCGGCGCTGCCGTCGGCGCTGGCGGGTCGTGCTCTGTCGTCACGGTCATGCCTGTTCTTGCCCGCACCCGTCCGCCGGGTTCCCGGCCGCCGGCCCGCGTTCGTCCGAGTCGCGTTCGTCCGGCGGGAGGGTGAGGCTATCGCGCGCGGAAAACGCGGACGACTGCCGCGTTTCGATGGACCGGGAAGCGCGTTTGCGCGAGGCTTGGGGTCATGAGTGCGGACGAGCGGGTATTCGTCATCGTCGGTGCGTCGCTGGCCGGGGCCAGGGCTGCCGAGACACTGCGGGCCGAGGGCTTCACCGGCCGGGTGCTGCTGATCGGGCAGGAGGACGAGGTGCCGTACGAGCGCCCGCCGCTGTCCAAGGGCTTCCTGCAGGGCAAGGACGCGCGCGAGAAGGCCTACGTGCACCCGCGCGAGTGGTACGCCGAGAAGGACGTCGAGCTGCTGCTCGGACGGCGCGCGGTGGCGGTGCACCCCCAGGCGCGCACGGTCACCCTCGACGGGGGCGAGCAGCTCGCGTACGACAAGCTCCTGCTGGCCACCGGCTCGCGGGTGCGCACCCTGGACGTGCCCGGCGCGGACGCGTCCGGTGTCCGCTACCTGCGTACCTTCCCCGACTCCGAGGCGCTGCGGGCCGCGCTGTCCCGCGACCCGAGCCCGCAGGTGCTGGTCGTCGGCTCGGGCTGGATCGGGATGGAGATCGCGGCCGCCGCGCGCGGCTACGGCTGCCCGGTGACCGTGGTCGGCACCGACCGCGCCCCGCTGCGCAAGGTGCTCGGCGACGAGCTGGCCGCCGTGTTCCGGAAGCTGCACGAGGCCAACGGGGTCGAGTTCCGGTTCGAGTCGGGGGTGCGCGAGTTCGGCTCCCTCGACGGGGCGGTGCGCAGCGCGGTCCTCGACGACGGCACCGAGCTGGCGGTGGACCTGGTCGCGGTCGGGGTGGGCATCCGGCCCGACACGGCGCTGGCCGAGCACGCCGGGCTGGCCGTGGACGACGGCGTGGTCGTGGACGCGAGCCTGCGCACGTCCGACCCGGACATCTACGCCTGCGGGGACGTGGCCTCGGCGTACCATCCGCTGCTGGGCCGCCACCTGCGCACCGAGCACTGGGCCAACGCGCGGGCCGGGGGCAAGGCCGCCGCGAAGGCGATGCTGGGGCAGGACGTGAGCTACGAGCAGGTGCCGTACTTCTTCACCGACCAGTACGACTTGGGCATGGAGTACTGCGGCTGGGCGGGTCCCGGCGACTACGCCCGGGTGGTGTTCCGCGGCTCCACCGAGATCGTCGACGGGAAGACGCCGGAGTTCATCGCCTTCTGGCTCACCGAGGACGACCGCGTGGTCGCCGCGATGAACGTCAACATCTGGGACGTCCAGGACGACCTCTCCGCCCTGGTCAAAACCGGCTTCTCCGGCACCCCCGCCGACCCCGCCCGCCTCACGGATCCCGCCGTCCCCCTGTCGGCCATCCTCCCGGGGTGACCCCTGCCCGTCGTTGATCATGAACTTATGGCAGGGTTCGGCGGCGTGTCGCGACCCTGGGGCCGTGATCGACATCGGGTGGCGTGGGAGATCCGTTTCTGTGGACGCTGGATGTCGCCATGGCGACGCTGGACGTCCACAAAAACGGATCATGGCAGGGGTGAGCCGGGCCCACGGTGGGAAAGCGCGCCTCGGCATGGCGGTGGGCCGCCTACCATGCGGCGATGCAGACGCGGCTGATCTTCGTACGGCACGGCGAGTCCGTGCATACCGTCCAGCGGTTCATCGGCGGGCGCAACGGGTGCCGCGGGCTCACCGCCACCGGCCATGAGCAGGCCGCGCGGCTGGCGGAACGGCTCGCGGCCGAGCTGGCCGGCGCCGGGCCGGTGGCCCTGTACCACTCCGAGCTGCGCCGGGCCGTGGAGACGGCCGAGCCGATCGCGGCGGCGCTCAGCGTCCCGGCCGAGGCGGACTGCGGGCTGTGCACCTGGCACTACCCGGCATACGCGGACGGGCAGCCGGTGGAGGTGCTGAAGAACGCCCCGCTGCCGGGCGGTGGCGTGCACCGGCCGTTCCAGGCCGGGAACGAGACCTGGGCGGAACTGGTGGTGCGGACCGGGCGGTCCATCATGGACATCGCGCACCGGCACGCGGGCGAGATCGCGGTGCTGGTCGGGCACAGCGAGACGGTGAACGCCGCGTTCCACACGCTGGGCGCGCAGCCGCTGCTGCGCGCGTTCGACACGGTCGTCGCCCCGGCCTCGATCACCGAGTGGACCGTGGACGAGCACCCGACGGAGTCCCCGTACACCCGCTGGACCCTGCGCCGCTTCAGCGCCTGACCCGCCGGCCGCGCCTGTGCGTCCGGCGGTGGGCCGTGCGCTGCAGTTTCGGGGAAAGTGCGGCTTCGGTCGGCCTGGTGGGTGCAGTTTCCCCGAAACTGCACCCTGGTCGGCCGGTCAGTCGCGGGGGTATTCGAAGTCCTCGGGGTGCCATTGCCTGGGTTCGACGAGGACGAGCCAGTTGCCGGAGTTGTCGCGCATGACCGCCTCGACGCCGTACGGGCGGTCGGCGGGCTCCTGGAGGAACACCACGCCCTTGGCGCTCAGGTCCTCGAACGTCCTGCGGCAGTCGTCCACGTTCAGGCCGAGGCCGCCCATCGCGCCCTTCTCCAGCTGGCGGCGTACGAAATCGGCGGCGTCCGGATCCAGCGGCGGGCCCGGCGTCATCAGCGTCACCTGGATCTCGGGCTGGGTCGGGTGCGAAATGGTCACCCAGCGGAAGCCCTCGCCCATGGTGATGTCGGTGACCGCCTTGAAGCCGAGCACATCCACGTAGAAGTCGCGCGCCTTGTCCTGGTCGAGGCAGTAGACCGTGACCAGCGAGATGTTTGTGATCATGCCTCAAGCCTAGGACGGCCCGGTGACCTGCGGCTTCTCCGAGATTGCGGTTCCCGTCGTGCCGCCGAGATCGAGCACGCCGCGCATGAACAGGAAGCACCCGGGCACGTGCGGCCCCCCGCGGGCCGCCCAGCGGTCCCGGTACGCCGTCGGGGTCTCGCCGGTCAGCGCCGCGAACCGGGTCGAGAACGAGCCCAGGCTGGCGAAGCCGACCACCATGCACACCTCGGTCACCGTCAGGTTGGCCAGGCGCAGCAGGTCCTGGGCGCGCTCGATGCGGCGGCGGGTCAGGTAGCGGATCGGGGTCTCGCCGTACGCCGCCTCGAAGCTGCGTACGAAATGGAACTTGGACACCCTCGCGACCCGGGAAAGCCGGTCCAGATCAAGCGGCTCGGCGTAATGCCGGTCGATATGGTCGCGCGCCCGCCGCAGCTGGGGCAGCAGCTCCACCGGGACCGGCCGGGGCACCCTCGCCATGCCGCCGAGCCTAGGCCCGGCCTCCGACACCGCGGCCACGTGCCACGCGGACGGCGCCCGTACCCGCAGACGGCGGTTTCGCAGGCGGGGCGTCAGCTTTGGAGGGCGGCCGCGAGCAGATCGTGGGTATGCCGGTCGAAGGCCACCAGGCGGACGCGCTGGACGCGGCTCGGGGTCGCGCGCAGGGTCGCCACGGCGATGCGAGCGGCGCGGTCGGCGGGGAAGCCGTACACGCCGGTCGCGATCGCGGGGAACGCGACGCTGACCGCGCCCAGCTCGTCGGCGACCTCCAGGCTGCGGCGGTAGCAGGAGGCGAGGGTGTCGTCCTCGCCGTACGTGCCGCCCTCCCAGACCGGGCCGACCGTGTGGATGACGTGGCGGACCGGCGGATCCAGGTCGAACGCCGGGGTGGCCTTGGCGTCCCCGGGGTCGCAGGGCGCGATCGCGCCGCCCGCGCGGGCCAGGCCCGGACCTGCCGCGCGGTGGATCGCGCCGTCCACCCCGCCCCCGCCGAGCAGGGACTCGTTGGCCGCCGTCACGATCGCGTCCACGTCCTCGGCGGTGATGTCGCCGAGCACGACCTCGATGACCGTCATGCGCCCGATGATGTCACCGCCGCCGACCTTCCCGCGCCTCGCCGGCGTTCGCCCACCGCGGACAGGACTGCGGACAGCCCGCCGCCCGGCGGGGCACGCAAGATCGTCCGACTTGCCGGGCAGGCGGGCGTATCTTGAGCCGGGATACGCCCACCTGCCGGGCAAGTCGGATGATCGAGGGCGGTCAGGTGACGTACGGGCAGTGGCGGCAGCCGCGGGTGCAGCAGAAGCCGCGCTTGGCCAGGAACGCCGCGCTGAGGACGAACAGGCCGGTGGCCGGGTCGAGGTAGCCGGGGGTGCCGTCGCGCAGCGCCTCGGCGTGCTTCGCGAGGATCTCGGCGCGGCCGGGGTGATCGGGGCGCAGCCGGGACGGGTGCGGTTCGTCGAGCTCGCGCGGCGCCAGGGTCCACCGGCTGCGGGGTTCGGCCATCCGGCGACGATACCCGCACCCGCGCCCCGGCCCGGTGCCTGCCGAATGCCTTCCGCCGCCGGGCCGGGGCGTTCCGCCCCCCCCATCGATAGACGCTGGCCTATCACGTCGCCTGGCTCGAGATCGAATGCGATGTGATAGGCCAACGTCAATGGCAAAACGCGGCGGATGCGCAGCGGGGCGGGCGGGTAGCGTGCCGGGCGTGATCGAGGCGCGGGGTGCGGTGGCGGCGGATGCGGTGGAGCTGGTCAGGCTGCGGGCGGTGATGCTCGGGTCGATGCACGGGCGGCCGCCGGAGCCGGGCGCGTGGCAGGACGAGGCCGTCGCCACGCTGCGGGAGCGGCTGGACCGCCCGGCCGCGACGATGGCGGCGTACGTGGTGGACGCGCCGGACGGCCCCGGGCTGGCGGCTTGTGCCGTGGGCACGATCGACCGGCGGCTGGGCGGCCCGGAGAACCCGTCGGGGCTGACCGGCTACGTGTTCAACGTGGTGACCGACGAGGCGTACCGGCGGCGCGGGTACTCGCGCGCCTGCATGACCGCGCTGCTGGGCTGGTTCGCCGAGCGTGGGGTGCCGAAGGTGGACCTGCGGGCGTCGCCGGACGGCGAGCCGCTCTACCTCTCGCTGGGCTTCGTGCCGATGACGGGCCCGATGCTGCGCCTGTCCGCCGGGCGGAGCTGATCCCCCGAAGCCCGTTCGCGCATGTGCGGTCGGAGGACGCGGCGATAACGGCCGGGTGTGATGATGTCGCCAGATCTCAGCCGCGCCGGCGGAGGGGTCCCACGAGGTCCCCGCACGCGGCGCAACGACGCTGGGCACGACCTGGAGCGTCGGGCGGGACCTGTCTCTGCATGGTGAGGCAGGTCCCGGTCCGTACCCGCCCCGCGACCATCCGGCAGCGCGTTGAGCAGGCTCTTCCTCCACGGAGAACGCGCCGGGCTACGGCTCGTCGCGCTGCGCGAGCCGGCGAAGGTGCCCACCCTTGCGGGGACGGGGGAGGGTGCCGGGTTGCAGGCCGAGTCTGCCGGTGAGCACGGCACGGGCGTGCAGGCGGGTGCCGGGGGCGGGCACGGCGGGCAGGGCCGCGGCGGGGGCGGCCACGTCGAGTTCCAGGCCGGGGCGGATGCGCAGGCGCAGCCAGTGGAAGCTGTCGCCGGTGAGGCCGTTGGTACGCAGTTCGGCGGCGCGCACCGTGCCGCGCAGCGCGGTGCGCGGGCTCGGGGTCCAGGTCGCGGGGGCGTGCGCGGGCCGCACCAGATCGTCGCAGACCAGGCCGAGGTGGGGCGGGAGGTCGGCGGCCGGTTCCGGCGGGCGGTCCGGGGCGGACGAGGCGGTCTCGGCGAGCGCGGACAACACGATCTGTCCGCGGGCCAGCCAGCCACCGGCGACGTGCAGCACCGAGTGGTCCTCCAGGTGCACCGCGATCGGGCAGATCAGGTCGCCGTCGGCGTCGTCGAGCAGGTCCATCACCGCGGTGCGGTCGTCGATGAGCCGGATGTTGCCGCAGGGCACCGCGACCGCGCCGCCTGCCAGCGAGGGCTGCACCTGGTGGACGCGGCCCCAGCGGGAACGGGCGACCACCCGCGCGCCGGACGGGTCGGTCCAGACATGGTCGCAGTGGCGGCGGTTGATGGGCACGGCCACCGCCGCGGAGACGACCGACATCGTGAAGCGGGACAGGTCCTCCCGCGCGAGGTCGACGCCGATCGACGCGAAATGGGTCGTCACCTTGCCCTCTCCGATGCGTTCGCACGATCCTCCAACGTACCCCGCGACCGAGGGCTGTCACGGTAACCGCGCCACGTTAGGGTGGGCGTCGGCGTACGCGGGAAACGGAGGCAGAGATGTTCTGGTGGAGGAGGCGAAAGGCGGCCGCCGGCAAGTGGATTGTCGTGGTCAGCAGCGTTCGTCCGCTTGACCCGAATGGCGGTGGCCGGGACGAACTGCGCTGGCCGGAGCAGCGTTCCGCAGAGCACACCGCGGACTCCCGCGACGCCGCGGACGACATCGCCGCCCGGCTCGTCGCCGGGCAGGGCGTCCAGCAGGGCCGGGACCGGGTGAAGGTGCTCTTCACGGGCCACTGACCCGTCCGGAAGGGACGGTCCGCGGGCGGCTAGCGGGCGGGGCGCAGCCGCCGCGGATCCGGGTCGCGTCCGGGGAACCGGTGCAGGAACTCGCTCTCCAGCTCCCGGCTGCGCTGGTCATGGTTGGCCAGCGCGTGCGCCGAGCCGTGCACGAACGTGTCGTGCCGGGTCCGGTGCAGCGAGGCCAGCTCCCGGTTGAGGTCATGGTTGCTGAGCGCGGCGGCCGGTATGCCGCTGCGGTCGGCGACGTCGCTCCTCGTCATCGGGCACCTCCGGTTGTCTCGACCGTCCCGGCCGGCCGCGGTCGGCTCGGTAGGATCACAGATGGGTCCCTACCCGCCTGGCCGCGGTGTCTCACCTCCAGTCTGGCGGGTGCGGACGCCCCGTGGCGGCGCTCTGGGCGATGAGGGGGTACGCCGATGACGGGCCGGATCGTGCACGACGTGATGTCGGCGCCCGTCGTGAGCGTGGGCGTGGCGACGCCGTACCGGGAGATCGTCGATCTGCTCGCCGAGCACGGGGTGAGCGCGGTCCCGGTGCTGGACCCGGGCGGGACCGTGGTCGGCATCGTCTCCGAGGCGGACCTGCTGCACAAGCTGGCCCTGGGCGGTGAGGAGCCGCAGCGGCGGCTGTTCGAGCGCCGGCAGCGCGCGGTGCGGCGGGCCAAGGCCGAGGGCGACACCGCCGGGGATCTGATGACCAGCCCGGTGGTGACCGTCCCGGCCGCCGCGAGCGTGGTGCAGGCCGCCAAGATCATGGAGAACGAGCAGCTCAAGCGGCTGCCGGTGGTGGACGCCGACGGCAGCCTGGTCGGCATCGTGTCCCGGCGGGACCTGCTGCGCACCTACCGCCGGTCCGACGAGGCGATCCGGCACGACGTCCTGCACGACATCATCCAGGGCATGCTGTTCACCGGGCCGCCGGAGATGGACGTGGCGGTGGCCGACGGCATCGTGACGCTGACCGGCCGCACCGACCGGCGCAGCACCGCGCAGATCGCCGAGCGGCTGGTGCACGGCGTGCCCGGTGTGGTCGACGTGTCGAGCGAGCTGATCTACGAGTACGACGACACTCCCGACCTGAAGCGCCACTACGACTTCGACGCCGAGGTCGGCGGCCCTAAGCAGCCCCGCGACGGCACGGTCTGGGTGAAGGCGCCGGGCGAACGCAACGATTGAGTGGCGGCCGCGAGTGAGCAGGAGAGCGTGATGCCGATCCAGCGCGAGATGCGCAGCAAGCTGCGCTACCAGTCCGCCGAGACCAAGGATCAGCTGCTGGGCATGGCCAAGCGGCTGAACATCAGCGGTCGCTGGCACATGACCAAGGCGGAGCTGGTACGCGCCATCGAGAAGGCCAATAATCAGGCAAAACGCCGTAACACCCGCGAGAGGGACTGATCAGGGCGTAACCTCAGGCCGTGCTCAACCCACTGCGGACCTGGGACCTGAGTCCCAGCTCGCCCGTGCTGGCCGAGCTGGCCGAGCTGTACGCCGGCAACGCCGACTACCACCGGCTCAGCGGCGACTTCGGCGACCGCCCGGAAGAGGTGACCGCGGCGCAGGTCGCCGCGGCGCTGGATGCCGAGCTGGCCGAGCCCGGGGTGGAGGTGCTGCTGGCCCGCACCGGCGGGGACGGCGGCGGGCCGCTGACCGGCGTGGTGGCGGTGCTGGACACCCATCCCGCCGACGGCCTGCCCTGGATCGGGCTGCTGCTGGTCGACGCCCGGCGGCGGGGCCGCGGGCTGGGCCGGGCGGTGGCCGAGGAGGTGCACGACCGGTTGCGCGGGCAGGGCCGCCCCGCGGTGCGCCTGGCCGTGCTGGAGAACAACGCCGCGGCGCTGGCGTTCTGGAGCGCGCTGGGCTACGCCGAGATCGACCGGCGGCCCGACCGGCAGGCGGGGCGCGACTGCGTCGTCATGCACCGGCCCCTGTAAGCGCTCTCCCGTAGGCTGATCCGGTGCAGCAACGAATCCTCGGCCGGACCGGCCGGAACGTGGGCGTGATCGGGCTCGGCGCGTGGCAGCTCGGCGCGGACTGGGGCAGCGTCAGCGAGGACGACGCCCTGGCGGTGCTCGACGCGGCGGTCGCCGCGGGCGTGAACTTCATCGACACCGCGGACGTGTACGGCGACGGCCGCAGCGAGCAGCTGATCGGCCGCTTCGTCCGTGAGCGGGGAGCGGGTGTGCCGCTCACCGTGGCCACCAAGATGGGCCGCCGGGTCGCCCAGGAGCCCGGCAACTACGTGATGGACAACTTCCGGGCCTGGAACGACCGGTCGCGGGCCAACCTCGGCGTGGACACGCTGGACCTGGTCCAGCTGCACTGCCCGCCGACGGCCGTGTACTCGGCCGACGCCGTCTTCGACGCCCTGGACACCCTCGTCGAGGAGAAGCGTTTCGCCGCGTACGGCGTCAGCGTGGAGACCTGCGACGAGGCGCTGGCCGCGATCGCCCGGCCGAACGTGGCCAGCGTCCAGATCATCCTCAACGCGCTGCGGCTCAAGCCGCTGGAGCGGGTGCTGCCCGCCGCCGCGGCCGCCGGGGTGGGCATCATCGCCCGGGTGCCGCTGGCCAGCGGCCTGCTGTCCGGGCGCTACGACGAGCACACCACGTTCGGGCCGGACGACCACCGCACGTACAACCGGCACGGCGAGGCGTTCGACGTCGGCGAGACCTTCTCCGGCGTGGACTTCGCGACCGGTCTGGCGGCGGTGCGCCGCCTCGCCCCGCTGGTCCCGCCCGGCGCCACCATGGCCCAGTTCGCGCTGCGCTGGATCATCGACCAGCCCGGCGTCAGCGTGGTCATCCCCGGCGCCCGCAACGCCGGCCAGGCCCGCGCCAACGCCGCCGCCGCCGACCTGCCCGCCCTCACCCCCGACCAGTTCGCCCTGGTCACCGAGGTCTACGACGACCTCATCCGCCCCCAGCTCCACCACCGCTGGTAACTGATGAAAGGAAGGGCACCTTCTTATCGCTTTGCGATGTAGAAGGTGCCCTTCCTAACTCACCTGGTAGCCGGCGGCCTGGCGGGCGAACAGCCGTGCGTACTCGCCATCCGTCGTGACCAGGCCGTCGTGGGTGCCCCGCTCGGCGATCTCGCCGTCGCGCAGCACCACGATGAGGTCGGCCTCGCGGACGGTGTTGAGCCGGTGCGAGATCAGCAGGCTGGTGCGCCCGGCGCGGTGCGCGCGCAGCCGATCGGTGATCTCGGCCTCGGCCTCGGCGTCCAGGCCGGAGCTGGGCTCGTCCAGAATGAGCAGGTCGCTGTCCTCGCGCAGCAGCGCGCGGGCGAGCGCGACCCGCTGCCACTGCCCGCCGGACAGCTCCACCCCGGTGTCGGGATCGTCCCGGTCTGCGGCGTCCAGATAAACCCTGGTCAGCAGAGTGTCGTAGCCGTTCGGCAGGGCGGTGAGGAGCTCGTGCGCCCCCGCTCGGCGGGCCGCCCCGGTGACGGCGGCGCGGTCGCCGAGCCGCGGCAGGTCGCCGAGGCCGATGTTCTCGGCGGCGCTGAGGTCGTACGCCATGAAGTCCTGGAACGCGACGCCCAGCCGCCGCCGCAGCTCGTCCAGCGGCAGGTCACGCAGGTCGACCCCGTCCCAGCGGATCGCGCCGCGGGTCGGGTCGTAGAACCGGCACAGCAGCTTGACCAGGGAACTCTTGCCCGCGCCGTTGCGCCCGACCAGCGCGACGGCCTGCCCGGCGGGCAGGGTGAGGCTCACCCCGCGCAGCACCCAGGGCAGGTCCTCCTCGTACCGGAACCACACGTCGTCGAACTCGACGCCCTGCCGCAGCGGCGGTACGGCGGCCACGGGATGGTCCCCGGCGGGCAGGTCGGGCGGGGCCTCGGTGACGAAGCGGTAGTGCTCGAACAGCAGCAGCGCCTCGTGCGCCCGGCCCAGATTGGCGCTGGCGGCGCTCACCCCGGCCTGCACTCCGGCCAGCGCGGCGACGAACACCGACACGTCCCCGACGGTCAGCCGCCCGGCGCGCGCCGCGTCGGCCGCCCAGACCAGCCCGGCCCCCGCGACGGCCGCCCCGAGCACCCCCTGCAGGCACTGCACGGCCAGCTCGCGGCGCTCCATGCGGCGGTGTCCGGCGTGGATGCGGCGCAGCTCGCCGAGCATGCGCGCGCCGAACAGCCCGGCCAGCCCGAACAGGCGTACCTCCTTGGCGGCGGTGACGCTGGTCATCAGCTGCGCGTAGAAGAACTCGCGCCGGGTGCTGCGGCCCAGCTCGCCGAGGGTCTGCGCGCGGTGGCGGCTGAGTTTCAGCTCCGCGCGCAGCGTGGGCAGCGCGGCGGCGAGCACCACCAGCAGCATCCACGGGTTGATCGTGAGCAGCGCGGCCAGGAACGCGGCGGCGGTGGCCGCCCCGGTGGCGACGCCGATCGCGCTGGTCACGGCCTCGGCGGGGCCGGTGGGCCCGACCTCGGCGGCCAGCGACAGCCGGTCGTGGAAGCGCGGGTTCTCGAACGCGCGCAGCCCGCCCATCCGGCCCACCGCCGCGTACAGGCGTTCCCGCGCGGTCAGCCCGATCCGGCGCTGGAGTTCGGCGTCGGCATACCGGCCCAGCTCGGGTACCAGCACCGCGGCCACCCCGGACAGGGCGAGCAGCAGCACGGGTCCGACCACCGGCGCGCCCGGCGCGACGACGCGGTCCAGCACCGTCTTCATCAGCCACGCGGCCAGCACCGGCACGCCCGCGGCCGCGGCGGCGAGCGTGATCCGCGCGGCGAGCCAGCGGGGCGCGGCGGTGGCGGCCAGTCGCCCGGCCGCGCCGAGGGAGGCGCGCATCGCGGTCACCCGGCGCTGCTGCTCGGCACCTTGTCCAGCACGAAGTGGCTGGCCACCACGGTGTGCCCGGACAGCAGCGCGAACGCGGGGTAGCCGTCCACACCGAAGGCGCGCGACACCGGCCCGCGCTCGGGCTCGTTGACCACCCGCGCCACCGGCGTGATGCGCTCGCACAGCGCGTCGGCGGCGCTGCCCTGCCCGAGCACGACGGCCAGCGCGTGCTCGCGCCCGCCGATCGCCTCGGCGCGGGCGAGGAAGCCGGGCAGGCTTTCGGCGCAGGCCGGGCAGCTGGGGGAGAGGAAGCCGACCAGGGTGTCGCCGTCGAGCAGGTCCGCGCTGAGCGGCTCCCCGTCCACGGTGACCGCGGTGAAGGCGGCGACCCGGCCGCCGCCGGCCGTCATGATCGGCTCGGGGTTGGCCACGCCCTCGATGCTGGCCCGCACCAGCGCCGACTGCTGCCGCAGCAGGCGCAGCACCAGCACGATCAGTGCGGTGTTCAGCACGCAGACGCCCGCGAGCAGGGCGAGGATCGCGGGCAGGTGCGGCATGGCGGCTCCGTTCGGGGCGGGCGGGGGCGGCGGCGCGGGCCAGGCCGTCGCGGTCGCGCCCGCGGACACCGCGAGCAGCACCAGGTTGCGGACCACGTCGGCGGAGCCGGGCGGGCGGGTGGCGGTGCCGAAGCAGTGACACGCCTGGCGTACGCCGCCGCGCACCATCGCCGCGAGCACGGCCGTGAACGCGGCCAGCAGCGCGGTCGTGGCGAGCAGCGCCCCGGGCGCGAGCGCGGGCACCACCACGGCGAGCGCCAGCAGCACGGCCAGCGTCGCCTCGGCGGTGACCACGGCCGCCGCGAGCGGCCCGGCGAGCCGCTCGGGCAGCCGCAGGTTGGCGGGCAGCGAGGCGCGGAACGCGGCGTACGCGCCCGGGTCCAGCAGCTTCGCCCCGGCCGAGAAACCCAGCACACCGGCCAGCAGGAGCTGGCCGGTGACGAGCAGCTCCCAGGCCACGGTCAGTAGCCGACCTGGGTCACCGGGCCGCGCCGGAACTCCCCGCCCGCGCAGAGCAGGTCGGCGACGGCCTCGCTGAGCGGCAGCTGCAGGTCGTGCTGCATCCACATGAACTGGCCGCCCGGGTTGACCTCCAGGAACACGTGTTCCCCGTCCGGCGTGACGATGAAGTCGATCGCGGCGTAGACGATGCCCAGCTCCGCCAGCAGCCGCTGGGTGCGCTCCACGACGTCGTCGGGCAGCGGCCGGTAGGGCCCGTAGGGCAGGTGGTTCTCGCCGCGCCAGTCGACGGCCGTGGTCGGCATGGACTGCGAGTCGATGACCACGGGGAAGTAGGTGTTGCCCACGACGGTCAGGCGCACCTCGTACGCCTTGTCGACGTACTCCTGGAACATGCACATGGTGTGGCGGACGCGGTCGGCGTGCTCCAGCACCTCGTCGCCGACGACGGTGGTGAACAGGCCGCTCGGGAACGCGCCCGGGTAGTGGATGACGCCGCCGGTCAGCGCCTTGTAGACGACGGGCCGGTCGGTGGCCTTGACCAGGGCGGCGACCTCCTGCGGGTCGTTGGTGAGCAGCGTGCGCGGGGTGCGGAAGCCGTGCCGCTTGGCCACCTGCAGCTGGTACGGCTTCAGCTCGGCGACGGCGTCCACGTCGGGCCGGTTGATCCACAGGCAGTCGGTGGCCCGCATGATGCCGCCGATGCCGTGCAGCGCCTCGTTGCGGGCGAACTGCTGCTCGGCCTCGCTCATGGCCGGGTCGAACGCGAACGCGGTGGGGCGGCGATACCACACCCCGGACAGCGAATCGAGATCGACCCGCCGCCCGCGGTGCAGCAGCTCGCGCCGCTCGCCGTCGAAGTCCGAGGTGGTGAAGGTCAGCGTCGTGGGGAAGTAGCTGAGGTCGACGCGGACCAGCTCGGCGCCGCGCGCCTTGAGGCTGTGCACCACGGGATCGACGGTCGGATCGAACTCCTGGGTCAGGATCAGCACCCGCGGGGTCGACGGCGAGTCGGGCATGCCGGTCTCCTAGGCGCAGACGTCGTCGGTGACGCAGTCGCCGCAGCCGGAGCCGGACGTGCGGGTCTTGGTGTAGACGCCCATGGTGATGTCGCCCGAGGGGGTCACCCAGACCTGCTCCTCGACGTCGTAGTGGCCGAGCTCGGCGGCCACCTCGTCGGCGGTGCCGGGCTGCCAGTCGGCGAACAGGTAACCGAACGGCTGCCGCTCGTGGTCGGCGGGCAGCGGCTGGTCGAAGTCGTGCCCATGCGTCATCGACAGGGACGTCCGCAGTGGATTGCGGGTCAGGGTGGTCGTCATGGGACCTCTCCTCTGGTCGGGGCCGGCGAGTCGCCGGCCGCGGTCGTGGGCTGGGTCAGCCCGATGATCCCGTCCACCTCTCCGGAGAACACCCACACCAGATCCACCTCGTCGTAGTGGCCGATCGACAGGGTCAGGTCGGCCGGAGGCGCATCGGGATCGGGGCGCTCGTAGAGGTATGCCAGCGGCGAGAAGGCGCCGGTCCGGCGGTGCTCGCGCAGCCCCGGGTCGACGGCGCCGCGGACCACGAGCCGTGCGGATGCGTCCAGCTCAGGACGGTCCAGCCGCAGCACGGTGGCGGGCACGACGTCCGGGGGCGGGCTGCTGTCGCCGGTCCGGACATCGGTCATCTTCAACATCATAGAGATGACCAGAGACATGTAAAGATAGAAATTAATGCAGCCGTCGCGCGCTTGCGCCTGCCTTGATCGGGAGTTCGTGTCAGAAAGTGGGGTCTGGCCTTAGGTTTGGACACGAACTGGCGATCATCGGCATGGAAAGGCGCGGGGCAGGAGAGTTCCTGCCCCGCGTACCAGGTGATGGGGTCAGCGGCGGGGGCGGGGGCTCGGGCGGCGGCGCAGGGCGGCGACCGCACCGGCGGCTTGCGTGTGCAGGCGGGTGCCCTCCAGGCGGCGGGAGAGTGCGCTGGCCAGCCACAGCACGCCGCCGCCGAGCAGCAGCACGCCCAGCCCGGTCAGCGCCGTGGCCCCCGCGGACGGGCCGGACGTGCCCGTGCGCGGCAGTTCGTCGTCGCCACCGCCGCCGCCGTGGTCGCCGCCGTCATCCCCGCCGTCGTCGTGCCGGCGGCTGGTGGCGGACTTGGAGGGGGCCGGGTCCTTGCGCGACGGGCCGACGGACGGCGCGGTGCTGGGGGCGGCCGACGGCGTCGCCGAGTGCGTGCCGTAGCCGCGGTGCTTGGGGCGGTCGTCGGGCCGGGCACCGGCGGGCCCGGCGACCAGCAGCATCACCGCGGCGGCCGCCAGCGCCAGCAGCGCCGCGGCGAGCGCGGCGAGGGGGGCCTTGGGGGAATGCTGCCGCGTCATGTGCATGGGTCGTCCTTCGTGACCGCCCGGGGGCGGGTAGGTGGGCACGTCCGCGAAGCCCCGAGCCGGGCTGCGGCACCAACCTCTCAACGCGGCTGACCTGTGACGGATACGGGAATGTGGCGATTTGGGCTGATTAGCGGATCGGCCCGCCAGGCGTCCGTCCAGTTTAGAGCTTCATCAATCTGGCATGGACATTAACAGTTAAGAGAGTTAATAATCAGGGCCATCCATTCACGAGGAGGGCCCGTGATCAGAAGATCCCGCATCGTCTCCGCCGCCCTGTCGCTGCTGGTCGCGGGCGGTATCCTCGCCGTCGCCAGCCCGGCGTCCGCGGCCAACCTGCTGGCCAACCCCGGCTTCGAGAGCGGCGCGCTGTCGCCGTGGGCGTGCACCGGCGGCCTCGGCTCCGTGGTGAGCACGCCGGTGCGCTCGGGCACCAAGGCGCTGCAGGGCGCCGCGTCCGCCTCGGACAACGCGAAGTGCACGCAGACCGTCTCGGTGCAGCCGAGCACGGCGTACGTGCTCACCGGCTGGGTGCGCGGCAACTACGTCTACCTCGGCGTCACCGGCGGCGCGTCCACCTGGACCCCGGGCGCGGCCGCGTTCACGTCTCTGAGCGTCTCCTTCACCACCGGCGCGTCGCAGACCAGCGTCGAGGTGTACACCCACGGCTGGTACGGCCAGGGCACCTACTTCGCCGACGACCTGAGCCTGGACGGCCCCGGCGGCACCGGCGTGCCCGGCGTGCCCGGCAACCCGGCCGCGGGCACGATCACCAACACCTCCATCGCGCTGTCCTGGGGCGCCGCCAGCGGCACGGTGACCGGCTACCGGGTGTACGAGGGCACCACCGTGCGGGCCACCGTCACCGGCACCTCGGCCACCATCTCGGGCCTGGCGGCGTGCTCGGCGCACACGTACACGGTCGCCGCGTACAACTCGACCGGCGAGTCCGCCAAGAGCGGCGCGGTCAGCGCCACCACCACCGGCTGCACCAGCGTGCCGCCGACCCCGGGCGGGCTGGCCGTCACCGGCATCACCAACACCTCGATCGCGCTGTCCTGGAACGCCTCCTCCGGCGCCACCGGCTACCGCGTGTACGAGGGCACCACCCAGGTCGCCTCCGGCACCGGCACCAGCGCGACGATCAGCGGCCTGGCCGCCTGCTCGGGGCACAGCTACACGGTCGCCGCGTACAACGCCTCGGGTGAGTCGGCCAAGAGCGGGGCGGTCAGCGCCACCACCACGGGCTGCACCACGGTGCCGCCGACGCCGGGCAACCTGCGGACCACCGCGACCGCGAACAACTCCGTGTCGCTGGCCTGGAACGCGTCCACCGGCGCCACCGGCTACAAGGTGTACGAGGGCAGCACCGTCGTCGCCACGGTCACCGGCACCACGGCCACGATCAGCGGCCTGGGCACCTGCTCGACGCACGGCTACCAGGTGAGCGCGACCAACGCGGCGGGCGAGTCGCCCAAGAGCGGAGTGCTCAGCGTGACCACCACCGGCTGCGTGAACACCGGCCTGCCCAAGCACGCGCTGATCGGCTACCTGCACGCCAGCTTCGCCAACGGCTCCGGCTACCTGCGCATGGCCGACGTGCCCGCGTCCTGGGACATCATCAACCTCGCCTTCGGCGAGCCGACCTCGGTGACCTCTGGCGACATCCGGTTCCGGCAGTGCCCCGCGGCCGAGTGCCCGGGGGTGGAGAGCGAGGCGGACTTCATCGCCGCCATCCGCGCCAAGCAGGCCCAGGGCAAGAAGGTGCTGATCTCCATCGGCGGCGCCAACGGCCAGGTCCAGCTCACCAGCACCGCGGCCCGGGACACGTTCGTCAGCTCGGTCAGCGCCATCATCGACAAGTACGGCCTGAACGGCCTCGACATCGACTTCGAGGGCCACTCGCTGTACCTGAACCCCGGTGACGGCGACTTCCGCAACCCGACCACCCCGGTCATCGTCAACCTGATCTCGGCGCTGCGCACGCTCAAGTCGCGCTACGGCTCGAACTTCATCCTGACGATGGCGCCCGAGACGTTCTTCGTGCAGCTCGGGTACCAGTTCTACGGCGGCACCTGCAGCGGCTGCGACAACCGCGCGGGCTCCTACCTGCCGGTCATCCACGCCCTGCGCAACGACATCACCGTGCTGCACGTGCAGGACTACAACTCGGGCCCGATCATGGGCCTGGACAACCAGTACCACAACATGGGCGCCGCCGACTTCCACATCGCGATGACCGACATGCTCAAGGCCGGCTTCACCGTCGCCAACACCGGCATCACGTTCCCGGCCCTGCGCCAGGACCAGATCGCCTTCGGCGTCCCCGCGGCCGTCAGCGCCGGCGGCGGCTACACCACCCCCGCCCAGGTCCAGCAGGCGGTGAACTGCCTGGTCAAGAACCAGACCTGCGGCGGCTACACCCTCCGCGGCGGCACCAGCCCCGACTTCCGCGGCCTGATGACCTGGTCCATCAACTGGGACAAGTACTACGGCTGGGAGTTCTCCAACTCCCACGAAACCTTCCTCAACGCCCTCCCGTAACGCGCCCCACCCCGGCCCGGCCCGCACCCTCCGCGCGGGCCGGGCCTTCTACTGCGTTGATCATGAACTTATGGACGTGTTCGACGGCGTGTTACCACCCCGGCGCCGTGATCAGTCGAGGAGGCGGCGGCGTTTCATGTCCATGCCGCCGAGGCCGAGCGGGATGTCCGGGTCTGAGTGCTTGTCCTCGCCGGCGCTGACGGCCTCGCTGGTGCTGGTCCGCGAGTGCTCACTCGCGAAGTCGGGCTCGTCCTCCAGTGGGTCGGCCAACGCCGGCAGCGCTGTCTGTTCGGGCTGCATGTGGTCATTGTCGGCCCGCCACATCCCCGCCCACCTGCGGTATCCGCATGTTGATCACGGTCTGGGGGTAGCAACACGCCGTCGAACACGTCCATAAGTTCATGATCAACGCAGAGAAGGCGGGGTGGGGGTGGTGGGGAGGGGGTAGGTTGGGCGGTCTGGTGACTCAGGGTGTTGGGGGGTGGGCGGAGCGTGTGGGAGCAGGGGACGTTGGCGGTGGAGGCCCGGATCGCGGATCGGGCGGAGGCCGAGGGGTATGTCGCGAAGGTGTGCTTCAAGACGGGGCCGCCGGGGCGGGTGGGGATCGAGCTGGAGTGGACCACGCACCACCGGGGGGATCCGGCACGGCCGGTGGATCCGGGGGTTCTCGGCTCGGCGCTGGGGGAGCATGCCCCGCGCAGTCTGGTGCCGGACAGCCCGCAGGCTCCGCTGCCGTTCGGCGGCCGGGTCACCCTCGAACCGGGTGGGCAGGTGGAGATATCCACCGATACCAGTGACTCTCTTGCCGGTCTGCTCGACGCCACCACGGCAGATCTGGAGCAGCTGACCGGCCTTCTGGATCGTGCGGGCCTGGTGCTCGCGGGGCAGGGTTGCGACGCCCACCGGGCCGCCCGCCGGATCCTCGACACGCCGCGTTACGCGACGATGGAGCGCGTCTTCGACCGCTTCGGGCCGTACGGCAGGCAGTGGATGTGCGGCACGGCCAGCGTGCAGGTGTGCCTGGACGCGGGGCTGCCGGAGCGGGTGGGCGCGCGCTGGCGGGCGCTGCACGCGGTGGGCCCGGCGCTGGTCGCCGTGTTCGCGACCTCGCGCCGCTACGCCGGGGTGGACACGGGCTGGGCGTCCAACCGGATGCGCGCCTGCCTGGCGGCCGATCCGATGCGCAACGGGCCGCCCGCCGCCGACGGTGCGGACCCGGTGGCGGCCTGGGCCCGCCGGGTGCTGGACACCCCCCTGCTGTGTGTACGCCGCGACGGCCCGTGGGACGCGCCGGCGGGCCTGACCTTCGCCGACTGGATCGGCGGCGCGCTGAACCCGGCACCGACCTATCCGGACCTCGACTACCACCTGAGCACGATGTTCCCGCCGGTCCGGGCGCGCGGCTACTTCGAGGTGCGTTACCTGGACATGCAGCCGGGCATGGACTGGGTGGCGCCGGTGGCGCTGCTGACCGCCCTGTTCGCTCGGGAAGAGACGGTGGACGAGGCGATCGCGGTGGCGGCTCCGGCCGAGGGGCGCTGGATCCAGGCGGCCCGGCACGGGCTGGCCGACCCGGCGATCGCGGCGGTGGCCCCGCGCCTGCTGGACCTGGCCGTCGGCGCGCTGGGGCACACGGACCTGCCGGCCGCGACCGCTGAGGCGGTGAAGCAAGGGGCCGCACGGCGGCTCGGGGAGGGGAGGCTGAGATGACGACGGGACTGCGGGAGCGGGCGGCGGCGGAGCTGGCCCGGACCCGGGAGCGCAGCATCGGCCTGACCGACGCGGTGGACGACGACGACCTGGTCCGCCAGCACTCCCGGCTGATGTCGCCGCTGGTGTGGGACCTGGCGCACGTCGGCAACCAGGAGGAGCTGTGGCTGGTGCGCGACGTGGGCGGCCGGGAGCCGGTCCGCGCCGACATCGACCAGCTCTACGACGCGTTCAAGCACGCCCGCGCCGACCGCCCCGAGCTGCCGCTGCTCGGCCCCGCCGAGGCGCGGGCGTACGTGCGGCGGGTGCGTGAGCAGGTGCTGGACCTGCTGGACACGGTGGACCTGGCGGGGCGGCCGCTGGTGGAGCAGGGCTTCGCCTTCGGCATGATCATCCAGCACGAGCAGCAGCACGACGAGACCATGCTGGCCACCCACCAGCTGCGGCAGGGCGACCCGGTGCTGGTCGCGCCGCCGCCCCCGCCGTCGCGGCAGCCGGTGGCCGGGGAGGCGTTCGTCCCCGGCGGGGCGTTCGAGATGGGCACCTCGCTGGAGGCGTGGGCGCTGGACAACGAGCGCCCGGCGCACCCGGTGCACGTGCCGCCGTTCTTCCTCGACCGCGCCCCGGTGACCAACGCGCAGTACCAGGCGTTCGTCGACGCGGGCGGGTACGCCGATCCGCGCTGGTGGAGCGTGGCGGGCTGGGCGCACCGGCAGGCGGCGGGGCTGACCGGGCCGGGGCACTGGCACGGCGACGGCACGTACACCCGGTTCGGGCGGCGGGAGCCGATCGTGCCGGACGAGCCGGTGGTGCACGTGTCCTGGCACGAGGCGAGCGCGTACGCCGCCTGGGCCGGGAAACGCCTGCCCACGGAGGCGGAGTGGGAGAAGGCGGCCCGGCACGACCCGGCGACGGGGCGCTCGCGCCGCTTCCCGTGGGGCGACGACGATCCGGCGCCCGAGCACGCCAACCTGGGCCAGCACCACCTGAGCCCGGCACCGGTGGGCGCGTACCCGGCGGGGGCGTCGCCGTACGGGGTGCACCAGCTGATCGGGGACGTGTGGGAGTGGACCGCGTCGCCGTTCGGCGGGTATCCGGGCTTCGCCGCGTTCCCCTACCGGGAGTACTCGGAGGTCTTCTTCGGCGACGAGTACCGGGTGCTGCGCGGCGGCTCGTTCGGCACCGACGCGGCGGCCTGCCGGGGCACGTTCCGCAACTGGGACTACCCGATCCGGCGGCAGATCTTCAGCGGCTTCCGCTGCGCCCGCGACCCCCGCCCCGAGGAGCTGGAGCGCCGCTGACATGTGCCGCCACCTGGTGTACCTCGGACCGCCGGTGCCGCTCGCGGCGCTGCTGGTGGAGCCGCCGTACGGGCTGCAGCACCAGACCTGGGCGCCGCGGGACATGCGCGGTGGCGGGACGATCAACGTGGACGGCTTCGGGGCGGGCTGGTACACCCCCGCCGGCCCGATGCGCTACCGGCGCGCGGTGCCGATCTGGACGGACAAGAACTTCGCCGCGCTGGCCCGGGTCACCGCGGTCGGCGCGGTGCTGGCGGCGGTGCGCTCGGCGACGCCGGGCATGACGGTGACCGACGACGCGTGCGCGCCGTTCACCGCCGACGGCTGGTTCTTCAGCCACAACGGGTTCGTCGCGGGCTGGCCGGACACCATGGCCAAGCTGGCCGAGCGGCTGCCGGTGACGGACCTGCTGACCATGGACGCGCCCACGGACGCCGCGTTCGTGTGGACGCTGGTGCGTGACCGCCTGCGCGCCGGGTACGGCCCGGCCGAGGCGCTGCGCGCGACGGTGGCGGAGGTGAGCGCCGCCGCGGCCGGTTCCCGGCTGAACCTGCTGCTCACCGACGGGGAGAAGGCGTACGCGACGACCTCCGGGCACGCGCTGGCGGTGCACCACGCCGTCGGGCGGGTCCTGGTCGCCTCGGAACCCTTCGACGACGATCCAGGCTGGGTGCAGGTGCCCGACCGCCGCCTCGTGGTGGCCGGCCCTGCCGCGTACACCGTGGAGGAGCTGTGAGACTCGACGTCTACCTCACACCCGACGACCTGAGCGAACAGCTGCGGGTGGACGCCCGCGAGGGCCTCACCGCGAAGCCGAAGTGGCTGCCGCCGAAGTGGTTCTACGACGCGTACGGCAGCGACCTGTTCGAACGCATCACGAAGCTGCCCGAGTACTACCCGACCCGGGCCGAACGCGCGGTGCTGGCCGCGCACGCCGCCGACATCGCCCACGAGACCGGCGTGAAGACGCTGGTGGAGCTGGGTTCCGGCTCGTCGGACAAGACCCGGCTGCTGCTGGACGCCATGCACGAGGAGGGCACGCTGGCCCGGTTCGTGCCGCTGGACGTCTCGGAGTCGGCGCTGCGCTCGGCGGCCAAGGCGATCGACGGCGACTACCCGGAGCTGGAGGTGCACGGCATCGTCGGCGACTTCAGCCACGACCTGGACCGCATCCCGGGCGGCGGCGGCCGGATGATCGTGTTCCTGGGCGGCACCATCGGCAACCTGGCGCCGGCCGAGCGCGCGGCGTTCCTGGCCGAGGTGCGCGACGTGCTCAACGAGGGCGAGTGGCTGCTGCTCGGCACCGACCTGGTGAAGGACCCGCAGACGCTGGTCGCGGCGTACGACGACGCGGACGGGGTGACCGCCGAGTTCAACCTGAACGTGCTGCGGGTGCTCAACCGCAGCCTCGGCGCCGACTTCGACCTGACCGCGTTCGAGCACGTGGCGGTGTGGGACCCGCGGCACAGCTGGATCGAGATGCGGCTGCGGGCGCTGCGGGACATGCGGGTCGAGGTGCCCGCGCTGGAGCTGGAGGTGGGCTTCCGGGCCGGTGAGGAGATCCGCACCGAGATCTCGGCGAAGTTCGACCGGCACCGGGTGGAGGCGGAGCTGGCCAAGGCCGGGTTCGCGGCGGAGCACTGGTGGACCGACCCGCAGGGCCGGTTCGCGGTGACGCTGGCGCGCGCCGTGGAGTAGCCGGCTCGTCCCCGGCGGCGGTGGCGGTGATCTCACCGCCACCGCCCTGTCGTCGGCCCTGGCGGGTGAGAGGGCTCACCGCCGCGCGCAATTCAACGCTGTTGACTTAAGCCCCAGCGGTGGGGCTATGCTTGTGTTCACGCATTAGTTGCGGATCCGCAAGCAAATGGAGTCGCCGTGGCCACCCAGCACGATCGGCTCGCCGAGGACATCGGCCTGTTCCGGCGGGCGCTCATCCCGGACTTCCTGCTCGGCCTGCTGCGCCGGATGGGCGACACCGAGCCCAACCTGCTCCAGATGGCCACGCTGTACGTGCTCGACACCGGCCCGTACCCGACCGTGCGCGATCTCGCCGGTCAGCTCGGCCGGTCGATGTCGGTGACCAGCCGGCTGATCGACCAGATGGTGCGGCGGGGCTGGGTGGCCCGGGACGAGGACGCCGCCGACCGGCGCGCGAAGCGGCTGCGGATCACCGACCCGGGCCGGGACTACCTGCGCTCCTTCGAGCGGGTGCGGGCCCAGGCCCAGCGCGAGCTGATGACGTATCTGACCGACGAGGAGCAGCGCGTGGTCACCGAGGCCATGGCGCTGCTGGGCAAGGCTTCCAGGAGGCACCTCGATGAGCGAGCGCACCATGCCGGCCGCTGACACCCCGACCGGCGGCCCGGCCGGGCTGGTCCTCGACTTCGCCGGCATCGACGCGGGCATGCTCGCCGTGGTCGGCGGCAAGGCCGCCAACCTGGGCGTGCTCACCCGGGCCGGGCTGCCCGTCCCGCCGGGCCTGTGCCTGACCACCGAGGCGTACCGGGTGGTCGCCGCGTCGGCGCACCTCGACGAGGTGTACGCGGCGCTGGCGCGTACCGCCAAGGAGGACGTGCCCGCGCTGACCGCGCTGGCGGGACGGGCCCGCGCGGCGCTGCTGGCCGCACCCATCCCGGCGGAGATCGCCGACGCGGTGGCGGCCGGCTACGCCCGGCTCGGCGACGACGTGCCGGTGGCGGTGCGCTCCTCCGCCACCGCCGAGGACCTGCCGTTCGCCAGCTTCGCCGGGCAGCAGGACACCTACCTCAACATCGTCGGCGAGGACGCGGTGCTCGACGCCGTATGCCGCTGCTGGGCGTCGCTGTGGACCGACCGGGCCGTGGTCTACCGGGCCGTCAACGGCATCGACGACCGCACCGTGCGGCTGGCGGTGGTGGTGCAGCGCATGGTCGACTCGGCCGTGGCGGGCGTCATGTTCACCGCCGACCCGGTCACCGGCCACCGGCACCGGGCCGTCATCGACGCCGGCCCCGGCCTCGGCGAGGCGGTCGTGTCCGGGGCGGTCAACCCCGACCACTTCGTGGTGGACACCCCGCGGCGGGCCATCCTCGACCGGCGCCTCGGCGACAAGCGGCTCGCGATCCGCTCGCTGCCCGGCGGCGGCACCGAGCACGTCACCCTGGACGGCGGAGCGGACCAGGCGTGCCTGTCGGACGCGCAGGTGCTGGCCCTGGCCGAGCTGGGCGAGCGGGTCGAGGCGCACTACGGCGCGCCGCAGGACACCGAGTGGGCGGTCGACGGCGGGGGCACGCTGTGGCTGACCCAGGCCCGTCCGGTGACCACGCTGTTCCCGCTGCCGGAAGGGGCGCCCGCGGCCGGCGCGGACACCAGGGTCTACTTCTGCTTCAGCGTCGCGCAGGGCGTGTTCCGCCCGATCACGCCGATGGGCATGGCCGCGTTCCGGGTCATCGCCTCCGGCGGGGCGGGGCTGTTCGGGTTCCCGGTGGCCGATCCGCTGGCCGGACCGGCCGTGTTCGCCCCGGCGGGGCAGCGGGTGTTCCTCGACGTGACCACGGCGGTGCGCAGCACCATGGGCCGCACGCTCATCCCGAAGATCCTCGGGGTGATGGAGGCCCGCTCCGGTGCGGCGATCAGCGGCCTGTTCGGCGACCCGAGGCTGTCGAACACCCGCCGCTCGCGGCTGCCGTTCGTACGCCGGGTGGGCCGGGTGGCGGTGAAGTACCGCATCCCGCTGCGGCTGCTGCGCACGCTGGCCAAGCCCGGGCGCGGCCTGGCCGACGTGGACGCCGTCGGCGGCGAGCTGGACCGGCTGCTCACCGTGCCGCCGGGCGCCACGGCCGCGCAGCGGCTGGACTTCGTGCAGCGCACCCTGCAGGCGGAGGTGGTGCACCTGGTGCCGCGGGTGATGCCGGTGGCCGCGGCCGGGTTCGTCGCACTCGGGATCGCCGACCGGCTGCTCGGCGCGGACGCCGCCGTCGGCGACGTGCAGGCGGTGCTGCGGGGCATCCCCAACAACGTCACCACCGACATGGACCTGGAGCTGTGGGCGCTGGCCGTGCGGCTGCGCGCCGACGCGCCGTCGGCGGCCCTGTTCGCCGGGTCCACGGTGGACGAGCTGGCGCACCGGTACACGGCGGGCACGATGCCGCCGGTGGCGCGGGACGGCGTCGCCGCGTTCCTGGCGCGCTACGGCCACCGTGCCGTGGCCGAGATCGACCTCGGCATGCCGCGCTGGTCCGACGACCCGCGCTACATCCTCGGCGTGCTCGCCAACTACCTGCGCATGGACCCCGGCGACCCCGCGGTGCTGACCCCGGACCGGCTGTTCGCGCAGGGTGCGGCCGAGGCCGAGGCGATGGTGGAGACCCTGGCGGGGCGCGCCTCGCGCCGGGGGCGGCTGCGCGGCCGGGCGGTCCGTACGCTGCTCGGCCGGGCACGTGCCCTGGCGGGCGTACGCGAGCTGCCGAAGTACTACATGGTGCGGGTGATCGCCGCGTGCCGGGCGCAGCTCGCCCTGGTCGGGGCGGAGCTGGCCAAGGAGGGGCGGCTGGCCGAGGCGGGCGACGTGTACTTCGTCGACCTCGCCGAGGCGCGCGCCGGGCTGGCCGGCACCGACCTGCGGGACCTGGTCGCGCGGCGGCGCCACGCGTACGACGAGGAACTGCGCCGCAGGCACATCCCCCGGGTGCTGCTGTCCGACGGCACCGAACCCGGGGTGGCCCCGGCGGCGGCCGCCGACGGCGCGCTGACCGGCACCCCGGCCTCGGCCGGGCAGGTCACCGGCGTGGCCCGGGTGATCATGGATCCGGTCGGCGCCCACCTGGAGCCCGGCGAGATCCTCGTCGCCCCGTCCACCGACCCCGGCTGGACCCCGCTGTTCCTCACCGCGGGCGGCCTGGTCATGGAGATGGGCGGGGCGAACTCGCACGGCGCCGTGGTGGCCCGCGAATACGGCATCCCCGCCGTGGTCGGGGTGCCGGACGCGACCGGCCGGATCACGACCGGGCAGCTGATCACCGTCGACGGCGCGGCGGGCACCGTCACGCCGTCCTGACCATTCCTGCCTGCAGGGCGGCCGTCCACCCCTGGTACGGCCGCCCTGTCACCGTTGCGAACGAGTGTGCTTTGGCGAGCACGCCCTCCCACAGTCCGCCGTTACCGACAGACGCTCCCCGTCTGATCCGCCGAAACGGAGCGGGGTTGACGCTTCACCGACCACAGCCGGCACACGTGCCGGTCTTACGCCGTCTCCACGTCCGTTCGACCCCGAGGGTCAGGTTCCCGAGGCACTCCCGGTACCGGCGTTTTTCACCTGCCGCCGCAGGACCCGCAAGTGCCGGACGAGTTCGGGTCTCGCCCGCCCGGCACCACGAACTTACCATCAGCACTGTCGCAAGTGGACTCTCATGTAGGTGTCACCCATCGGCTGGCAGCCCGCCCTCGCGGCATGGCCCCGGGGTGACTCTGACGGACAGCAGGGTCTCAATGGCCGAGGGCGCGTTGCAGGGCGCGGTAGATCTTCCCGAAGCGGGTCGCGTCGTCGCAGCGCATCAGCAGGATCTGGGTGGTGTCCGTCTCGGCCCAGATCTCGTAGATGGCGTTGCCCCGGTCGTAGCTGTCGTCGACCCGGTGCAGCGCCCACTCCCACACCAGCGGCACCAGCCCGACCACCAGCAGCAGCACCGCGACCAGCAGCAGCGTGTTGCGGGGGACGGGCAGCCGACCCACCGCGGCGGCCAGCCTGGTCTCGCCGTACGCCGAGGCGGCCAGCCCCACGAGCGCGACCAGCCCGGCCACGGCGCTCAGCAGCATCAGGGTGTTCAGCACCCCGCGGCCGGCCGTGCGACGGCGGACGCGCCAGTCCGGGCGTTCCTGGCGGTGCCAGACGTAGCGCAGCTCGGCCAGCCGGAACCGGCGGCCCTCGATCTGCACGTACGTCGAGGTCACCGCCACCGTCTCGTCGCGGTAGTAGGTGAGCACGTCCCCTCCGACGCTTCAGCGTTCTCTAAGGGTCGCGCAGAGTGACGGAGTCGTACGTGAGTGAATGTCACTCCTCCGCTGCGCGACCGTCCGGACCGGATGATCCACGCGGCGCTGCGGAGGCCGGCCCCGCGTGGCGAGGGCGCGCCGACCGTGGCGGGCGCGGCCGCCGGGCGCGGCTCCGACATACTGGTGGCCATGTTCACGCTCGACGAAGCGCGCGCCCGCCTGGCGGAACTGCTGCCCCGGCTGGAGGAGCTGGTCGGCGTCCGCGCCGACCTGGCCGAGCTGCGGGCCGATCTGGACACCGGCGCGCAGAGCGAGCTGGGCGGCCTGGCCGAGGCCAAGGCGCTGGAGGCGCGGCTCTACGCCGGGCTGGAGGAGATCGCCGAGCAGGACATCGAGGTCAAGGGCTTCGCCCCGCTGCTGCTCGACTTCCCCGGCGAGCTGGACGGCCGCCCGGTGCGCTGGTGCTGGCTGGAGGGCGACACCGGCATCGACTGGTATCACCGCAGCGACACCGGCTTCGCCGGCCGCAGGCCCTGCTGACCCGTCAGCGGGCGTTGCGGGCGCGGGCGGGCATCTGCTCCTGGGGGCGGAGCAGCAGCCCGGCCTGGGCCGCGGGCAGCGGGCGGGAGAGCAGGTAGCCCTGGCCGAGGCGGCAGCCGAGGGCACGCAGGGCGGTGCGCTGCTCCTCGGTCTCGATGCCCTCGGCGATGGCGACCAGGCCGAGCGAGTCGGCGATGGCCAGGATCGCCCGCACGATGCTGAGGTCGAGGTGGCCGCCGGTGACGCCGCTGACGAACGACTTGTCGATCTTCAGGATCTCGATCGGCAGGCGCTTCAGGTAGGCCAGGTTCGAGTACGCCGTGCCGAAGTCGTCCAGCACCAGGTGCACCCCGGCCGCGCCGAGCGCGGAGGCGTACTCGGTGACCTCGTGGCGCAGGTAGCTGTGCTCGGTGATCTCCAGCCAGATGTCGGCGGGGTGCAGCCCGGCGGCGCGGATGACGCCGAGGGTGCGCTCGGCCGCGTGCGCCTGGTGCAGCTGCACGGGCGACAGGTTGACGCTCATGCCCAGGCCGCGGCCCTCGGGCAGGCGGTGCCACTGGGCGAGCTGGCGGCAGGCCTGCTCCATGACCCACTGGCCGATCTCGACGATCGCGCCGCTCTCCTCGGCCAGCGGGATGAACACGTCGGGCGGCACGTTGCCGTGGTGCGGGTGGGTCCAGCGCAGCAGCGCCTCGAAGGCGACGATCGCCCGGCTGTCCAGCGCGAAGATCGGCTGGTACGCCAGGTGCAGCTGGCCGCGGTCACGGGCGAGCAGCAGCTCGGAGCGCAGGTCGAGGCGGTCCCGGGAACGGTGTGAGGCGTCCTCGTCGAACACCTCGACCTGGCCGCTGCCGCGGCCCTTGGCCACGTACATGGCGGCGTCGGCGTCGCGCAGCATGGCGCTGGGCGTGGTGCCGCCGCGTACGCCGAGCACGCCGCCGATGCTGCAGGAGACGTGCACCCGCTCGCCGCTGACCGTGAACAGGTCGTTGAGGTCGGCGCAGACGCGGCCGCCGATCTCGGCGACCTCGGCCAGCTGCTTGATCCGGTCGAGCACGATGACGAACTCGTCGCCGCCGAAGCGCGCGAGCAGGTCCTCGGGCCGGATGCCGCGCCGCAGCCGCTCGGCGACCTGGAGCAGCAGCTCGTCGCCGGCCTCGTGGCCGAGCAGGTCGTTGACCGCCTTGAACCCGTCCAGGTCGCAGAACAGCACGCCGACCCGGGACCGGTCCTCGGCGCTCAGCAGCCGGTCCAGGTGGGACACCAGGGCGCTGCGGTTGGCCAGGCCGGTGAGCGGATCGCGGGTCGCCCGCTCGGCGAGCGTGCGGTAGAGCTCGGCGTTGGTCAGCGCGACGCCGAGATGGTTCCCGAAGATCGTCATTATCTCCAGGGTGCCGCGGGCGAACGGGCGGGGCCGCTCGCGCCCGGCATAGAGCAGCGCGGTCGGCCCGTGCTCGCAGGTGACGGCGACCCGCAGCACCTCGGCCAGCCCGGCGCCGCAGCCGGGCGGCTCGTCGACGGCGGCGGCCGGGCGCGGCCAGCCCTGCACCTGCGCCGCGGGCAGCCCGCGGTGGGCGCGCAGCTGCGCCTGGGTGCCCTCGACGGTCACCACCCAGGACCGGTCGGCCCGGGTGAGGCGGAGCAGCAGATCGGCGGCGGCGCTCAGCAGCGGCTCGGCCTCCAGGTGCCGGGTGAGCAGGTGGCCGAAATGGGCGAGCTGCTCGATGGTGGCGTTGTGCTCGCGCTCCTGCAGCGCCAGGTGCAGCCGGCCCGCGACCGACGACAGGATGCGCAGGTCGGCCACGGCGAACGGGCGGTCGCTGGTGCGGAACAGGATGAGCAGGGTGTCGGCGTAGGGCTCGCTGGACAGCGGGATCCAGGCCGCCGAGCGGATGCCGAGCCGGCTCACCGAGCCGGGCGCGTCCGCGCCGCGTACGCCGCCGCCGACGGCGACCGGGGCGGCTCCCGACAGCGCGGCCAGGGCGGACTCGCCGGCCGTCCAGCCGTCGGTGAAGCCCGGGTCGTCCTCGGGCAGCCCGCACGATCCGGTGACCACGAGCCGGTCGCCGGCCAGCTGCGCCATGCAGACCACGTCCGTGAAGAAGACGTCGGACAGGACGGCGAGCAGGTCCTCCATCAGCTCATCCGGGCCGCCGGGCTGGCCGAGCAGCGCGAGCAGCTGGATGAGGCGGGTGGTGTCGCGGTACGCGTCGCGCGCCGCCTCGGACGCGGCGGCCAGCTGCCGTTTGAGTTCCTGGACCTCGTTCTCGCCGGTCACAGGCGCCCTCACAGCGCGATCGCGGTCAGCGTGGCGTTGTGGTATCCGGCGACCCGGGTGGTCCGGGCGAACTCGCCGTAGGTGTAGAAGCCGAACGTGGTGACGTCGCCCGCGGCGGCCTGGATGCGGGCGGCCTCGACGGGCCCGCGCTCGGCCAGCACGTCGAGGCGCGCCACGCAGCTGAACGCGAGCAGCACCGTGGCGTCGCGGCCGGCCACCGCCTGCTCGACCACGTCCTCGGTGACGCGCAGCAGGTCGTCCGGGGCGCAGGCGACGATCTGGACCGGCGCGTACGGCGGCAGCGGCGTGAACGAGCGCAGCCGCCCCTCGGGGTCGATGTACGCGCCGCGGATGAGCTTGCCGCCGTCCGGCTCGATCAGGCCGAACGCGTACGCCGACAGGTAGCCGGGGGCGGGCCGGACCAGGCCGGGCCGCTCGTAGTTGACGTCGTCGTGGAAGTGCTCGCGGAACACCTCGGCCGCGGGCCGCCCGGCGATCTCCTCGATGACCAGGCCGTCCGATCTGGTCACCAGCAGCGGCAGGCTCACGTCGTGCCAGCCGTGCTCGGCGACGACGGTGAGCGGCTCGGGCGCGGCGATCCACACCGCGGTGGCGCCGCCGTCGGTGTAGACCTGGTCGCCCTCGAACACGCAGGTCCGCACGAGCAGCCGGTCGTCGCCCGCGCCGCCGCCGACCACCGGCACGGCCGCGCCGACCACCTTGTGCACGCCGGTGAGCAGCTCCTGCTGGTGCCCGGCCAGCCCGGTGGTGAGCAGCAGCACCGCGGCGTGCGGGGACGGCTCGGGTCCGGCCGCCGCGCGTGCGGCGCGGGCCAGGCGCTGCCCGGCGCCGACCGGCTCGTCGCGGACCCCGGTGACCGAGGCGACGCCGAACCGGTACGGCCCACCGGTGAGGGCCAGCACGGACACCCCGATGCCGGGCGTGATCAGGCGGCCGTCGTGGAACTGCCCGCTGGTGGTGCAGCCGACCAGCGGCGCCTGCCCGGTCTCGGCGCGCACCGCGTGCAGCAGGGCGATCAGGTCGTAGGAGACGGAGGCGTACACGATGAACAGCGCGGCGGGCTGCCCGCCGAGCGCGGCGACGGCGGTACGTACGGCCGTCCCGCCCGCCTCGGCCGGGTCCGCGGACTCGCTGAAGCCCACTCCCGCTCGCAGCCGCGTGTCCGGCTGCGATGTCACGGAATCGTGATCGAGCCGCCTCACACAGTGACGATAACGCGGCGGCGGGGCGTCCAGCCATGGATCATCGCTCAAGGCAGCGCCCCGGTGAGCGCCACGATGACCGGTCCGAGCAGCGGCAGGATCACCGCGGAGAAGGCGTACACGATGGTGTAGGACAGCAGCGGGGTGTTGTTGCCCGCCTCCTTCTGCGCCCCGGTCACGGCCGGGGTGCTGCACTGCTGGCCCGCGATCACCCCGGCGACCAGCGGCGCGGGCAGGTGCATCAGCTTCACCGCGACCCACACGCTCAGCAGCGCGGGAAGCGCCGTCACCAGCACCGCCACCACCGGCAGCAGCACGCCGTACTGCTTGATCAGGACCAGCGCGGAGGGGCCGGCGCTCAACCCGACCGCGCACACGAAGGTGGCCAGCCCGAACTGGCTGATCATCTGCGCGGCGGCCGGGTGGTACTGCCCGTAGGTGGGGCGGCGGGCCCGCAGCCAGCCGCAGAGCAGCCCGGTGAACAGGCAGCCGCCGCCGAGCCCGAGCGACAGCGGCACCCCGCCCACGGACACCGACAGCTGCCCCAGCAGCAGCCCGGCGACGACGCCCAGCGAGATGAAGGCCAGGTCGGCCTTGACCGAGGCGTCCACGCGCACGCCCAGCCGGGAGGCGTGCGCGGCGAGGTCCGCCGCGGCCCCGGTCAGCCGCAGGGTGTCGCCGGGGTTCACGCCGGTGTACGGCTTCACCGGCAGCTCGTGCTCCATCCGGGAGACGCCCGTGATGAACACGCCGTGCCGGTCCTTCGGCGGGATCTCCTCGTGCAGCCGGTCCAGCGTCCAGCCGCGGAAGCGCGGGTCGGTGATGACGACGTCGGCCGTCTCCAGGGTCATCGGGTGGCCGCCGCGGCCCAGCGTCTCCGGGCCGAGCACGTGCTCGCCGTGCAGCAGCGCCGACCGGTGGCCCACGACCAGCACATGGTCGCCGGTGCGCAGCACGGTCTCGGGGCCGTGCACGACGATGTCCTCACCGCGGCGCAGCCGCTCCACCGCCGCCTCCGCGCCGAGTGCCTGCTCGGCGGTGGCGACGGTCATGCCGTCCCCGGCGGTGATCCGGAAGATCCGCCCGACGAAGCCGGGCAGTGCGGCGACCGAGCCCTCCGGGCGGTCCCCGCCGCCCAGCTGCTCCCACAGCCGGGCCGCCTCCTCGCGCATGCCCACCCGCATCAGCAGCGGCACGCCCTGCGCGGTGAGCAGCACGATCGTGATCAGGCTGAAGATGTAGACCACCGAGTACGCCGTGGCGAGGTTCGCCTGCAGCTGATGGATCTGCGCCGGAGGAAGGTTCAGCGCGCCGAGCGCCTCGCCCGCGGTGCCCAGCGTCGACGACGACGTGGTGGCCCCGGCCAGCAGCCCGGCCGCGGTGCCCCGGTCCAGTCCCATCAGCACGGTCGCCAGGCAGGTCAGCGCGATCAGGGTGAGCATCTGGATCGCGGTGAACACGGCGTAGCGCAGCGCCTTGCGGTTCAGGCTCGCGAAGAACGACGGCCCCGCCATGTAGCCGAGGGTGAAGATGAACAGCGCGAACGCGACGTTGCGCAGCTCCGGGTCGAGCGTGACGCCGAGCTGGCCGATCACCAGCGCGACCAGCAGGGTGCCCGCGATGCCGCCGAGGCTGAGCTTCCACACGCGCAGCCGGCCGAGCGCGAAGCCGAGCCCGAGGCAGATGAACAGAGCCAGCCCGGGAGTGCTGCGCAGCAGTTCGGTGACCCTGTCGAGCACCCCGCACGCTCCACCCTGTCCCGAGGCCTGAGTTCACCTCATATTAGGACAAAGCGGATCAGGGTCACGGCATCTCCACCGTCTCCGCCCGCGCGATCTCCGCGAACGCCGCGGCCAGGTACGGCTCGAAGCGCCGCCCCGACCCCGTCAGCAGGTATGCCAGCAGCACCGGCGCGTGCCAGGCGAGCAGGCGCGGGTCCGGCCGAGCCGCGCCGTCCTCCTGCTGGTGTACGCCCAGCGCGCCCGTCAGCACCACGACCAGGCTGTCCACGTCCAGCTCGGCGGTCCACGCCAGGGTGTCGCGCACGCAGCGCTCCAGCACGTCCTGCACGTCCTCCCCGGACAGCCCGTCCGGATGCAGATCCTCCAGCAGCGCCCGGACCGTGCTGCCCAGCACCACGCCGACGTGCTCCGGATCGCAGGCCGCCAGCTCGTCGGCGGCCTCGCGCAGCCCCTGCTCGTCGCGCGCCCGAGCCGCGTCCACGGCCGCGACCGCCGCCTCCGCGATCCGGCGCGCCGCCGACGGCAGCCGCCGCAACTCCCCGCTCAGGCCCATCCCGAGATCCCCTCATTCATGATCGAAGCTCCCACCCCGCTGTTCTAACAGCATGGTGGGAGCTTCGATCAAGGGCGGCGCGGGGTCAGCTGCCGGTCTGGGCGGAGCGGAGGGAGATGGCCTTGAGGAAGACGTCACCGATCTTGGCGGGGTCCTTGGCGGAGAAGACGCCGCCACCGGTGACCTTCGTGATCTTCTGCAACGGCTCGGCCTTGACGTCGCCGATGGTCAGGATGATCACCTGGATCGGCCGCTGCGGGTCGGCGGTGTCCTTCAGCTTCGCCAGCAGCGCCTCCAGCGAGATGCCGTTGTCGTCGTCGTTGTCGCCGTCGGTCATCAGCACGATCGAGTTGACCCGGCCCGGGTCCCAGTCCTTCTGCACGGCCTGGTACGCGGCGAGGATCGTGTCGTACATGCCGGTGTCGCCGTCGGGCTTGGGTGTGATGGACCCCAGCGCCTGGAGCATCCGCGTCCGCTGCGAGGACAGCGGGCCGATCGGCACCTGCTGCTTGTAGTCCTTCGCGCCGTCCAGCTCGGTGGAGAAGGTCCACAGGCCGACCGCCCACGAGTCGTCGAACAGCCCCAGGCCGCGCCGCGACGCCTCCAGGGTGATCTGGGCACGGGTGGCGCCACCGGCGGTGGGCACCTTGGTCAGCATCGAGCCGGACACGTCGATGACGGCCAGCATCCGGGCGGGCAGCGTGACCGCGACCCAGGTCGAGAGCACCCGGTCCACGGCGGCGGTGGCGGCCGGGGCGGTCGGCGACGCGGCGGGCGCGGGCACCGTGGCGACCTCGGGCGCGCCGGTCGGGGTGGTCACCCCGGCGCCGAACGAGCCGTCCGGGCCACGCAGACCGATCTTGGCGAGCCGGTCGCGGAACGCGGGCTCGCGCAGCGCCTCCAGGAAGCGGCCGGCCGCGGCCTGCCGCTTGGCATCGATGCCGGGCATCATCGCGTACGGGTAGTCCAGCGCGATCGGCGCGGGCTCCAGGTAGAGACCGGCCAGCGGCACCGGCGGCTGCGCCGCGTTGTACGCGATGACGGCCTGCTCCGACAGCGGCGCCGCGCCCAGTGCGGAGGCGACCGCGGCGGGGTCGTTGGAGCGCGGGAAGCGGGCCAGCACGTCCTGGCGCAGCGCGGAGCGCCCCGCGGCGAGCGTGCGCAGCGCGCCGGTGGTGGCGGCCTGCGCGTTGGGCGAGGAGTTGGCGGTGCTCGCGAGCGCCAGCAGTCCGGACAGGCCGGCGGCGTCGCGGGTCGGCTCCACGATGCCCACGCGCATCTTGGTGCCGGAGGTCATCTGCTGGAGCAGCGCCTGCCAGGTCAGCTTGGCCGTCGGCCAGCCCAGCGCCTTGGCGGCGGGCTCGGCCATGGCCACCACGACGGGGCTGCGCGCGATGGACGGCGCCTCCTGGACCGCGGTGTTGGGCGAGGCGGCGGTGACCCGGGCCAGCCAGGTGGCCGAGTCCGGGATCCACACGTCCGGCACCTGCGTGCTGCCGTTGGGCTGGCCCACCCCGGTCAGCGTCAGCCCGCGCAGCGACGCGACGGCCGCGGCGACGTCGGCCGGGTCGGCGGTGACCACGTCCACGGCCACGCAGGCGCCGTCGACGGCGGCCTTCTGCTCGGTGAGCGCGGCAGCGGTGTCCTTCAGCGCCGGAGCGATCTCGGCGGGTGCGGCGACCGTCAGCGAGGCGGACCCGGAACACCCGGGCTCGGCGAGCTGGTCGTACACGATGAAGGCACCCGAGACCACGAGCGCGACCGCGAACACTGCGGCGACGGCGCTGAGGGCGGGGTGGATACGGCGAACGTTGCGATGGCGGCCCGGCACAGCAGACATGTTTCGTCAACGTGAAGGCGGCTCGCCACATACGTTCGGCCGAATGTTACCGGTCGGGAATGACGGGACCCGGCCTGCTGGGCTGCGGTTCGGTGCTAACTCGGCGGAAAGATCAACCGTTACTCCTTCCGACGGACGGGGAAAACGCCCGTCCCGTCCCATTACTTGGGAGTAGCTGGGGGATATGTCGATGTGGGCGGGTCGGCGGGGGCATGCCGCCGGGAGCGGCGGGGGTGACGGGGTTGGCCGCGCGGCAACGATGGTCGTCGATGACCCTCCGTATAGTGACATTCGTCACGATGGCCTGGTCGCGCCGGAGACCGACCACGCAGAGTCACCAGACGCGAGCGCAGGGTTCGGTGAGCCGGCCGCCGTCGAGACGACCCGGGCCCGGCTGCTCAGCTTCACGCCGTACCAGCCCAAACGCGACCGGCTGTGCACCGACACGGCCGCGCTGCTGCGGCCGCTGGTCCGGGCCGGGGTCATCGACACCTGGGCCACCGACCACAGCTATCCCAGCCACCGCGCGTGGCGGCTGCTGCCCTCCCGGCTGGCCCTGCCCCGGCAGCTGCCGCTCGACGGCTACGTCGAGCCCGACGGCGGCATCACCCTGTTCCCGCTGCCCGAGGCGTACGACGAGGCGCCGCTGTGCATGCTCGACTGGGTCATCGACTGGACCGCCACCGGTGGCCTGGACAGCCACTGGTGGACCACCGCCGTCCACGTCACCACCTCCGTCGGCCTCCCCGCCACCGGCACCGTCCGTCCCTGACCCACCCGGCCTGATCCGCCCGGCGGCCTCGGCCCGCGGGGGGCTTGGCCAAGATCGGTGTCTCGTGTCAGAACCTGAGGTTGAGCCCCAGGTTCTGACACGAGGCAGCGATCTTGCCCCTATGTGCGTGGCGGGGGTGGATCAGGAAGGCTGGGTCACCCAGGTGGGGAGGGGTTCGCAGGCGGTCAGCCAAGGGGTGGGCACGGCGTCGAGGCCGGTGCGGGCGGCGACGATGCCCCCGACGATGGCGCAGGTGGTGTCGATGTCGCCGCCGGCCGACGCGGTCGCCCAGAGCGCCTCGGGCAGGTCGTCGAGGTGGCGGGCGGCGCACCAGATCGCGTACGGCACCGTGTCCGGCGCGGAGATGCGCAGGCCACAGCCCACCTGCCCGGCCACCCACGCCGGCGCGCGGTCGAACGGCAGCCGGGTCACCTGCCGCAGGCCCGCAGCGACCTCGCCGTCGGGGGTACGCGCCAGCACGCTCTCGATCAAATCGGCGGCGCAGGTGCCGGTCGCGGCCAGTGCGGCGGCCACGGCCACCGCGACGGCCCCGGCGGCGGCCTCCGGGTGGGCGTGGGTGACCTCGGCGGACTCCCGCGCCTGGGCCACGACCAGGTCCAGGTCGCCGCTGAACCAGGCGCCCAGTGGCGCGACCCGCATCGCCGTGCCGTTGCCCCACGAGCCCTGCCCGCCGAACTGCCGCCGGGTGACCTCGTGCCAGTGCTCGCCCTCGTGCACGGCACGCAGCACGCCGTGCATGGACGGGCCGTAGTTGCGGTACGGGTCGGCGTCGTACGCGCTCGCGAAGGCGGCGGCCAGCTCGTCCTGGCGTACCTCGCCGTGTTCGGTGAGCATCCGGTACAGCGACAGGGCCATGGCGGTGTCGTCGGTCCAGGGCCACGGGCCGGGGCGCAGGTGCCGTTCGCGCAGCAGCTCCTCGACCCGGTCGGCGGGCTGGAAGAACCACGTCTCGCCGAAGGCGTCGCCCAGGGCGAGGCCGCGCAGCGAGTCCAGCGCGGCAGTCCGGTGCGGGGTCATCCTCCGATGATCTCCTGCGCCGCAACCGGTTTGCCCCACTCCGCGCTAGGCGCCCGGCCCTCGTCGCCCGGCCCTCGTCGCCCGGCCGTCGGCGCCCGGCGCTGGGCCAAGATCGCGGTCTCGTGTCCAAACGTCGGGTCCAGCCGCACTTTTCGACACGAGATCGCGATCTTCGCGCCGGGCCGCGGGTGGCGAAGCGGCGATCTTGGCTGGTCAGGGGTGTGTGCGGCGGCAGAATCGAGCCGTGGACTTGGTGCTGGCGGAGCCGGAGCGGGTCGGGCAGGTGGGGCTGGCGGACGGGCGGCGTCTCGGCTGGGCCGAGTGGGGGCCGGCCGGCGGCGTCCCGGTGCTGTTCTGCCCGGGGGCGGGCACGAGCCGCCGGCTCGGGTTCGGGGCGGACGTGGCGGACGCGCTCGGCGTACGCCTGATCTCGCTGGACCGGCCCGGGCTGGGCGCCTCGGATCCGGCGCCGGGGCGGACGCTGACCGATTGGGCCGCGGATGTGGCCGGGTTCGCGGCGGCCAGCGGGGCGGCCCGCCCGGCGGTGGTCGGCTTCTCGCAGGGTGCGCCGTTCGCGCTGGCCTGCGCCGCGGCCGGGGTGGTGAGCGCGGCCGCGCTCGTGTCCGGCACGGACGAGCTGGCCCGGCCGGAGGTCGCGGCCCGGCTGGAGCCGCAGCTGCGCTGGCTGGTGAGCTCGGCCGACGACGATCCGGACGAGGCCGAGGCCTATTTCGCGCAGCTGGACGCCGGGCGCCTGCGGCACCTGGTGACGTCGATGAGCGGCGACGCCGACCGCGCCGTGTACGAGGATCCGGCGTTCGCCGCGGCGTTCCGGCGCGCGCTGGCCGAGGGCTTCGCGCAGGGCCCGGCTGGGTACGCCCGGGACGCGCTGCTGGCGATGCGCCCGTGGCCGTTCGACCCGGCCATGATCGAGGTGCCGGTCGAGTTCTGGTACGGCGGGCAGGACACCAGCCCCGTGCACTCACCCGACTTCGGCGAGTCGCTGGCCGCCCGGATCCCGCACGCGCGCCGCCACCTGCTCGCCGAGGCGGGCGGGGCGCTGCTGTGGACCCACGCCGAACGCATCCTCACCTCCCTGCTCCGCCTCACCGGCGCCCTCCCACCCGCCGACCAGTAAGGAAGGGCACCTTCTTATCGCTTTCCGTAGAAGAAGGTGCCCTTCTTAACCAGGCCGGGTCGTGCGCGCGCCGGGGAGGCGGGATGCTGGTCGGGTGGACCTCACCCTGAGCGACGTCAGCCGTCCCGGCCGCCTGGCCGCACCCGACGAGGGCATCAGCGCCGAGGAGCTGGCGCTGGCCGCGCGCAACCACGGCATGCCGCTGGAGGCGCTGCGCTACGACGTGACCCCGGCCGGCCTGCACTACCTGCTGATCCACTACGACATCCCGTACGCCGAGGAGGCGTCCTGGCGGGTCGCGGTCGACGGCCTGGTCGGCACGCCGCTGGAGCTGGACCTGGCAACGCTGCGCGCGCTGCCCCGCCGCACGGTCCGGGTGACCATGGAGTGCGCCGGCAACGGCCGTGCCCGGCTGCTGCCGCGCCCGGTCAGCCAGCCGTGGCTGGTCGAGGCGGTGGGCACGGCGGAGTGGACCGGCGTCGCGCTGCGCGACGTGCTCGCGGCGGCCGGGGTGGACCCGGCGGCGGTCGAGGTCGTGTTCACCGGGGCCGATCACGGCGTCGAGCGCGGGGTCGAGCAGGACTACCAGCGCAGCCTGCCGGTGCGCGAGGCGCTGGGCGAGGACGTGCTGCTCGCGTACGAGATGAACGGCGCGCCGCTGCTGCCGCAGCACGGGTTTCCGCTGCGGCTGGTGGTGCCCGGCTGGTACGGCATGGCGCACGTGAAGTGGCTGCGGCAGATCACGCTCACGGCGACGCCGTTCACCGGGTTCCAGCAGGTGGTGGCGTACCGGATGCGGCAGAGCGCGGACGATCCGGGCGAGCCGGTGACCCGGATCGCGCCGCGGGCGCTGCTGGCCCCGCCCGGGTTCCCGGACTTCATGTCCCGGGCGCGCGTGGTGCGTCCCGGGCCGGTGCTGCTGGAAGGCCGGGCCTGGTCGGGCCGGGCGCCGGTGGAGTCGATCGAGGTCAGCGTGGACGGCGGCGAGACGTGGGCGGCGGCGGAGCTGGCACCGGCCGACGGGCACCGGTGGGCGTGGCGGCGCTTCACGTACGCCTGGGACGCGGTGCCCGGGCAGCACCTGCTGACGGCCCGCGCCACGGACGCCGAGGGCGGCGTGCAGCCGGTGGACCAGCCCTGGAATCGGGGCGGCTTCGCCAACAACGCGGTCCAGCTCGTCCCCGTCGCCTGCCTGGACTGATCGCGGTCGCTTCGCTCGGCTTCGCCGCACCCGGCCGCACTACCACCGCCCCGCCGTCGATCTTGCACGAACTGTTAGGGATTTGTCCGATAGGGGCGTGTCATCCCCACAGTTCGCGCAAGATCGACGCCGCGGGCGGGGCGCCGCGGGCGGGTGCCCCGGGGCGGGGTGGGGTCAGGGGCGGGAGGGCCACCAGGCGCGGGGGCCGGTGTGGTGGATCAGGGCGGGGACGAGCAGGGAGCGGACCACGAAGGTGTCCAAAAGGACGCCGAGGCCGACGAGGATGCCGACCTGCATCATGAAGACGATCGGCATCAGGGACAGGACCGCGAAGGTGGCCGCCAGGACGACGCCGGCGCTGGTGATGACGCCGCCGGTGACGGCCAGCGCGTGGGACATGCCCCGGTGGTGGCCGAGCGCGGCGCTCTCCTCACGGGCCCGGGTCATCAGGAAGATGGTGTAGTCGACGCCCAGCGCGACCAGGAACAGGAAGCCGTGCAGCAGCACGGACCGGTCGATCGCGGGGAAGCCGATGGCGTGGAACACCAGCGCCGAGGCGCCCAGCGCCGCCCCGAACGACAGCAGCACGCTGGCCAGCAGCAGCAACGGCGCGACCAGCGCGCGCAGCAGCACGATCAGCACACCGAGCACCACCACCAGGATCAGCGGGATGATCAGGCGCAGGTCGGCGTCCATGGTGGTGTTCTGGTCGAGTTCCTGCGCGGTCGCGCCGCCGACCAGGGCGGACGGGTCGGCTTCGCGGGCCGTCTCGCGCAGCCGCAGCACGGTCTGCTCGGCCCGGTCGCTGGACGGCGGGTCGGCCAGCACGATGCGCAGCCGGGTCCAGCCGCCCGCGACCGACGGCTCGGCGGGGCCGACCTCGGCGACGCCGGGCAGCGCGCGTACGGCGGCGGCGACCGCGTCGGCGTGCCGGGTGTTCGCGTACAGCTCGGTCGGGTCGCCGGCCCCGGCGGGGTAGTGCGCGGCGAGCGCCTCGAAGCCGCGCACCGAATCGGGCTTGCTGGTGAAGGACTCGCTCTGGCGTACGCCGGTGGTCAGGGTGGTGGCGCCGAGGCTGAGTGCGGCCAGCCCGAGCGCGGTGAGGATCCAGATCGGGCGGTAGTGCCGGGCGACGAACCCGGCGGTGCGCGCCCAGGGCCCGGGCCTGCGGTCCGGCACGGGCTCGGTGCGCACCGCGGGGATCAGCGGCCAGAACACGCGACGGCCGCAGATCACCAGCAGCGCGGGCAGCAGGGTGGTCATGGCCAGCAGGGCGGAGAGGATGCCGAGCGCGGCGACCGGGCCCAGGCCGCGGGTGGAGTTGAGCCCGGCGAAGAGCAGCGTGAGCAGGGCCAGGATCACGGTCACGGCGGAAGCGATGATCGCGGGCAGGCTGTGCCGCAGCGCCAGGCGCATGGCGTGGCGGTGGTCGGCGTGCCGGGTCAGCTCCTCGCGGTAGCGGGAGATCAGCAGCAGCGCGTAGTCGGTGCCCGCGCCGAAGACGAGCACGGTGAGGATGCCCGCGCTGGCCCCGTTGACGACCAGGCCGAGGTGCTCGGCCCCGAGCTGCACCAGCCATTCGGCGAGGCGGCTGGCCACGCCGACGGCGAACAGCGGGATCAGCAGCAGCACCGGGCTGCGGTAGGTGAGCAGCAGCAGGACGGCGACCACGCCGACGGTCACCGCCAGCAGCGTGATGTCGAGGGAGTCGAACGCGGCGTCGAAGTCCGCCCCGGCGGCCGGGCCGCCGGTGACCCAGGCGCCCAGCCCGGCGGGCAGGCCGTCGGCCTGCGCTTCGCGTACCTGCGCCAGCACCGGCCCGATCGCCTCCTCGGCCGCCTGCGCCGGGCTCAGCGGCACGGCGAGCAGCAGGGCGGCCCCGTCCCGCGACGGGACCGGCTCCGGGATCGGGCCCGCGGCCAGGGCGGCCAGCGCGGTGGCGTCGGCGGTCGCGGCGGCGCGGTCGGCGTCGGTCAGGCCGCCGTCGCGGGCGTACACCAGCAGTAGCTGGTCGGGTTCGGCGGCGGGGAACTCGGCGGTGGCCAGTTCCAGCGCGCGGGTGGACTCGGCGGCGGCGGGCAGCCAGGAGCTGACGTCGTTGGTCTCCACGTCGCCGAGGTTCGTGAACATGACGGCGCAGACGGCGACGAGCAGCCAGCCGGTCAGCAGGGACCAGGCGGTGCGGCGGCCGGCGGGCGCGGTGGAGATCCGCTGCCAGACGGTGGGCATGGAACGGCCTTCCTGTTCGGGTCGAGGTCCCGCCCAGGCTCGCCGCCGAGCCCCGTCGCGCGCGTCACCTCCAGCGCGTATCCGCCCCTACGCACCCGCGCGGCCCACCCACCCGCGCGCCGCGCCGCGCCGCGCGTGCCCCGCCCAAGATCGCGCAACTTGCCTGGCACATGGGGGAATGCGGCTCAAGATACGCCCGTCTGCCCGGCAAGTCGGACGATCTTCAGCGGGGGATGGGTACGCCGGACTGGTAGGCGATGACCACGAGCTGGGCGCGGTCGCGCGCGCCGAGTTTGATCAGGGCGCGGCTGACGTGGGTGCGCACCGTGGCGGGGCTGACCACGAGACCGGCCGCGATCTCGTCGTTGGACAGGCCGGTGGCGACCCAGCCGACGATCTCCCGTTCCCGCTCGGTGAGCAGATGCAGATCAGGGTGTACGCGCAGCGGCGGCGCCGCGCCGGGTGCCGCGCCGAACCGCTCGATCACCCGGCGGGTGACCGCGGGCGAGAGCAGCGAGTCGCCGTTCGCCACCACCCGGATCGCGCGCAGCAGCTCGGCGGGCTCGGCGTCCTTGGTGAGGAAGCCGGAGGCCCCCGCCCGCAGCGCCTCGAACACGTACTCGTCCAGTTCGAACGTGGTGAGCACGATGACGCGGGTGGGGCCGTCGAGGCGGCGCAGCACCTCCAGCCCGTCCAGCCGTGGCATGCGGATGTCGAGCAGCAGCACGTCCGGCTGCCGGGCGGCGACCAGGTCGAGCGCGGCGGCGCCGTCCTCGGCCTCCCCGACCAGCTCCAGGTCGGGTTCGCAGTCGATGAGCGTGCGCATGGCCAGCCGCAGCAGCGCCTGGTCGTCGGCGAGCGCGACCCTGATCATGCGGCGGCCCCGGCGGCTTCGGCCGATCGTGCGGGTTCGGCGGCAGGTCCCCGATCAGGCTCGCCTTGGCGCACCGGTCTCGGGTCGGGTGCGGGCCGGCGCCCGGGGTCGGAGGTGGGGTTCGGGTCTGATCCGGCCAGGTGCGCGGGTCTGGGGGCAGGTTCCGGGTCGCGTCGTGCCGGGCAGGGGAGCGCGGCGTGGACCTGGAAGCCGCCGCCGGGGAGCGGTCCGGCGGTCAGCGTGCCGGACAGGGCGCGGGCGCGTTCGCGCATGCTGTCCAGGCCGGAGCCGCCGGGCTGGGGGGCGCCGCCGCGGCCGTCGTCGGTGACGGTCAGCTCGACGCCGTCCGGGGTGTAGGCGAGCACGACCGCGGCCCGGCGCGCCCCGGCGTGGCGCAGCACGTTGGTCAGCGCCTCCTGGGCGATCCGGAAGGCGGCGAGGTCGGCGGCGGGCGGCACGGGCCGGGCCGTCCCGGTGACCGTGAGCTCGACCGCGAGCCGCTCGGAGCGGGTGGCCGCGACCAGACCGGGCAGCAGGGAGAGCCCGGCGGCGGGCCGGTCGGGCGCGGCGACCGCGCCGGTGAACGTGGACAGGGCGACCCGCAGCTCGTCCAGGGCGGCGGTGCTGGTCTGGCGGATGGCCCGCAGCGACTCCTCCACCTGCGGCGCGCCCGGCCGGCGGCTGAGCACGTGCAGGGCGGCGCCGGCGTTCATGCTGATCACGGCCAGGCTGTGCCCGACGACGTCGTGCACCTCCTGGGCCATGCGCAGGCGCTCCTCGTACGCGTGGCGGCGGCGCTCCTCGACCAGCGTCTGCTCCAGGCCCTCGCGCCGCAGCCGCACCGCGATGCCGGTGACCAGCGGGGTGGCCAGCCAGAACGAGGTGGTGACCAGGTTGAAGAACAGCCCGTCCGGCTCCCGCTCGACCCAGGCGCTCAGGCCCAGGTAGCAGGCGATCATCAGCGCGGTGACCGGCACGGCGTGGCGTGCGGGCCGCCAGGCGGCCAGGGCGTACACGGCGAACATGACGTACGCGAAGACAGGGCCGTACGGATACCCGGCGTGGATGAACACGACGACCACGGCGAACGTCACCAGGCAGGTGAGCACGGGCCACCGGCGGCGCACGGCCAGCGCGAGGGCGCCCGCGGCCAGCAGCGCGAAGGCGGTGACGTCCAGGTGCAGGCGCTCCGGCTGCTCACCCTGCGTCGGCAGCGAGCCCGCGACGACGGCCGCCCCGACGACCAGGGCAAGGACGGCGTCATAAAGGCGGGGGCGGGCGGTGAGCCGGTGGAGCAGGTGCACAGGCCGAGGGTACGGACCGCGCTGCTCCAGCCGCATCCGCGCGTGGGCGTACGCACGGCTGCGTACGCCCAGGTGCGGCCCTCTTACAGGGCAAACAGGTCATTTTGCCGCTGACCGGCTGCCGGGCACCCGAGACTGGGAACGAGTCAACCAAGGAGGGGTTGCCATGGGAACGTGCGAGGTCTGCAAGAACGACTACTGGTTGTCGTTCGAGGTGCACACGGCGGGTGGGGCGGTGCACGTGTTCGACTCGTTCGAGTGCGCCGTGCAGATGCTGGCGCCGGTCTGCGAGCACTGCGCTTGCAAGATCATTGGGCACGGGGTGGAGGTGTCCGGGCACTTCTACTGCTGCGCGCACTGCGCCCGCTCCGCCGACGCGCGGGAGGGCTTCAAGATCCGGGACGCGGTGGGCGTACACCCCGGGTGAGGTCGGCCGGAGGCGCCTTCATTTACCGGACGAACCGGTCGTGAAGGCGCCTTCAGTATGTGAAAGTGCAGGTAACGGGCGCGCGCTACCGCCGGGTGGCGGATGTTTCGGCCGCCCCGGTGCCGGAAAGTTGAGGGCACCACGACGAGGTGGGACCACGACGAGCCGAAGCAGGGAGATGAGTATGTACGTCACCGCGGACCACGCGCTGTGCCTGATCGATCAGGCCGTCGCGGCCGGCGAGGACCACCACGGCTCGCTGCGCTCGGCGATCCGCGAGGCGTTCGCCAGCAACGCCCCCGTCGAGCACATCGCCACCCGTGCCCGCACCTCGATCGCGGACGTGCTGAGCGTCGTCAACGAGATGTACGCCCCGGCCTTCTAGACCACACCCGCACCCATCCCACCCCATCCCCACCCATCCCCACCCCATGGCGGCGCCGCCTGGGACATGCCTGGACAACCAGGCGTCGTCCCCGGGCGGCGTCCGTTTTTCCAGTCTCAAGCCGGTAGGAGAGCGGTCGGCCGGCGCGCCCGGGGCGTGCCGGTGTGAAGATCACCGTTTGGTGTCGCTTGGTCAGGTCAGGCCACAGGTTCTGACACGAACCGGCGATCTTGACCGAAGTGGTGGCGGGCGGGAGCGGGCAGCGGGTTAAGAAGGGCACCTTCTTCTACGGAAAACGATAAGAAGGTGCCCTTCCTTCATGCCCAGAGGGCGCGGAGGGGGAGGAGCTTGGCGCCGGTCATGATGCGCGGGTCGTAGGCCTGGACGCCGTCGGCGACGCGGAGGTCGGTGGTGCGGCGGAGCAGGATCTCCATGGCGATGCGCGCCTCCAGGCGGGCCAGCGGGGCGCCGATGCAGAAGTGGATGCCGTGGCCGAAGCTCAGGTGCGGGTTGGGGTTGCGGTCGATGTGGAAGGCGTCGGGCTCGACGAACTGGGCGCCGTCGCGGTTGCCCGAGGCCAGCCAGAGCATGAGCACCTTGCCCGCGGGCACCAGGCGCTGGGCCACGGTGGCGTCGGTGGTGGTGAGCCGGGCCAGGCGCGGGAACGGCGAGCGGTAGCGCAGCACCTCCTCCAGCGCGGCCGGGATGCGCGCGGGGTCGCCGCGCAGCGCGGCGGCGGCCAGCGGGTGCTCGTCCAGGCACAGCACCGTGTTGGTGAGCAGCGTGGTGGTGGTGATGTGCCCGGCGATGAGCAGCACCCCGAGGAAGCCGACGATCTCCTCGTCGGTCAGCTTCTCGCCGTCGACCTCGGCCTTGATGAGCGCGTCGGTGAGGTCGTCGGCAGGGTGGGCGCGCCGGTCGCGGATGTGCGCCAGCAGGTAGTCGATCATGTCGCGGAACCGGGCCCCGGCCTGCTGCATCATCTTCTCGTCCGGGATGGCGGTGTCCGGGACCTGCGCGTCGAGCAGCCCGTCGGCCCAGCGGCGGAAGCGGTCGCGGTCGGCGGCGGGGACGCCGATCAGCTCGGCGATCACGGTCACCGGCAGCGGGTATGCCAGCGCCTGCACCAGGTCGAACTCGCCCTGGCCGGCGACGTCGTCAAGCAGCCGGTTGGTGATGCCGGCGATGCGCGGCGCCAGCTCGGCCACCACGCGCGGGGTGAACGCCTTGCTCACCAGGCGGCGCATCTTGGTGTGCTTCGGCGGATCCATGCGCACGAAGTTGCCCCGGCTGAACAGCTCGATCTCCTCCTGCTTGGGGATCAGCCCGGTCAGGTCGGAGGAGAAGGTCACCGGGTCGGAGAGCACCTTCTCGATGTCGGCGTACCGGAAGACGTGGTAGGCGCCGTAGTGCTCGTCCCAGCTGACCGGGTCGGCCTCGCGCATGTGCCGGAACCAGTCCAGCAGCTCCGGCAGCCGGGCGGTCTGGTCGGCGAATCCCGTACCCCTGCTCGTCGTCACCACGGCGATCACCCCCTGTAGGTAAGTTGTCATCCTATCGCCGGATGATGGCGATTTGACGGTTATCGCATTTCTCCCCGGCTGCCGTATTCGTCGCCGGCTCCGGCCGTCCTTCCCATTTGCGAGTCTCGATGTGAAAGCTGTCTTGTTCAGGACAATCGGTGGACGCTCCAAAACAGATGATCGTGGGATGTAAAGACCGGAACCGTTGTCAAATACTGTCCGTGTGGTTAATGATCACCCCTTGTTATATCGGCATGTTTCGTCGTACGATCGGCCGTCTGGCGCTGGGGGAAGCGCTTGAGCAGCAACGATTTCAAGTAGACGAAAAAGGACTCAGCGGACTCGCCGGGGCGAGGGGGGCGCATGAATCCGTACATCCGAAGAGGACGATCGGCGGCCGCCGCCGTCGCGCTGGCGGCGATCCTGTCGTCGGTCCTGCCCGGCTGCTCCCGCGAGGTGCCCGAGCCGCAGGCGGCGCCGAGCCGCCCGCCGGCCGCCAAGCCGCAGCCCGGCCCGTCGCTCAGCGCCGACGAGCAGCGCTCGGTCGACGCGGCGTGGACGGGTTTCCTCAAGCTCAACAGCATCTATCTCGTCGCCGGTCAGACCGGGAGGTACGACTGGAACGCCGACGCCACCCGGCGGCCGATGTACCCGTACGCGGGCGGCCGCTACATGGCGCTGCTGGAACGCGACCTGGACCTGATGGCCGAGCAGGGGCTGGTCCGCACCGGCCGCCCCACCGTCACGCTGCGCCGGGTGGTCTCGGTCAGCGCCACCTCGATAGTCGTGGAGGCCTGTGTGGACGACGCCGCCGTCGACACCGTCGACCGCAAGACCCGCAAGTCCGTGGCCGCACCCGGCCAGAACCACCGCTACCCGGTGACGCTGCGCGCCGGGCTCTACCCCGACGGCGCCTGGCGCTGGGTGGACTCGCACACCGACCGGGCGGCGTCATGCTGACCCGGCGCGCGCTGACCCGGCTGCTCGGCGGTCTCGCCACGGCCGCCGTCACGCTGACCCTGACCCTGGTCGTCGCGCCGAGCCCGGCGCACGCCGACTACATCTACTGCCCGCCCAACAACGGCCCCTGCATCCTGGTGGTCACCGGCGGCGGAGGCGGCGGCGGAGGCGGCGGCGGGGGAGGTGGCGGCGGGGGCGGCGGCTCGGCGACCTGCGAGCACGAGAGCCTCGGCGTCATCGCCTGCTACCGGCCGGGCATGGGCTGGTTCAACCACGTGGACAGCTGCTACTACAACCGGCTGTCGCTGTCCGACGACGATCCCGTGTGGGGCGGCCACGATCCGGCCAACGGCTTCATGTACGCGGTCTGGTGCTGGGGCGGCCTGTCCGCGGGCTGGCAGCAGGGCACCACGCGCTATCTGACCAGCCCGCCGCCGGGATACGGCGGGATGCCCACGCCCATGGAGCTGGCGGTGCGGGCCATCAATCAGCTCCCCATCACCGGTCCCGACATCAGGACCGCACCGGCCGCGACCGGGGTGGGCCTGGTCGGCCTGCCGGTGTGGATGTGGACGCCGCGCACGGCGCGCACCTGGGGGCCGATCTCGCGGACCGTCTCGGTGCCGGGCCTGTCGGTGACCGCGACCGCGCGGGCGGTGGAGATCCGCTGGCACATGGGTGACGGCCGCACCGTGGTGTGCCGCTCCCCGGGCTCGGCCTACCGCCCGGAGTACGGCAACCGCACGTCGTCCTGCGGCCACAAGTACACCCAGCCCTCGCGCGACCGGTCCGGCGGCAAGTACCGGATCACCGCCGAGACGCTGTGGCGGGTGACCTGGTCCGGCGGCGGCCAGTCCGGCGTGCTGAACCGGGTGCGCGAGTCCGGGCCGGTCTTCCTGCAGATCGACGAGCTGCAGGTGGTCAACTCATGAGCGGTCGGCACCCGGTCCCGCCTGCTCATGGCCAGCAACACGGCGAGGAGAAGGCATGAGCACGACCGCACCCCCGAGGGCACTGCCCGCCGTCCCGATCGCGGTGCCGCGCACCGCGCCCCGCCGCCGCTCGGTGGCCCAGGGCGCGCTGGCCGCGGTGCTCATCATCGTGGGCGCGCTGACCGCCGCGTACGTGGCCCAGCGCATCGGCAGCACGCACGACTTCCTCGCGGTGGCGCGCCCGGTCGGCAAGGGCGCCGAGATCACCCGTGCCGACCTGGTGGTGGTACGGGTGAACGAGGCGGTCGGGCTGCGCCCGGTCGCGGCGCGCGACTCCGGCGACGTGATCGGCAAGCGCGCGGTGATGGCGCTGGTGCCGGGCACCCTCATCACGCTGGAGCAGGTCACCGACACGCCCGTGCCCGCGCCCGGTCACCAGCTGATCGGCCTGGCGCTGGGCGAGGACCGCATGCCGTCGGCGTCGCGGCTGACCGTGGGGGCAAAGGTGCTGCTGGTGGTGGTGCCGAAGAAGGGCGCCGACGACAAGGCGGAGGAGGGGGTGCAGGGCCCCGACCTGGTGCCGCCGCGGACCATCACCGCGACCATCATCAGCATCTCGCCCGGCACCCGCTCCGGCCAGACGGTGATCGACGTCGAGGTGGCCACGGTGGACGCGCCGACGGTGGCCGCGCTGGCCGCCGACGACCGTGTCGTGCTCTCCCTCGACGGCTCGTGAGCGGGCCGCGATGACGCTGATCGCGATGATCTCCGCGAAGGGCTCGCCCGGGGTGTCCACCGCGGCGCTGGCCTTCACGCTGACCTGGCCGGCGCCGGTGCTGCTGGCCGAGTGCGACCCGGCCGGCGGCGACCTGCTGGCGGGTTACCTGGCCCGCTACGAGCTGCCGCCGGACCGGGGCGTGCTGCCGCTGGCCTCCTCGGCGCTGCGCGGCACCGCCGACCAGGACCTGACCGGCAACCTGATCGATCTGGACGCGCCCCGCCAGCAGCGGATGGCGCTGCCGGGGCTGACCGAGCCCGCGCAGAGCGCCTCGCTGAACCTGGCCTGGACCGCGCTGGGCGAGTTCTTCTCCCGGATGACGACGCGGACGGTGCTGGCCGACTGCGGACGGCTGGCCGCCGCGCACCCGCCCTGGTCGCTGCTGGCCCAGGCGGACCTGGTGCTGCTGACGCTGCGCGCGCACTCGCTGCGTACCGTGTCGCCCGCGGTGTCGGCGCTGTCGGCGCTGCGGCGCCAGCTGCCGGAGGGCTTCGTCCAGCAGCACGTCGGCCTGCTGCTCGTCGGCGGCGGCATCGCCTCCCGGGAGATCTCCCGGCACCTGGGCGCGCCGGTGGTGGCGAGCCTGCCGTGGGACCCGCAGACCGCCGCCGCGCTGTGCGGCGACGGCCGGGGACGCCGCCGGGCCCCGCTGATGCGCCACGGCGCGGCCGCGTACGACGCGGTGACCGAGCGGATCGGGGCCCAGCGCATGGACAGCGCGCTGTCGCGCCGCGACACCGAGCAGCTGCCGGTGACGCTGTGACCGCGCCCCGGTTCGTGCCGATCCCGCCCGAGGCCGCCGCCGCGCCGCGGGTCAACGGGCACGCGCGGGTCGCGTACCCGCCGCCGCCCGCGCCGCACGCCGCCGCCGTGCCGGTCGACTACGCGGTGGTCCGCCAGCTGCAGGCCCGGGTCACCGAGACGCTGACCCGCATCCTGGCCGACTCGGCCAACGTGACCGCCGCGCACCGGCGCGAGACCGCCGCCCGGATCGGCCGCGAGGTCATGGCCGACTACGTGGTGGCGATGGCGCACGCGGGCCAGCCGGTGAGCCCGGCGACCGAGCAGGCGCTGCTGGACGCGGTGGTGGCGGGCATGTTCGGGGCCGGTCGGCTGCAGCGGCTGCTGGACGACCCGAAGGTCACCAACGTGCACATCATCGGCTGCGACCAGGTGCTGCTGCACCACGCCGACGGCAGCCGCAGCCGGGGCGAGCCGGTGGCCGACTCCGACGACGAGCTGATCGGCATGCTGCAGGTGCTGGCGATGCGGGTGGCGGCCACCGAGCGCCAGCTCTCGGAGTCCAATCCCGAGCTGGACATGCAGCTGCCCGACGGCTCCCGGATGACGGTGCTCTACAAGGTGTCGCCGCGCCCGGTGGTCTACATCCGCAAGCACAGCCTGTTCACGGCGACGCTGGAGGAGCTGCGCGACCGCTGGGGCATGATCGACCTGCTGCTGTACCGGTTCCTCACCAAGGCGCTGGACGCCGGGGCGAACATCATGATCGCCGGGCTGGCCGCGTCGGGGAAGACCACGCTGCTGCGGGCGCTGGCGCGCACCATCCCGGCCGGGGAGCCGTACATCACCCTGGAGGAGTCGCGGGAGCTGGGCCTGCACGAGACGGTGCACCCCGGCGACGAGAACTGGGTGATCAGCCTGGAGTCCCTGCAGGGGCACGGGGAGTACGACGCCAACGGCAAGCGGCGCGGCGAGAAGACGCTGCACGACATGATGCCGATCACCCAGCGGCTGGGCGTGCGCCGGGTGATCGTCGGCGAGACCCGCGGCCGGGAGATCGTGCCGATGCTGCGCGCGATGACGGTCAGCCGGGGCGCCATGTGCACCATCCACTCCCGCCAGGCCCGCGAGGTGATGGACTCGATCGTGCAGCTGGCCTGCTCGTACGGCAACGACATCGGCGCCGAGCAGGCGCTGCGCATGGCCGCGCAGGGCATCGACCTGATCGTCTACACCTCGGTGGTGGACGAGCGGGCCATCGGCGGCGGCGAGCACCGCTTCGTCTCGCACGTCATCGAGGTGGGCGGCATGCGCGACGGCCGGGTCGTCACCACCACCGTGTTCGGGCCCGGCGCGGACGGCCGCGCGGTGCCCCGGCACCTGCCCGAGCGCATCCGCGACGACCTGATGGACGTGGGCTACGACCCGCGCGAGCTGATCGCGTACATCGAGGCGGGGCCGCACAACCGGGGCTCGTGGACGCGGGAGCTGCACACCAAGCGGGTGCGCTCGTGATCCAGATCCTGGCGGCGCTGGCCGCGCTGGCCGCGGGCGGCGGCATCGTGCTGGCGATCATGTTCGTGGTCGGCACCACCCGCCCGGCCCCACCCCGCTCGGCGTTCTGGGCGGCGGTGCGGCGCATGTGGCAGGGCCAGGGGCGCACGCTGCGGCAGCGGCGCGCTCGGCAGGGCGTGCTGATCCTGGCGGTGGTCGCCGGGGCGGCGGCCTGGCTGGTCACCGGCTGGCCGGTGGGCGGCATCATCGTGGCCCTTGCCATCCCGGGCGTGCCGTGGCTGTTCGCGGCCGCCACCGCGGAGAAGCGGGCGCTCGCCCGGCTGAGCGCGCTGGAGGCGTGGACCCGGCGGGTGGGCGACTACGTGCGCAACGGCATCGGCCTGCAGGCCGCGATCGTGGCCAGCGCGCGCACCGCGCCGCCGCTGCTCGCGCCCGAGGTGCGCACGCTGGCGGCCCGGTTGCAGGCGGGCACCGGCCTGGAGGCGGCGCTGCGGCTGTTCGCCGACGACATCGGCGACCACAGCAGCGACGAGGTGGTGGCGCCGCTCATCATGCAGTCGGCCGACGGCGGCGAGGGCCTCTACCACGCGCTGCTGGACATCGCGAACGGCCTGGCCGAGGAGATCGTGGCGCGGGCGACCGTGGACAGCGAGCGCTCGTCGGCCCGGTTCACCGTGCGCTTCCTGACCGGCACCACCGTGGCGCTGCTCGCCTTCGGGGCGCTGAACTCCGGCTACGCCGCGCCGTACCGCACCCCGCTGGGCCAGGTGATCCTGGCCGTGCTGGCGGCCTTCTACGTGTTCCTGATGCTGTGGATCCGCGGGCTCACCCTGCCCGACCGCATGCCGCGCCTGCTGAGCGCGCAGCGGCGGCAGAGCCGGGCGCCGGAGCGGGCCGAGGCGGTGACGCCGTGACCGTGTTCGCCGGCAACCTGTGGCTCGCGCTGGCCGTCGCGGGCGGCGCCCTGGCCGGGTACGGGGTGTACCTGCTGGCCGCGCTGTTCGTGCCGGCCACCCCGGCGCTCGGCCCGGCGCTGCGGCGGCTGCACCCGACGCTGGCCGCCGACCATCCGGCCGCCGAGCTGCGGGCCGCCGAGGCCGCGGCGGCGCGGGGCGACTGGTACGAGCGGCTCCGGCTGCCGGCCGCCGACCTGGCCATCCTGGACCGCACCGCGCAGGGCCACGTCATGAGCGTGGCGCTGTCGGCGCTGCTCGGGCTGTCGATCCCGGTGCTGGCGACGGTGCTGGCACTGGTCTTCCGGGTCAGCCTGCCGCCCAGTGTGCCGGTCGCCGCGACGCTGCTGTTCGGCCTCGGCTCGGGCGCGCTGGCGCACTACGACATGCGCTCGCGGGCGCGGCTGGCGCGCAAGGAGTTCGCCCGGGCGCTGTGCACGTACGCCACGCTCACGGCGCACCAGGTGCGCTCCGGGCACGGCGCGGTGGAGGCGATGGAGCGCTCGGCGAACATCTGCGACGGCTGGCCGTACACCCGGCTGCGCACCGCGCTGCTGACCGCGCAGCTGCAGATGCGGCCGCCGTGGGACGAGCTGAAGGCGCTGGCGGAGCGGATCGGCGTGGTGGAGCTGACCGGCTTCGCCGACATCATGCGCAGCGCCGGCAACGACGGCGCGCAGGTGTACCAGACGCTGCGCGCCCAGGCGGCGTCGCTGCGCGACCAGATCCGGGTGGCGGCGCTGGAGACGGCGAAGACCAGGACGTCCAAGCTGGACATCCCATCCACCATGATGATCTTGATTCTGCTCGTGCTCGTCGGATATCCCCTGATGACGAGCCTGTTCAGTCAGAACTAGAGAGGAGTCACCATGTCCCTGAAGGTCTACACGGCGCTGGCGGCGCGGCTGCGGGTGCTCACCGACCCGGCGCTGCGCGACCGCGGCGAGGGCCCCATCCCGCACGTCGTCATGATCGCGATGATGGCCGCCGCCGCCATCACCATCGGCGGCCTGATCCTCGCCGTCGGTGAGGACTGGGTCGACCTGATCCCCGACGCGATGCCGTAGGCGGTGCAGGTGGACACGACCGCGATCGCCGGCCGGCCCCGGACGGGCCGGCCGGCGGCGCGCCGTGCGCGCGACCGGGGAGCGGGCACCGTCGAGATGGCGATCATCGCGTTGCCCCTGCTCATCTTCACGTTCCTGGTAGTGCAGGCGGCGCTGGTGTTCTACGCCCGCTCGATCGCGCTCGGCGCGGCCACCCAGGGCGCCAACGCGGCGCGGGTGTACGGCAGCCCGGCCGGCACCGGCGAGTCGAACGCCCGCGACTTCCTGGAGCGGATCGGGGTCGGGCTGGAGGACCCGGTGATCAACGTGCGCACCGGCGCCGAGAGCGTCACCGTGACCGTCACCGGCCGGGCGACGAGCATCCTCCCGCTGGTCAGCTTCGAGGTGGAGCAGAGCGCCAGCGGGCCCGTGGAGAGGTTCATCCCGTGACGAGCACACCGCGCGACCGGGGGTCGGCCAGCATCGAACTGGCCATCCTCGTCCCCGTCGTGCTCGTGTTCTTCATCGGCGTCATCATCGCCGGGCGCTTCAGCATGGCCCGGCAGGCCACCGAGGCCGCGGCGTACAACGCGGCGCGTACGGCCAGCCTGTCCGGCACCGCCGCGACGGCGGCCAGCCGCGGCCGGGACGCGGCGGCGGCCTCGTTCGCCGCCGAGGGCATCACCTGCCGCACGCTCACCGTGACCGTGGACACCAGGGGCTTCTCCGTCCCGGTCGGCCAGCCCGCCACGGTGACCGTCCGGCTCACCTGCGAGGCGGAGTTCGCCGACATCGCGCTGCCGGGCATGCCGGGCAGCGCCCGGCTCACCTCCGAGTTCACCAGCCCGCTCGACACCTACCGGAGCCGGACATGATCAGGGACGACCGCGGCAAGGTCACCATCTTCGTGGCGATCATCGCGCCCGCCTGGATCGCGATGCTCGGCCTGGTCATCGTCGGCGGCGGGCGGGTGCGCGCGTACCAGCGCGCCGACAACGTGGCCGCCGAGGCCGCCCGCACCGCCGGGCAGGCCATCGCCCCCGGCAGCGCCATCCAGGGCGGCCGCAAGGTGATCGATCCGGCCCTGGCCGCCACGGCCGCCCAGGCGTACCTCGACGCGGTCGGCGCCACCGGCACCGTGACCGTCTCACCCGACGGCCAGCAGGTCACCGTCGTCGCGACGATCCGCTACGACAACCCGACCCACCTGGAATTCCTCGACGGTCCCACCTGGACGGCCACCGGCCAGGCGACCGCGACCATCCTCATCGGCTAGACCCCGCGCGGCGACACGGAAAGGGCGGAGACCATGACAGACGTCCGGCGCACCCGGCCCCACTGGACGTTGCGCCTGCTCACCGGGCTGGCGTCGCTGATCGCGCTCACCGCGGTCGTCGGCGGCGTGCCGGTGGCGCTGGTGAAGTTCGCGGGCAACCCGCTGCCCCGCCACGTCCCGACCCTGGACGAGCTGGGCACCCTGCTGACCTCGCCCGACAACGGCGACCTGTTCCTGCGGGCGCTGGCGATCGCCGGCTGGATCGCCTGGGCGACGTTCACGCTCAGCGTCCTGGTGGAGATCGTCGCGCGGCTGCGCGGTCGCCGCGCGATCCGGCTGCCCGGCCTCGGCCTCCAGCAGCGCGTCGCGGCGGGCCTGGTGGGCGCCCTGGTCGCGGTGTTCGCCGGGGCCAACCTGGCCGCCGCCGCCGCGCTGCCCGCCCCCGCGCCGCTGCGCGCCATCGCCAGCGTGCCCGTCGCCGCGGCCCCCGCCGTGGTGCGGGGTGACATCTCGCCGTGGGCCAGCCCCGACACGGCCACCTGGGCCGCGCCGCCGGTCGCCCGCGACACCGCCGTATGGGCCGCGCCCGCCGCTCCGGCCGTGGCCCCGGTGCCGCCGTACACCGCCGTCGCGGGCGCCCCCGTGGCGCATGCCGCGACCGCCGCCGTCCGGCAGGCCCCGGCCCCGGTCCGCCAGCGCGTCGAGCGCCCGGTGTACGTGGTGAAGAAGGGCGACTACCTCGGCTGCATCGCCGAGCGCTTCACCGGTGACTTCGACCGCTACCACCAGCTCGCCGCGCTGAACCCGAAGCTGATCAAGAACCCGGACCACATCGAACCCGGCTGGCGCATCGTGCTGCCCGTCGACGCGTACGACCACGGCGCCATCCGCCACGCCACCGGCCGCCTGCTGCTGCCCGCGGTGCCGGAGACGCCGCCCGCTCCGCCGCCGCCCGCGCCGGAGCAGCCCACGCCGCCGCCCAGCCCGTCCCCGGTCGCGCCGTCGGCCAGCCCGGTCGCGCCGAGCCCGGCCGCGTCGACCCCGGCCGCGTCGCCGTCCGGGGTGGAGACCCCGCCCGGCGTCGTGGTGCCCGGAGCAGCGCCCAGGCCGGAGCCGATCCCGCTGGACGAGACCGACCCGGGCCTCGGGCAGACCAAGGTGCTCGCCGCGGGCGCCGGGCTGGCCCTGGCCACCGTGCTCGCGGGCCACCTCGTGGTGCGCCGCCGCATCCGCCGCCTGCACCGGCTGCGGGTGGGCCGGCGGCGCGGCGTGGGCGGGCTGCGTACCCCCGTGCGCCCGGCCCGGCCGCCGCGGCACCGCGCCGCCGAGCGGCTCGATGCCGGGCTGCGCCAGCTCACCGCGGGCCTGCGCGGGCGCGCTCCGTGGGAGATGCCCGACATCGCCGCGGCCTGGGAGCACGGCGGCGACCTGGCCATCATCCTGGCCGCGCCGTGCGCCGACCCGCCGGAGCCGTTCGACATGCAGTGGCCCAACACCTGGTCGCTGGCCGGCTCGGCCTGGCTGCCGGACCGGGTGGACACGCCGTCGCTGCTGCCCGGCCTGCTGAAGATCGGCGTCTGGCCGCAGGGCGGCGAGCTGTTCGTCGACGGCGAGCGGACCGGCCTGCTGACCCTGTGCGGTGACCCGCAGCGCTGCGACGACCTGCTGCGCTACCTCGCCGCGGAGGCCGCGACGGCGAGCTGGGCCGACGGCGCGGCGGTGACCGTGGCGGGGCTGAGCGGCGCGGACCTGCGCGCGCTCGGCTCGCTCAGCGACCGGGTGCGGGCCAGCTCCTCGGTCAGCGACGCGCTGGCCCGGATCAGCCGCCGGGCCGCGGCCAACGCCGCCGTGCTGCATGACTCGCAGACCGCCGACATGCCCACCGCCCGCGTCAACAACGTCACCGGCGACGCCTGGGGCATCCAGCTGCTGTTCGTCGCCGACCCGTGGGGTGAGCACACCGAGCAACTGCGCGACCTGGACGCGCTGCTGGCCGACCTCGGCCGGGTCGGCGTGGCCGTGGTCGCGACCCACCCGACCAGCACCCGCTGGTCGGCGACGATCTCCGCCGACGGCGGCGTGCACATGTCGTGGCTCGCCGTCACCGACATCACCGCGTGCGACCTGACCAGCGACCGGCTGGCCGCGCACGTGGCGTCGCTGGCGGAGGCGGCGGAGGCGGCGGCCCGGGTTCCGGTCCAGTCGGGCGGCGGGGCGCGGCACCGGCTGCGCTGACCGGTGTCGTCGTTCCGTCCCCGGGTGGACCGGCGGCGCGGGCGGTGACTAGGGTCTGCACGTCCGCGTGTCGATGCAGTTCAGGGGGGATCATGGCCGCCGAGGACCGCGCCTCGAGCCGGTTGCGCGTCGGCGGGTGGATTCCCGACGGCGACCCGGCGCAGGCCGAGGTGCCCGAGCCGGATCAGCCGGATGCGCCCGTCCGCGCCGGAGGATCCGCGTGGCAGGCGGACCGCGGTGCCGGTGCGCCCCCGGCGCGGGAGCACCCCGGCGAGGGACACGCGCGACGCCCGACACCCGGGGACGAGAGCGCCTCCCGGCCGGCGGCAACGCCCTGGCCCGCGGATGGCCACGACGGGCGGGCGCGGCAACCGGACGGCGACCGCGGCGAGCCGCGTGGACCGGCCGTCTCGCAGCGGGGGCGGCGCAGACTGGACCGGCCCACCGGCCGGGCGACGCGGCCCGCCGTGCTCGCGGCAGTGGCGACGCTGCTGGTGACGGCCGTGGCAGGAGTCCTCTGGGCAGTCTCCTCCGGCGAGCCGGACTCGCAGGCCGGCGGCCCCGGAACCTTCGCGACCGGAGCGCCCGCCGCGCCGGCGTCCGGCGCGCCCGATGCGACCGGTTCCCCCACGACCGAGGCCACGCCGTCGGTCGCCGCGTCCAGCGCCGCGCCGAGCCTGTCGGCCTCGGCGAAGGCCGCCGCGTTCGGGCCGGTCACCTACGAGGCCGAAGCGCCGGGCAACACCCTGCTGGGCCAGGCCGAGGTGGTCAGCCTGGCGGGCGCCTCCGGCGGCAGGGCGGTGCGTAACCTCGGCGACGGCGCGGGAGCCAAGAAGGACGGCGCGCTGCGATTCAACGCGATCACCGTGCCCGAGGCGGGCACGTACACGCTGACCTTTTACTACGCGCAGGTCGTGGGCCCACATGCGGACCGGGTCACGATCATCGTCGCGGGCGGGGCCACGATCACCGCGACCGTCGGCGGCGGCGGGAGCTGCTGCGCGAGCAAGGCGGTGAGCGTACGGCTGAAGGCGGGCGCCAACGCCGTCACCTTCACCAGCACCGGCGGCCCGGCGCCCGCGATCGACCGCGTGGTCGTCCGGCGGGCCTGACCGCCCCGCCCGGGGCGCTACGGTGGGCGCCATGCCTCACACCCGAGTCGAGCGCGCCGTGGCGCTGCTGTGCGAGCACTACGTGTTCCCGGAGCGGGCGGCGGCCGCCGCCGCGGACGTCCGTGACCGGCTGGCCGCGGGGGAGTACGACGGGCTGGACGAACCCGCCCTCGCCGAGGCGCTCACGGCACGGCTCGCGGCGCACTGCGCCGACCGGCACCTGCGGCTGACGGTACGCGACGGGCAGCCGCACGAGGCGCTCTCGGCCGAGGCCGCGCAGGAGCTGTGGCGGGAGCGGCTGCGGCTGTCCAACCACGGCATCGCCCGCGTGGAGCGGCTCGGCGGCAACATCGGCTACCTGGACCTGCGCCTGGTCACCGAGGCGGCGGGCGGCGGGCGGGCGATCGCGGCCGCGATGGAGCTGGTGTCGCACACCGAGGCGCTGCTGATCGACCTGCGGCGCAACCGGGGCGGGTCGCCGGACGGGGTGATCTTCTGGACCAGCTACCTGTTCCCCGACGGGCAGACCCACCTGAACAGCATCACCTCGGCCGCGACCGGGAGCACCCGGCAGTACTGGAGCCTGGCGTACCTGCCCGGCGAGCGTTACCTGGACCGGCCGGTGTACGTGCTGACCAGCGCGTCGACCTTCTCCGCCGGGGAGGAGTTCTGCTACAACCTGCAGGCGCAGGGGCGGGCGGTCCTCGTCGGCGAGACGACCCGCGGCGGCGCGCACCCGACCGACGCGTTCCCGATCACCGCGACGCTGCAGATCTGGGTGCCGACGGCGCGCTCGGTCAACCCGGTGACCGGCACCAACTGGGAGGGCACCGGGGTGATACCGGACCTCGCCGTCCCGGCCGAGCGGGCGTACCCGGTCGCGTACCGCGCGGCGCTGGAGCACGTGCTGGCGACCTCGCAGTCCGCGATGGTGCGCGACGAGGCCCGGGAGGCGCTCGCCGAACTCGGCTGAGCCACGTCCCACCGGGGCGGCCGCTGGGCGCGGGGGTGCTCGCCGTGCGGCGTAGCCTTTGCGGGTGCGTACTGACGTGATCTCGGAGCTGCGGGCGGCGGGCTGCGTGTTCGCGGAGGACGAGGCCGACCTGCTGCTGTCCGTCGCGGACGGGCCGGGCGAGCTGGCCGAGATGGTGGCGCGGCGGGTCGCCGGGCTGCCACTGGAGCACATCGTCGGGTTCGCCGAGTTCTGCGGGCGGCGCATCGTGGTGGAGCCGGGCGTGTTCGTGCCGCGCCGGCGCACCGAGCTGCTGGTCGAGCAGGCGGCGCGGCTGCTGCGGCCCGGCGCGGTGGTGCTGGACCTGTGCTGCGGCTCCGGCGCGGCGGCGGCGGTGCTGGCCGGACACGACGGGGTCGAGGTGCACGCGGCCGACATCGATCCGGCGGCGGTGCGCTGCGCCCGGCGCAACGTCGAGCCGCTCGGCGGCCGGGTTCACGAGGGCGACCTGTACGGCGCGCTGCCCGCCGAACTGCGCGGCCGGGTCGATGTGCTGGTGGTCAACGTGCCGTACGTGCCCACGTCGGAGATCGCGCTGATGCCGCCGGAGGCTCGCCTGCACGAGCCCGCGGTCGCCCTCGACGGCGGCGCGGACGGCCTCGACGTGGCCCGCCGGGTGCTGGCCGGATCGGGTGACTGGCTCGCCCCCGGCGCCCACCTGCTCCTGGAGACCAGCGACGAGCAGGCCCCCACGGCCTGCGCCCTCTTCACCGCGGCCGGCCTCACCCCCCGCCTCGCCCGCGACGACGACCGCGGCGCCGTCGTCGTCCTCGGCACCCGCCCCTGACCACGCCCCCAACCTCCCGCGCCACCCCGCGTGGACCCACTTCGCGCCCGCGCCCCGCGCCCGCGCCCGCGCCCGCGCCCGTGCGGCCGCCAAGATCGTCCGACTTGCCTGGCACTTGGGCGTATCTTGACCCGACATTCGCCCATGTGCCAGGCAAGTTGGCCGATCTTGGCGCGGGTCGCGGGTCGCGGGGGCCGGGGTCTGCGGGGCGCGGCTCGTGGGGTGGGTGGCGGGGTGGGGGTACGGTTGCGCGCGTGTGGATGAGGGGCGCGACGCGCTGGGCGGTGATGCTGTGGCTGGCCGTGCTGTGTGCGGGGGTGGCCGCGGCGGAGCAGCCCGGGCTCGGCGGTGTGCTCGCGAGCGCGGCGGTGCTGCTGCTCGTCTCCACCCTGGCCGTCGCCGCGGCGTGCGGCTTCGGCGCGCTGCCGGCCGGGCGGGCCGGGCTCGACACGGCGCTGCGGGACCTGGCCCGGCGCACGGGTGTGCTGCGCCAGCGTGACCCCGACGCGGCGGGCCGCCCCCGCCCCCGAGCACCCTCGCGCACCCCTCTGGCCTGCTGATCCGGCGTACGCCGGGGCGGGCCGTACGGTTCCCGTCCATCCCGCCGGTGCCGCGTCGCGCGCCCGGCCGGGTCGCCGTCTCCGCCAGAGGGATTCATCATGTTCGATTTCGCGCCGCTGACCGGTGCCGTCCATGCCGCCGTCACCCAACTGTCCACCCTGCTCGCCCCGCTGGGCGGCGCGGCCGCCGCCGTCGTCGCCGTCACGATGCTGGTACGCCTGCTGGTGCACCCCCTGACCAGGGCCGCCGTACGCGGCGAGCGGGCCCGTGCCGCGCTCGCGCCGCGGCTGGTGGCGCTGCGCCAGGAGCACGGCGACGACCGGGTCGCGCTCGCGCAGGCGTACACCGAGCTGCACCGGGAGGCGGGCGTGTCGCCGCTGGCCGGGCTGCTGCCCATGCTGCTCCAGGCGCCGGTGTTCCTGCTGCTCTACCACCTGTTCGTGAGCCCGGAGGTGGCCGGGCGGCCCAATACGCTGCTGGACAGCACCCTTGCGGGCGTGCCGCTGAGCGCGCACCTGTTCAGCCCGGCGGGCGGCGCCGGCTCGCACCTGCTGGTGTTCGGCGCGCTGGTCGCGGTGCTGGCGGCGGTGGCGTGGGGCACGTCCCGGCGGGCGGTGCGGCTGGCCGCCATGCAGGAGCAGCCGCCGACGGGGCTGCTCGCGGCGCTGCCCCGGGTGCTGCCGTACTTCATCCTGATCAGTGCGGCGGTGCTGCCGCTGGCGGCGCTGCTCTACCTGGCCACCTCGACGGCCTGGACGCTGGCCGAGAACACGCTGCTCAGGCGAGGTCTGCCGGTCCGGCCGCAGGCCGCCGTGGCGGAGCCGGGGCCCGCGCCCGCCTAGCCCGTTACGGCGAGGGGTTAAGAAGGGCACCTTCTTCTACGCAAAGCGTTAAGAAGGTGCCCTTCCTTTCGAATGGCAGCAAGCTGCCATGGGTTTCGGTCGGACAGCCGATCGCGGGGGGCGAGGGGTGTCGGTACCGTCCCACATCGTGAGTAGGCACCGGCTGAACGAGGAAGACCACACCGCGATCCTGCCCAGGATCCTGCCCGAGACCGTCGAGGAGCTGGCGGCGCAGGAGCGGGAGCCGCAGCGGGCGGCCGGGCGGCGGTCGCGGCGGCCGGTCGTCGTCGTGGCGGCGGCGACCGTGGTGCTGAGCACGGCCGCGACCGGCTGGGCACTGGCCCGGCCCGCCGCGCAGGCCCCGGTGCCGCCGGTGAGCCTGGCCACCGTCGGCGGCGAGAGCTACGCGGACGGCTTCGGGGAGGCCAGCCCGACGCCGGACACGCAGGCGTGGACGCCGCCGCGCGATCCGGGGCCGCGCCCGTCGAGCCCGGCGCCGCTGCCGTCGGCCTCGGCGACCGGCAGTCCGGCCCTGGCGCCGTCGCCGAGCGCGGCCACGCTGGAGGCCGGCGGGCGGCGCTCGCTGCGCGCGGCCTGGTCGCCGGACCGCTACGTACGGCAGAGCAACGGCGACGCCGCACTGGTCAGCGTCACCACCGGCAGCTCGGGCGAGGTGCGGCTGGCGGCGACGTTCACCGTGGTGGCGGGGCTGGCCGACGCGAAGTGCTTCTCGTTCGCCGGGTCGGACGGCGGCTACCTGCGCCACCGCGACTACCGGATCCACCACGACCGCTCCGACGGCTCGCGGCTGTTCCGCGAGGACGCGACCTTCTGCGTGCGCCAGGGCGGGCTGCCGGGCTCGGTGTACCTGGAGTCCTACAACTACCGCGGCTACTACGTACACCTGCGCGGCGACGAGCTGTGGATCGACCGCTGGCGCGACCGCGACGACTTCCGCCGCGACTGCTCGTTCGTGGTCACGTCACCCTGGGGGTGACCCCGTATCCGTGGTCTGTGCAGCCCGTACGTAGCTCCGGGCGGTTGTTTGCGTATGGCTACGCAGCGCTCTACGGATTGTCGCTCCCGGCCGGTTCGACGATCGTTATGGGCATGGGTGGACCACCCAGGCGCCGCCGGAGACTCCCCAGCGGCACGTGAGCCAGACTCCGTGCCGCTGGGTGGAATCGACCCCGTCGGGGGCGCCAGAACGGTTTGCGGTACCGGCCGGTCACCACCGGCCGTGTCCAGCGCTCGCAGGAGCGGTGTGGCAGGGAGGTGCGCCGTTATCCAGAGCTGGCGGCACACGACCCTGAGGCGGGGGAGTGACCGATCGTCGCTCCCTCGCCACCTGCACGACGAACAGGACCAACAGGCTCGATCCACCGTCGCCGCGTCAGTGCCAGGGCGGGCGGCGGGGCCTGGGGAGGAGGTGGCCTCCGGCGCCGGCGACGGCTCCGGAGGCCGCTCAGCGCCGCGCCGTCAGCCAGGCAGGTCCAGCTCCACGCCGGCCAGCTCGGCTCGCGAATGGACGCCGAGTTTGTGCAGCGAGCGGGCCACATGCTGCTCGACGGTGCGCGGCGACAGAAAGAGCATCTGAGCGATCTCACGGTTGGTGCGGCCCTGCGCGGCCAGCCGGGCCACCTCGCGCTCGCGCGGCGTCAGCCCGCCGCCGTAGCCGGGGCGCCCGCCACGCGGCACGACGCCGTGTTCGCGCAGCGTGTGCTGGCAGCGCGCGGCATCCCAGCCCGCGCCGAGCCCCGCGTACACCCCACCGGCCGCCGCGAGCACCGCCAGCGCGTCCGGGTCGCCGGGCCGCAGGACCAGCTGGCAGCGCGCCCGGCCCTCCTCGGCCTGCGCCGCCTCGTACGGGCGCGGCTGTGCCTCGAACCCCTTGGCGGCGGCGGCGAAGTGGGCCGCCGCCTCGGCGGGCCGGCCCTCGGCGGCGCGCAGGTGGGCCCGGCTCAGCTCCAGCGCCGCCTCGGCCAGCGGCGACTCCAGCCCGCGCATGCCCTCGGCGAACTCCTCGGCGACCTGCCCGGCCTCCGCCAGCGCGCCGGACTGCGCGAGCACCTGCACCGCGTACGGCGCCAGCTCGGCGGCCCAGTTCCACACGCTCTTGGCGCGCACCCGGGCCAGCGCCTGGCGCGCCACCACGACGGCCTCGTCGAGCTGGCCGCGCGCGGTCAGCACGCGCAGATACGCCCCGGCCGCGGCGGCGACCACGGGCACGGTGCTGGTCTGCGGGGCGGACAGCCCGGCGGCGTGCAGCGACTGCTCGGCCGCCTCCCAGTCGCCGCGGGCCATCGCCAGCTGCCCGACGACCAGGTGCCCCTCGACCTCGGTGGTCGGCCCGTCCGGCCCGGTGAACTCGGCCGCCCGGTCGGCCAGGCCCGGCCAGCGGCCCATGGCCCAGTCCAGGCGCAGCCGGGTGCAGCGGGCGGTGGTCTGGGTGACCGACGCGCCGACCTGCTCGGCCAGCTCGGTGGCCTGGCGCAGGTAGTCCTCGGCGGCGCGATGGCGGCCCAGCAGCATGGTGGCGTCGGCGAGGTTCTGCAGACCGCGCGCGACCTGCTGGCGGATGGCCAGCGTCGAGTCGCCCACGGCGGACATGCGCTGCGCGGCGGTCCACGCGGCGGCGTCGCCGAGGTTCATCAGCAGGGTGGCCCGGTTGGCCAGCACCGCCATCTTGATGGCCGCGTCGTCGCAGGCGTCGGCGGCCGCCTCGGCCCGCTCCAGCCAGCTCAGGTGCTCGGCGAAGGAGAAGCCGTGCAGCACCGGCCAGGACAGCACGGCCATCGCGCGAGCCGCCAGCGCGGGCCGCTCGTGCAGCTCCTCGACCGCCTGCTCCACCTCGCCCGCGCCCTCGACGTACTCCCCGGCCTGGTTCATCAGCACCAGGCCCAGCTTGAGCCGCAGCTCGCCGCGGGCCGCCAGGGGCAGGCGGTCGTCGGCCAGGATGCGGCGCAGCAGCGCGACGGTCTGGTCGGAGCGGCGGCCGACCTCGGCGGTCTGCGCCAGCCGGATGGTGAGCCGGGTGCGCACGTCCCGGGGCACCGTCTGGTCGGCGAGCACGTCCTCCAGCTGCGCTATCGCGGCCTCGTTGTCGCCCTCGGCGATGTAGCGCTCGGCGGCGGTCTCGGCGTGGCGCATCCAGGCCTCGTGCCGCCCGGAGCGGCGGTGGTGGTGGGCCAGCCGGGCCAGCGGCGCGCCCGCGGTGGCGTGGGCCAGCGTGTGCGCGGCACGGGCGTGCAGCTCGCGCCGCCAGGGGCCGGGCAGGTTGTCGTACACCGCGCGGGCGGCCAGCGGGATGCGGTAGCCGTAGCGGCCGTCGGCGGTCTCGCTGAGCACCGCCCCGGCCAGCACCTCCATCAGCGCCCGGCGGCCGTCGGCGAGGTCCAGCCCGGACACCTCGCACAGCTGCTCCTCGGCGGCGGGCTCGTCCAGCACGGCCGCGGCCTCGGCGACGTGGCGGCCGTCGGCGGACAGTGCCGCGACCCGGGCGGTGGTCAGCTCGCGCAGCCGGGCGGGCGGGGCGAACCGTGTGCCGCCGAACCCGTCGGCGTCGTCGCCGAGCACCCGCAGCTGGTCGAGCACGTCCTCGATGACCCGGGGCACCCCGCCGGCGGCGGCGGCCAGCCGGGCGGTGAACTCGGCGGGCGGCTCCTGGCGGCGGGCCTGCCGGATGAGCACCCGCACCTCGTCCGGCGGCAGCGGCTCCAGCGACAGGGCCTCGGTGCGCAGACCGGGAGCGTACGCGGCGGAGCCGCCCAGCGGCAGGCCGGGCACCGGCAGCTCCTCCGGGCGGTAGGACAGCACCAGGGCGGCCTCGGGCAGCGGGGCGGCCAGCAGCAGTGACAGCAGGTCGCGCGACTCGGCGTCGATCCACTGCAGGTCCTCGACGACCAGGGTGACCGGCCCGAGCGAGGCCAGCAGCGCCCGGATCGCGCGCAGCGTGCGGTGGCGCTCGCCGGCCGGGTCGGCCGGGGCGGGCAGCGGGTCCGGCAGCCGGTCGGCGAGTTCGGGCAGCAGCGGCCGCAGCGCCCCGAGCAGCGGGTTCAGGCTGTCGGCGGGGGCCAGGTGCGGCCCGGCGGCCAGCAGCAGGCCGGTGACCGCGGCCAGCGGCAGCGGCGGGCGGATCGGCGGGCATGCGGCGACCAGCACGGGTCCGGTCGCCCGCCGCCGCCACTCGTCGATCAGCCGGGTCTTGCCGCTGCCGGCCTCGCCGGACAGCAGCAGCACGGAGGGCGGGTGGGCCACGGTGCTGAGGAATCGTTGCAGAGTCTTGCCGCGCCCGACGAACGATCGCTCTGTCTGCACGTCCGTATCTTCGCCGCACTACCGCACGAGCGCCAAGTCGTACGTTGTGAAGATCCCGTCAGGCGGGCACCGGCGTGTCGCCGATATGGTTGCGGCGCCAGGACATCGAGGGAGGCGCGGATGGGCCGGGTCATCGTCATCGGCGACGTGGGCGGCTTTCCGGACCAGCTCGCCGCGGCGCTGCTCGCCGCCGGGGCGCGGCGCAGGGACCTGCGCCTGCCGCCGGAGCTGACCGTGGTGCAGGTCGGCGACCTGGTCGACCGCGGGCCGGACAGCTCCGGCGTGCTGCGGATCGTGCGCGAGCGCCTCGACGAGCAGCCCGAGCAGTGGATCCAGCTGATGGGCAACCACGAGTCGCAGTACGTGCCCGGCGGCGACCGGTTCTATCCCGAGCGGCTGTCCAAGGCGGACGCGGCGCTGCTGCGCGGCTGGTGGGACGACGGCAGGCTGCGGGTGGCCGCGGCCATGCGCACCGCCGACGGCGAGGATCACCTGGTCAGCCACGCGGGGCTGACGCCCTACTGCTGGCGCGAGCTGGGGGAGCCGGCCACCGCCGCGGCCGCCGCGCGGCTGCTGAACGCGCGGCCGGAGCCGCTGCTGTGGCGCGGGTTCCATACCGGCGCCGACGGCGAGTCCGGGCCGCTGTGGGCCGAGGCCGGATCCGAGCTGTACGCGGGCTGGCTGGCCCACTACGCCGAGGGCGGCTTCGTGCCGTTCGGCCAGATCCACGGCCACTCCTCGATCGTCGGCTTCCGCGACCGGAGCTTCCGCTGCTCAGGCCGGGTGCGCCAGCGGGCGACGGTGGACTGGGAGGCGCGCCACGTGCGGGTGCGCGCGGGCGGCCGGGTGCTGATCGGCATCGACCCCAAACACGGCCGCCAGGGCGCGCCGCAATGGTCCCCGCTCGCGCTGGACGGCGCGTCGGTGCTGTTCGCCGTCTCTGAGCCGGTCCTGGTCGGGGTGGGCGCGGCGGAGCCCGGCACGCCTGATCGCGGTCCGTCGGCGCACGGCATGAGGCCCGGTGACCCGGGCACCTCCGGTGCCGCCGGGGTTGGCGGACGGGCAGGTGCGCAGCCGGATGACCTGACGGCGAGACCGGCGGACCGCGCGGACGACGCCGCGACCCGGGCTGACCGGGCCGGGCGGGCGTACGACATCGTGCTGTTCGGGGCGACCGGGTTCACCGGCGGGCTGACCGCCGAGTACCTGGCCGGGCACGTGCCGCCGGGGCTGCGCTGGGCGCTGGCGGGGCGGGACCCGGCCCGGCTGGCGGCGGTGCGGGAGCGGCTGGCCGCGCTCGACCCGGCTCTCGCGGAGCTGCCGCTGCTGCGGGCCGACGCCGGTGACGCGGCGTCGCTGCGGGAGCTGGCCGGCTCGGCCCGCGTGGTCATCAGCACGGTGGGCCCGTACGTGCTGCATGGTGAGCCGCTGGTCGCGGCGTGCGCGGCGGCGGGCACGGACTATGTGGACCTGACCGGCGAGCCCGAGTTCATCGACCTGATGTACGTCCGGCACCACGCCGAGGCGGTGCGCACCGGGGCACGGCTGGTGCACGCGTGCGGCTTCGACTCGGTGCCGCACGACCTGGGCGTATACCTGACCGTCAAGGAGCTGCCGCAGGACGGGCCGATCCGGGTGGACGGCTACGTGCGGGCCGGTGGCGCGATCTCCGGCGGGACGATGGCCTCGGCGCTGCTCGCGTTCTCGCGACGCCGTCAGACGGCGCGGGCGGCCCGGGAACGGCGGGCCGTGGACCCGCGCCCGGAGGGCAGGCGTATCCGCACGCCGCTGGGCCGGATCCGGCGCGCGTCTGCCGCGGGCGGCTGGGCGGTGCCGCTGCCCACGGTGGATCCGCAGGTGGTGGGCCGTTCGGCGGCGGCGCTGGCCCGGTACGGGCCGGATTTCGCGTACACCCACAGCGCCGCGGTGAAGCGGCTGCCGGTCGTGGCGGCCGCGCTCGCGGGGGCGGCGGTGCTGTTCGTGCTGGCGCAGCTGGGGCCGGTGCGGCGCTGGCTGATGCGGCGGCTGCCGGGCGGCAGCGGCCCGAGCGAGCAGCGGCGGGCGCGGAGCTGGTTCCGGGCGGTGTTCGCAGGGGAGGGCGGCGGCCGCCGGGTGGTGACCGAGGTGTCCGGCGGCGACCCCGGCTACGGCGAGACCGCGAAGATGCTGGCCGAGTCGGCGCTGTGCCTGGCGCTGGACCCGCTGCCGCCTACGGCCGGGCAGGTCACCACGGCGGCGGCGATGGGCGACGCCCTGACGGCGCGGCTGGTGCGGGCGGGCATCCGGTTCGACGTGCGCACGGTGGAGTGAACCGGTTCAGCCTATCACGCCTGGTAGTGCGATCAATACATGGCGGTCGCACCTTAACCGGTTGCGTCCATCGTGGCATCCACCTATGCTGATGCCGACGCTGTAGGGAGCCGGGCTTCGTTCGGGCTGCGTCACTGGAGTTCCTCGTGTCCGTCCCCCCGTCGGCCGTGCCGCCGGGGCCCGCTCCCTTCCGAGGTGAACATGAAACGCAAGATCGCGCTGGCGGCTGCGTCCGTGCTGGCGCTCGCCGCGTCCCTGGTGGCCTTCAGCCAGCCCGCGCAGGCCGCCACCGGCATTCGCGTCAGCAACGGCAAGCTGGTCGAGGCCAACGGCACCGCGCTGAAGCTGCGCGGCATCAACCACCCGCACGCCTGGTACGCCACCCAGACCAGCTCGTTCGCCAACATCAAGGCGGCCGGGGCGAACTCGGTCCGGGTCGTGCTGTCCGGCGGCCGGTGGACCACCAACACCGCCGCCGACGTCGCCAACGTCATCTCGCTGTGCAAGACGAACAAGCTCATCTGCGTGCTGGAGAACCACGACACCACCGGCTTCGGCGAGCAGAGCGGCGCGGTGAGCCTGGACGCGGCGGTCAACTACTGGATCAGCATCCAGTCTGCCCTGACCGGCCAGGAGAACTACGTCATCCTGAACATCGGCAACGAGCCGATCGGCAACAACGCGGTCACCCCGAACTGGACCGACGCCACCAAGAGCGCCATCCAGCGGCTGCGCAACGCCGGGTTCCAGCACACCATCATGGTGGACGCGCCCAACTGGGGTCAGGACTGGTCGTTCACCATGCGCGACAACGCGCCGAGCGTGCTGGCCGCCGACACCACCGGCAACACCATCTTCAGCGTGCACATGTACGGCGTGTTCGACACCGCCGCCGAGGTGACCGCGTACGTCGACTCCTTCACCAGCCGCAACCTGGCGCTGTGCGTGTGCGAGTTCGGCGACAACCACTCCGACGGCAACCCCGACGAGGACGCCATCATGGCCAAGACCCAGAGCGCCGGCATCGGCAACATGGGCTGGTCGTGGAGCGGCAACGGCGGCGGCGTCGAGTACCTCGACATGGTGACGGGCTTCAACCCGGCCCAGCGCAGCACCTGGGGCAACCGCTACATCACCGGCGCCAACGGCCTGTCCACCACGTCGACGCAGGCCACCATCTACAACACCAGCGGCGACACGCAGGCGCCCACCACGCCGGGCACGCCGACCGCGTCGAACGTGACGTCGTCCTCGCTTTCGCTCTCCTGGACGGCGTCCACGGACAACGTGGGCGTGACCGGCTACGACGTGGTCCGGGTGTCGGGCTCGACCGAGACCGTCCTGGCCTCGCCGAGCACGAACTCGGCCGCGCTGACCGGGCTGACCGCGAGCACGCAGTACACCCTGGCGGTGTACGCGAAGGACGCCGCGGGCAACCGCTCCACCCGCTCGGGCACGGTCAGCGTGACCACCTCGGGCGGCGGCAACGGCGGCTGCACGGCGACCTACGCCGTCACCAACCAGTGGCCGGGCGGCTTCCAGGCCGGGGTGACCGTGACCAACGGCAGCACCGCCAGCACCAGCTGGACGGTGACCTGGACGTTCGCCAACGGACAGACGATCACGCAGATCTGGAACGCGCAGGACACGGCGAGCGGCGCGAGCCACACCGTGCGCAACATGTCCTACAACGGCAACCTGGGCCCGAACGCGAGCACGTCGTTCGGTTTCACCGGCACCTGGAACAACTCCACCAACGCGGTGCCGGCGCTGACCTGTACCCGTAGCTGACGCTCCTGATCGGCAGCTCCGCCCGGGACCGCGGGATGCGGTTCCGGGCGGAGCCGTTCAGTTCCCGGCTATCGCCGTCTCCACGCTTATTGGGGAAATTGAGGCTTATTTGGAGGCATCAGCGTGTAAATGCGCGATTTCTCATTTCGGCTCGTTAGCCTGGCGCACTGTCAGCGACACCACACGAGCTGGAGGCAATCACGCTATGGGTCATCGGAGATCGCTGCCCGTCGGTGCGGCGCTGATGTCAGGAATCCTCACGATGGCGGTGTCCGGCCTGCCCGCCGAGGCCGCGCCGCCCAGCGCGCCGGTCATCACCGAGCCCGGTGCGGACAACACCCTGGTCAGTGCGGCCGATGTGCACATGGAGTCGGCGCCTTTCAGCGACCCCGACGGCGACCAGCACCTGTGCAGCGAGTGGGAGATCACCACCGGCGGCGAGCGGGTCTGGGCCAGCGGCTGCACCGGCGGCGTGCTGCGCTACCACATCCACCTGGGCGACGGCGTGTTCGAGAACTCGCACACCGGCCGCAAGGACCTGGTCCCGGACAAGGACTACCAGCTGCGGGTGCGCTACCGCGCCAGCAGCGGCGACGACGAGTGGAGCGACTGGTCGGAGCGGCCGTTCCGCACGGCCAAGGAGAAGCAGCCGCTGCCCGACGCGCCGCAGTGGCTGGTCAAGCAGGCCGGTTACAAGGTCGAGGAGGTGGCCGGCGGATTCCAGCTGCCGGTCAACATCGCCATGGCCCCCGGGCACGCGCTCGACGCGGCCAAGCCGCTGTTCTACGTCACCGAGCTGTACGGCAAGATCAAGGTGGTCAAGGGCGACTACTCGGTCGGCACCTACGAGGACGACCTGCTGAACTTCGACCCCACCGGCGCGTTCCCGGGCAGCGGCGAGATGGGCGTCACCGGCCTGGTCGTCGAGCCGGCGACCGGCGACGTGTTCGCCTCGATGGTCTACAAGGACGGGGGGAACTTCTACCCCAAGGTCGTCCGCTTCCACAGCACGGACGGCGGCAAGACCGCCGCGTCGAAGAAGACCATCCTCGACCTCGACGACGAGCCGCAGAGCGCCTCGCACCAGATCTCGAACCTCAGCATCGGCCCGGACGGCAAGCTCTACGTGCACATGGGCGACGGCATGGAGCCCGCGCGGGCGCAGGACATGAACTCCTACCGCGGCAAGATCCTCCGGATGAACCTGGACGGTTCGGCCCCGTCCGACAACCCGTTCTACAAGGCGTCCGACGGCATCGACTCGCACGACTACATCTTCGCGTCGGGCTTCCGCAACCCGTTCGGCGGCGCGTGGCGGGCCGCCGACAAGCAGCTCTACGAGGTGGAGAACGGCGGCGGCGCCAACGACCGGTTCGCCCGGGTGACCCGGGGCACCGACTACGGCTGGGACGGCGACGTCGGCGACACGAAGAAGAACGCCCTCTACACCTGGGAGGACACCGTCGCGCCGGTGAACATCGCGTTCACCGAGCCGAGCGTCCACCACGCCTCGGGGTTCCCCGAGGACAAGTACGGCCACGGCTTCGTGACCACCAGCGGGCCGACCTACGCCACCGGCCCGCAGGACGACGGCAAGCGGATCGTCGACTTCGGGTTCAACGCCGACGGCTCGGTTACCGCCCCGAAGACGCTGGTCGAGTACAACGGCAGCGGCAAGACCACGGTGGCCGGCATCGCCGCGGGCCCGGACGGGCTCTACTTCAGCGGCCTCTACGCCGACTCCGGCACCGACCCGACCAAGTCCGGCGCCAAGATCTACCGGGTGCGGTACGCGCCGACGAAGTCCACCTCGGGCGTCACCATCTACGGCGACCGCGACTTCAAGGGCTCCTTCCAGGCACTGGGCGCGGGGGTGCACGACGCGAGCAAGGGCGGGCTGGGCTCGGTCGGCGGCGACAAGATGAGCTCGCTCAAGGTCGGTCCCGGCTACCGCGTGGTGATCTGCCAGGACGACAGCGCCGCCGGGCGCACCAACGCCCTGAACCTGGGCCTGTGCCGCTACTACGGCCCCGGCCAGCACCAGTACGTGGGCGCCGACCTCAACGACAAGACCTCGCTGATCACGGTCATGGGGGCGGCGGCCAAGAACGGCTCCGGCGTCACCGCGTACCGCGACGCGGACTTCGAGGGCGCCGATCAGCCGCTGGGCGTCGGCGGTTACGAGGTGAGCGCGGGCGAGCTGCCCGACGTCGACGACGCGACCAGCTCGCTGAAGATCGACCCCGGCTACCAGGCGGTGGTCTGCCAGCACGACCGCGCCGCCGGGGTCAACAGCGGCCAGGTCGGCCCGTGCCGCTTCTACGCCGCGGGCGAGCATGTCACCCTGGGTGACAGCTTCAGCGACAACATCCACCTGATCGCGGTCGGCGGCCCGGCGGTGACCATGTTCAGCGAGGCCGGGCTCCAGGGCAACCGCCAGGCCTACACACCGGGCATCTACGAGGCGGTGCGCGGCCAGTTCAGCGTGGTCGGCAACGACGCGATCACCTCGTTCCGGGTCGAGGCCGGCTACCGGGTGCTGATCTGCAACAACGACAGCAAGTTCGCCAAGAACAAGGGCGACCTCGGCCCGTGCCGGCAGTACCGCGAGGGCGTGCACAACCTGCAGGGCACGCCCGTCGACAACACCGCGTCGCTGATCACGGTGCTCGCGGGCCCGAGCAACGGCGCGCGGATGACCGTCTACCGCGACCGCGACTTCAAGGGCGTGTCCAACAAGTACGGCATCGGCGTGTACGGCGCGACCGAGCTGGGCCCGGTCGGCAACGACAAGATCAGCTCGCTGAAGGTGGCCGCCGACCACCGCGCCGTGGTGTGCCGCCACGACCACACCAAGCCCGACGTGAACGTCAGCCCGTGCCGCTACTACGCGGCGGGGGAGCACAAGTACACCGGCGCCGACCTCAACGACGACATCTCACTGGTGGCCGTCGCCAAGTAGTCACGCGAGGCCCATCTCCCCGGGCACCGCGAGCAGCCCCTGGACCAGGTTCTGGACCAGGGGCTGCGCCCTGCCCTGGCGGGTGACCAGGCTGATGTAGCGGCTCGGCGCGGGCGGGCGCAGGGCCAGCACGGACACCCCGGCCGGGGGCGCGGTCAGCGACACCGACGGGATGAGCCCGATGCCGACCCCCGCCGCGATCAGCGACACCGCGAAGCCGTAGTCGGTGGTCCGGCAGCAGACGTTCGCCTCGAACCCGGCGATGGCCGCGTAGCCGTCCAGCAGCTCGCCGACGGATACGCAGCCCTGCACCCAGCGTTCCCCGGCCAGGTCGGCCAGGTCGATCTCGCCGCGCCCGGCCAGCGGATGGGCGGCGGGCACCACGATCCGCATCGGATCGTCCAGCAGCGGGGTGAGCGCCAGCCCCGACCGGTCGCCCGCCCGCACCGGCGGCGGGCCGTCGAAGTGGTACACCAGCGCCAGGTCGGCCCGTCCCTCCCGGACCAGCGCCAGGCTGTCCCCGGTCTCGGCCTCCAGCACGGTGATCTCGGCGCGCGGGTGCGCGGCGGCGAAGCCGGTCAGCGCCCGCGGCAGCAGCAGCTGGCCGCCGCTGATGAAGGTGGCCACGGTGAGCCGCTCGGCCTCGCCCTCGGCCAGCCGGCTGATCCGCTGCTGCGCGTGCACCAGCTCGGCCAGCACCACCCCGGCCGACTCGACCAGGACCCGGCCCGGGGCGGTCAGCGTGGTGCCGCGGGTGGTCCGCTCGACCACGGGCGTGCCCAGGCTGCGCTCCAGCGCGGCGATCTGCTGGGACACCGCCGACGGGGTGAGCAGCAGCGCCTGCGCCGCGCCGCTGAAGCTGCCGTGCTCGGCGACCTCGCGCAGGATGCGCAGCCGCTGCAAGTCGATCATTAGCACCTCTTCAAGCTGAGTAAGCAGTTCATCACTACCGCTAACAACCGTAGCGCGCGAGGCTCTTCATATGAAGCGTCAAGCCTGGCTCCTACTGGCCGCGATGTCGGTGCTCTGGGGCATCCCGTACCTGTTCATCAAGATCGCGCTGACGGAGCTGTCACCGCCGATGGTCGTGCTGGGACGGACCCTCATCGCGGCGCTGGTGCTGCTCCCGCTCGCCTACGGCCGGGGCGCGCTGGCCAGGCTGCGCGGCAGGTGGGTCGCGATCGGCGGGCTGTCGCTGCTGCACGTGGTCACGCCGCAGCTGCTCATCACGTACGGCGAGCTGCACATCAGCTCCTCGCTGACCGCGCTGCTGCTGGCCGGACAGCCGCTGTTCATCGTGCTGCTCGCGCTGCGCTTCGACGCCACCGAGCGGGCCGGTGCCCGCAAGCTGCTCGGCCTGCTCGCCGGGCTGGTCGGGGTGGCCGCCGTCGTCGGCTTCGACCTCGGCGGCGGCGACCGCCTGCAGCTGATCGGCGGCGGGCTGGTGCTGCTCGCCGGGCTGTCGTACGCCGGAGCCACCATGCTGGTCAGGAAGAAGCTGGCGGATGTACCCCCGCTGGGCGTGGTCGCCGGGACCACCGGCATCGCCAGCGTGCTGCTGCTGCCCGCGGGCCTGCTCACCGCGCCCGCCGCGCTGCCCGGCTGGGACGCCGCCGCCAGCGTGCTGGTGCTCGGCCTGCTCAGCACCGCGCTGGCCTTCATGGTCTACTACCGGCTCATCGCCCTGTCCGGCGCCGCCTCGGCCTCGCTGGTCTCCTACACCAGCCCCGCCGTCTCCGTCGCCCTCGGCGTCGCCCTCCTCGGCGAACCCCTCAGCCCCGCCACGGTCCTCGGCTTCGCCCTCATCCTGGTGGGTTCCTGGCTCGCCACCCGCAAACCCACCCCGGCTTCCACCGCCTCGGCCACCCCGACCCCGCGCCCGGCCCCCGCCCTCGCCGGTCGATCATGAACAACGCGGCGAGGCGCGAGGCGCGGGGGTGCGGGTCAGGCGGCGGTGCGGGCGGCGGCGCGGGCCTGGGCGGCGGCGCGCTTGTCCTCGAAGCGGGTGGCCTGGCGGTCCAGCTCGGCGAGGAACTCGACCAGCTCCTCGCGGTGCTTCTCGCCCTCGGGGGAGAGGTTGGCGCGCTCCAGGGCCTTCAGCTGGCGCAGCACCGGCATGACCACCTCGTCGTGGTGGATGCGCAGGTCGTAGATGCCGGCCACGGCGATCTGCACCGACTTGCGGCCGAAGTTCTCGATGGTGTGGCCGGGCATCTGGAAGTTCTTCACCACCCGGGTGATCGCCGCCATGGTGTCGTCCGGGGCCAGCTCGAACGCGGCGGTGAGCAGGTTGCGGTAGAACAGCATGTGCAGGTTCTCGTCCGCGGCGACCTTGGCCAGCAGCGCGTCGCAGACCGGGTCCCCGCTGATGCGGCCGGTGTTGCGGTGCGAGACCCGGGTGGCCAGCTCCTGGAACGAGACGTACGCCAGCGCGCCGAGCACGTCCGGGTGGTCGGTCTCGAAACCGCCCTCCATGTGCGTCATGCGGGCCCGCTCCAGCGCGATCGGGTCGACCGCGCGCGTGGCCAGCAGGTAGTCACGGATGGCGATGCCGTGCCGGCCCTCCTCGGCGGTCCACCGGTGCACCCAGGTGCCCCACGCGCCGTCGCGGCCGAACCGGGTCGCGATCTCGTAGTGGTAGCTGGGCAGGTTGTCCTCGGTGAGCAGGTTCACGATCAGCGAGGTGCGGGCGACCTCCGACAGCTTCGACTGGCCGGGCTCCCAGGCCTCGCCGCCCAGCGGGCCGTCGAAGTCGCGGCCCTGGCTCCACGGCACGTACTCGTGCGGGAACCACTCCTTGGCGGTGGCCAGGTGCCGGTTGAGGTTCGCCTCCACCACTGGCTCCAGATCGAGCAGCAGCTTGGTCGTGGTGTCGGTGTTTCCGGTGGTCACGCGTCCTCCTGGGGTGGGCTCGTAACTACGGTACCGTAACCTACGGTGCCGTAGTCAGTCCTCGTCCACGGAGTCTTTCAGCTGCTCGGGGGTGGGGGCGGTGCCGCCGAGGTGCGCGGGCTGCCACCAGGAGTCCTCAGGACCCTTCGGCTTGTCCGGGTAGTCGGCCTGCGCCCGGTCCAGCAGCGCCTGCATGCGGGAGTGCAGCTCGGCCGTCACGACCTCGGACTTGTCCCGCCGGCCCGGGTACATCGGCTCGCCGACCAGGAGCGTGACGGGGATGTGCCGCTGCCCGATGCGGCGCGGGCGGCCCTTGGTCCACAGGCGTTGCGGGCCCCACAGCGCCATCGGGATCAGCGGCACGCCGGCCGCCGCGGCCATCCGCGCCGAGCCGCCCTTGATCTCCTTCACGGTGAAGGACTGGCTGATGGTGGCCTCGGGGAAGACGCCGATGATCTCCCCGTCCTTGAGCGCCGCCAGCGCCGCCTTGTACGAGGCGAGCCCTGCCTCGCGGTCCACCGGGATGTGATGCATCCCACGCATCAGCGGTCCCCCGATGCGGTGCTCGAAGATCTCCTGTTTCGCCATGAACCGGACCATCCGCTTGGACGGCTGCGCGGCGAAGCCGCACAGGATGAAGTCCAGGTAGCTGATGTGGTTGCAGGCCAGCACCGCGCCGCCCGAGGTCGGCACGTGCTCCGCCCCGCGCAGGTCGATCCGCAGGTCAAGGACGCGGAACGCGGTCTTCGCGAGGGCGATCACGGGCGGGTAGATGCGGTCGGCCATGGCGTAACACTAGAGCCAGCCGCCCGGCACGGATACGGCGCGGCACGTGCCACAGCAGCAGCGCCGCCGGGCACAGCAGCAGCGCCGACACCGCGAACGCCGCGCCGGGCCCGCGCGCCGTGGCCAGCCAGCCCAGCGCCGGCGACCCGGCGCCCGCGCCGAGCTGCAGCACCAGCGAGTCCACCGACAGCACGGTGGACCGCTCGCCCGCGCCGACCCGGTCGTGCAGCAGTTGCCCGACCGGCGCCACCATCGCGCCCAGCCCAACGAACATCAGCAGGTACGCCGTACCGGCCGCGACGACGCCGGTCACCCCGCTCAGCGAGGCGGTCCCGGCGAGCCCGGCCAGCGCCAGCGCGGCCGCGAGCAGGCAGACCGCCACGGCGCGTCCCGGCGAGCCCAGCCACCGGGTCAGCGGTGCCGAAAGCGCGTTGCCCGCCGTCCCGGCGGCGAAGCCGACGGCCGCGACCAGCGCGTACGCCAGCACCCCGCCGCCCGGCCCGCCCGCGAGCACCGCCATCCAGGCCGGGGTGAGCAGCTCGATCACGGCCAGCGCGACGCCCGACACGGCCGACATGAACAGCAGCCGCACCAGCACGTGGTCCCGCCCGGCCAGCCGCAGCCCGGCCGCGACCGTGTCCGGCACGCCCCGCAGGACCTCGCCCAGACCCGGCCGCACGGCACGCGGTTCCCGCATCGCCACCGCGACGACGACCAGCAGCGCCAGCTGACACACCACCGCGAGCAGCACGGGCACGGCCAGTCCGGGCACGTCCGCGCCCGGTCCGGCGGGCCACAGGAACGGGATCGTGCCACCGGCGAGCACGCCGACGGCCATCGCGGCGGAGGCGGCCATCCCGCCCCGGGCCAGGCCGGGGGCGAGGTCGGCGTCGCGGCCCGCGGCGGCGTGCACCGCGTCGACGTACCAGGCCTCGGCCGGGCCGGACGACAGCGCGCGGGCCACCCCGCGCAGCAGCGCCGACGCGGCCAGCGGCCACAGCGAGCCGCCCAGGCCGAGCAGCAGCAGCCCGCCCAGCCCGGTCACCGCCGAGGCGAGCAGCACCGGCCGCCGTCCGAGCACATCGGACAGCCCGCCGGTGGGCAGCTCCAGCACCACGATGGCCACCGAGTACACCGCGCCGATGGTGGCCACCTCACCGAGGCTGAGCCCGCGCTCGAGCATGAGCAGCACCATCGGCGCCAGGTACAGCCCGACGGGCAGCCAGGTCAGGAAGGAGATCGCGACGTACCGGCGCCGCGCCGAGTCCGCCGTGATCACGCGCCGGCCGTCCGGGGCAGGCCCGACACGACGATGCTGACCGGCCGCGCGGCCGGGTCGGCGGCGTCCTGCGCGGCCAGCTCTTCCGCGTGCGCGTAGAACCTGGCCCACAGCGTGTTCACCGACGCCGGGGTGAGCCGGAGCAGCAGGTCCCCGACGCCCGACGCCTCGACCCACTCCTCGGGCAGCGTCGGCAGCGCGGCCTCGAAGCCGTCGAGGTCGTCGAGCAGGATCTGCGCCTGCTGGCGGCGCATCACGGCGGACGCCGTGCGCCCCTCCTCGGTCGCGGCCATCGCGGTGGCACTCCACTCGTTCACCCGGTGCACCGCCTGCCAGCGCCGCGCCCTCGGGTGCCCCGCCCCGCCCGCGTCCTCGATGAACCCGTGCTCGGCCAGCACCCGCAGGTGATAGCTGGTCGACCCGCTGTCCGTGCCGAACCGCTTCGCCAGCTCCGTCGCCGTGGCCGCCCCGTGCTCCCGCAACGCCCCCAGCAGCCGCGCCCGCAGCGGATGCGCGATCGCCTTCAGCGCCGCCACATCCCCGACCTGCCGCACCCCATCACTCATGCCCGCACCGTAACCCATGCAGAATTCCCTTTGCAAAGAGAATTCTGCATGCCACCCTCTGATGCGCCGATCTTGCGTGGGATGTGGGTACGACACGGGCAGAAGCCGTGAACGGGCAACAGTTCGCGCAAGATCGCCGGTGCGGGGGCGGGGGTGGCGCGATACGGTGGCTGCGGCAGTTACCGGACAGGGGGAGACACGTGGCCGTCGTCGTCGCGATCAGCGGCTCGCCCTCGCCGTCGTCGCGCACCGCGCGTGTGCTGGCCAGTGTCGCGAGCGGTCTGGACGCCGAGATCGACACCATCGCGGTACGCGAGCTGCCCGCCGACGTCCTGCTCGGCTGCGACCCGGGGCACCCGGTCATCCTCGACATAGCCGAGCGGCTCCAGCGCGCCGACGGCGTGATAGTCGCCACACCCGTCTACAAGGCCGCCTACAGCGGGGTGCTCAAGGCGCTGCTGGACCTGCTGCCGCAGTACGCCCTCGCGGGCAAGACGGTGCTGCCGCTGGCCACCGGCGGCACAGTGGCGCACGTGCTCGCCATCGACTACGCGCTGCGCCCGGTGCTCACCACGATGGGCGCCACCCACGTGCTGCCCGGCTACTTCGTGCACGACCAGCTCATCAGCGACGGCCCGGACGGTGGTGTCGTCATCGCCGAACCGGCCCGCAGCCTTCTCGACGGCGTGGTTGCCGCCTTCGCCGACGCCCTCACCGCCAAGACCGCCGCCGTCGCCTGACGAGGGCTGGGCTGGCAGGCATGATCGCGAGTTCGTGTCCGAAGGTGCGGTCTGAGCACAGGTTTTGACACGCAACAGCGATCATCGGGCCGGACCCCGACCTGGACCGGCCGGACCGCGCCAGCCGCGCCGCAAAACGGTCGACAGCGTCCGCCCACCGGCCGGATCATGCTGGTCATGACGACGCCCACCCGACAGATCAGGGCGGTGTTCGACGACAGCACGATCACCGTCTATCAGGCATACCGTCCCGAGATCGGCGACGCCGCACTCGCCCTGGGACGTTTCCCCGACTGGTATCGCCGCGACCGGATGACCTGGATCAAGCCCTCGTTCCTGTGGATGATGTACCGCTGTGGCTGGGCGACGAAGCCCGGTCAGGAGCGCGTGCTGGCGGTCCGGCTGCGGCGCGACGGCTTCGAGGCCGCCGTCCGGCAGGCCGTGCCCAGCCACCACGACCGCGACGCGTACCCGGAGCGGGCCGACTGGCAGCGTGCGCTCAAGCGCTCGCCGGTCCGGGTCCAGTGGGACCCCGAACGCGACCTGCACCACCGGCCCCTGCCGCACCGGGCGATCCAGCTCGGCCTGTCCGGCACGGCCGTGCACTCCTACGTGGACGAGTGGACCGTCGGCATCACCGACGCCACCGCCCTGGCCCACGAGATCCACGCCCTGGTGCAGGCCCGTGACCTGGACGCGGCGACCCGCATGCTGCCCGCCGAGCGCGCCTACCCCCTGGTTTAGAAGTCGTACACCGTCACCGGCACCCCGGCGGCGAGCAGCGTGCCTTTGACGAGCGGCTCGATCCGCTCCCACCTGCCGCCGGACAGCCCGCAGCCGATCCGTGGCATGTGCACCGACGCCTCCAGCCGCTTCGCCTCGACCGCCAGCTTCGCCAGGCACGCCTCGATCGCCTCATACCGCACCGGCGGGCCGGAACTGCCCGTCTTCGTGCCCCGCTGGCCGACCATGTTCGCCACCCAGGTGTCCGGCAGCACCTGCACCAGGCGCAGCGCGCCGAGGCCGAAGTCGTTGCGGGCGCGCTCCCGGTGCCAGCGCCGGAAGTCGCGCTCCGGCTCGGGCCAGCGCCGCGAGATCGCGAGCACGAAGCCCTTGCCCCAGCCGCCCGCGTCGTTGCACACGTGCGCGATCACCTTCGGGCCCTTGGCCTGCGGGCTGGTCGCGTCGCCCTTGATGACCGTCAGCGTGCTCACGGCGCCATTCTGCGCCGTGCCGGTGACAACCCGCTCGCGTTTTCCGGGCCGGTCGGGCAGGCTGGCGCGCATGTCACCGCGTACCGTCGCCGAGCTCACGGCCCTGGTGGAGGCCGGTCGTAAGCCGAAGTACCTGATGTTCTGGGGCCACCAGCCGCAGCCGGACGGCAGCGTCGGCCAGGGTTGCCTGAGCCAGTGGTGGCCGGCCGCGTTCACCGCCGACGGCCACGCGTTCGCCAGCGCCGAGCACTACATGATGTGGCGCAAGGCGAACCTGTTCCGAGACACCGCGACCGCGGCCCGCATCCTGGCCGTGGACCACCCGCAGCAGGCCAAGGGCCTGGGCCGCGAGGTACGCGGGTTCGACCAGGCGGTCTGGGAGCGGGAGCGGTTCGGCATCGTGGTGGCGGGCAGCGTCGCGAAGTTCGGTCAGGACGACGCGCTGCGCGCGTACCTGCTGGGCACGGGTCAGCGGGTGCTGGTGGAGGCCAGCCCGGTCGACGCGGTGTGGGGCATCGGCCTGTCCGCCCGCGACGACGCGGCCTGGGACCCGCGCCGCTGGCCGGGCCTGAACCTGCTCGGCTTCGCCCTGATGGAGGCACGCGACCGGCTCGGCGGCGCCGGCCTCAGCTGAGTTCGCCGTGGCGGGCGGCGGGGCTCAGCGGCCGTTGTCGAAGGCGGGCAGGTGGCGGTCGCGGGCGGAGGTGACGTGGTGGCGCATCGCCGCCTCGGCCTCGTCGGCGTCGCCCTTGGCGATGGCGGCGGCGATGCGTTTGTGCTCGCCCGCGGTGTCGCCGGTGCCGGCCGAGGGGAAGTACAGCCGGTGCAGGTGCAGGTGGGAGTGCAGCCGGATGATGGACTCGCGCAGCAGGCCGCTGCCGGAGGTCTCCGCGATCAGGTCGTGGAACTTCGCGTCGAGCGCGGTGAACGCGGCGTGACGCCGGTAGCCGTCGCCTGCCTCGACGCCGACCGTGGCGGCGGCCTCCTCCTTGACCCGGCGGCGCTGCTCGGCGTCGGCGTGCACGGCGGCACGGCGGGCGGCGGCGGGTTCGAGCAGCAGCCGCATCTCGAAGAGCTCCTCGAACTCGGCACGGGTGAGCAGCGAGGTGGTCGTGTAGCCGGACATCGCCCGCTTGCGGACCAGGCCGTCGGACTCCAGCCGGGCCAGCGCCTCGCGGACGGGGGTGGGGGAGACCTCGAGGGTACGGGCGAGGCCGTCGATGCTCACCCGCTCGCCGGGCGGGACGGCGTGTTCCATGATCAGCGTTTTCAGCGATTCATAGACGTCGTCAGTCAGCGTGAGCCGCTGCGCGGGCCGGACGCGGCCCGAGATGGGCGGTGTGACCATCTTGCACCCCTTGACTGTCGCCGTCGTGAGCGAGTACACCTTACCGATACGGCAATGATATAGGATCTATGATTCTACGGAAGGGCGACCACGTGCGGATCGACGCGCACCACCACCTGTGGACCGCCGACTACGCCTGGCTGGGCGAACCCGGCCTGGAGCGGCTGCGGCGCGACTACACGGTCGACGACCTGCGCCGCGAGCTGCCGACCGCGAAGATCGACTTTACCGTGCTGGTCGAGGCGGGGCAGTGCCGGCTGGCGGAGACCGAGCGCTTCCTCGCCCTGGCCGAGCAGACCCCGGAGATCGCCGGGGTGGTCGGCTGGGCCTCGCTGACCGATCCCGACCTGCCCGGCACCATCGCCGCGCTGCTCGCCGGGCCCGGCGGCGACCTGCTGGTGGGCATCCGCGACCAGGTGCAGGCCGTCGCCGATCCGGCCTATCTGGCCCGCCCGGACGTACGCGGCGCGCTGCGCGCGATCGGCTCCGCCGGGCTCGCCTTCGACCTGGTGGTGCGCGCCGACCAGCTGCCCGCCTGCGCGGCGGCCGTGCAGGCCGTGCCCAACACCATGTTCGTCCTCGACCACCTGGGCAAACCACGGATCACGGCGGACGGGCTGCGCGACTGGCGGGACGCGGTGGCCCCGCTGGCGATCTGCGACAACGCCGTGACGAAACTGTCCGGGCTGCTCACCGAGGCCGGTCCGGACTGGACGGTCGAGGCGATCGCGCCGTTCGTGGAGACCGCGCTGGAGCTGTTCGGCCCCGACCGCGTCATGGTCGGCTCGGACTGGCCGGTGTGCGAGCTGGTCGCCTCGTACGCCGACGCGGTCGCCGCGGTCACCCAGTGCCTGTCCGGGCTGTCGCCCGCGGAACGGGCGGCCGTCGAGGGCGGCACCGCCGTACACACCTACGATCTGGAGATCAACCGATGAAGTTCATGCGGGTCGGCACGCCCGGCGCGGAGAAGCCGGTGCTGCTGTCCGGCGGGCGGCACTACGACCTGTCCGGGATCACCGCCGACATCGACGGCGCGTTCCTGGCCGACGACGGGATCGCCCGGGTCCGCGCGGCCCAGGCCGGGCTGCCCGAGATCGACGTGACCGGGCTCCGGGTCGGCGCGCCGGTGGCCCGGCCGGGCGTGGTGCTGTGCGTGGGGCAGAACTACGCGGCGCACGCCGCCGAGTCGGGCGCGCCGCCGCCGACCACCCCGATCGTCTTCTACAAGGCCCCGAACAGCGTCGTCGGCCCGTACGACGAGGTGCTCATCCCGCGTGGCTCGACCACCACCGACTGGGAGGTCGAGCTGGCGGTGGTCATCGGCCGCCGCGCGCGTTACCTGGAGTCCCCGGCGCACGCCCTCGACCACGTCGCCGGTTACCTGCTGTCCAACGACGTGTCGGAGCGGGACTTCCAGCTGCACCAGTCGGGCGGGCAGTGGTCCAAGGGCAAGTCGTGCGAGACGTTCCAGCCGCTCGGGCCGTGGCTGGTCACCCCCGACGAGCTCGCCGACGTGCAGAGTCTGGGCCTGCGCTCGTGGGTCAACGGCGAGGTCCGGCAGGACTCCAGCACCAAGGACATGATCTTCGACGTGGCGTACCTGATCTGGCACCTGTCGCAGTACACGGTGCTGGACCCGGGCGACGTGGTGAACACCGGTACGCCGCAGGGCGTGGGCCTGTCCGGCCGGTTCCCGTACCTGGCCGAGGGCGATGTGGTCGAGGTCGAGATCGACGGGCTGGGCCGCCAGCGCGTCACGATGGGCCAGGCCTGAGCGGAGAAGCCCGGAGGCGGTGCGGCCGGCGGCGTGCCGCACCGCCTCCGTCCACATCGCGCGCAGTCGAGGATGCGACACATTCACGGTCAGTGGCGGCTCCTGCTCCGAACGTAGTCTCGGTCGATCTGCTTCTCTCTCACGGGCGGGGGCCACATGAGATCGACGAGAATCGCCGCGGGTGCCGCGGTCACCATCGCCGCACTGGCCGCGGCACAGCTCTGCACCGCCGCACCGGCGGCGGCCGCCATCGGGTACGCCTCGGTCCACTCGCCGGGCCTGGTCAACGAGCTGCGGATGGCCTGTGACGGGCCGTCGCACGTCTTCGGCCCCGGCGGGCGCGGGCACACCCGCTCCGACTTCGACGGGGACCGGTCGGAGGACCTGGTGAGCTTCGGGGTCGACCAGCTCACCGGCCACCGGGTGGTGGTCGTGCAGCTCACCGGGCTGCGCTGCGTCTTCTACGGCCCGGCGGCCGCCGACTCGATCGAGGCCGTGGCCACCGGCGACCTCGACCACGACGGCTACGACGACCTGGCGCTCGGCATGCCGGGCCACTTCGCGGGCGCGGGCGCCGTCTGGGTCGTGCCCGGCCACCCGTCCGGGTTCGACATCTCGTTCAGCAGCTACTGGCAGCAGAACACGGCCGGGGTGCCGGGGGAGGGCAACGCCGGGGACGGCTTCGGCTCCGCGCTGGCGGTCGGCGACCTCACCGACGACGGATACGCCGAGCTCGCGATCGGCGCGCCGGGCGAGCAGTCCGGCGCGTTCCCCGGCGCGGGCGCGGTGACCGTGCTCTACGGCTCCGCGAGCGACCTGACCACCACCGGCGCGCAGCGCTTCCACACCGGCCTGGCCAGCGTGCCGGGCGAGCCCGCCGGGCCGGACGAGGCGTTCGGCCGCGCGCTGGCGATCGGCGACGTGACCGGCGACGGCAGCGGGGACCTGGCGATCGGCTCGGCGGCCGGCGACGGCAGCGTCATGCTGCTGCAGGGCTCCGCGACGGGCGTGGTCACCACCGGCGCCGACGTGGTCACCGGTGCCGAGGTGTCCACCGCGAACGTCACCGTGCACGGCTTCGGCGACCTGCTGACCGCCGCCGACGTCACCGGCGACGGTCTCGCCGAGGTCATCGCGGGCGCGCCGGACAGCGACGTGAAGGGCAAGGCCGCGGCCGGTGCCGTGGTGGTGCTGGAGGGCCGCCCCGGCGGCATCGCGGCGACGGCGCGACAACTGCTCGGCCAGGGCAGCACCCCCGGCATCCCGGGTACGCCCACCGCGGGCGACCGCTTCGGGGCCGCCGTGGCGACCGGCGAGATCGACGGCACCGCGCCGTTCGACCTGGCAGTCGGCGGGCCCGGCGAGGACATCGCGGGCCAGGCCGACGCGGGTGTGGTGGCGATCGTGCCCGGCGCTCCGGTGCTCGGCGTGGGCAGCACGCAGGTCACGGTGTCCTCCCTCGGGATGAACGCGCAGCCCACCGGCCAGTTCGGCACCTGGCTGACGGTCGTCGACCGCTGGCACGACAACAACCAGGGCGATCTTGCCGTGGGTATGCCCAACACGCCGGACGGCACCGTGCCCGACAGCGGCGTCCTGTTCATCTTCGAGGGCGTCCCCGGCGGCCAGCAGGTCGACGAGACCCTCAACTGCGTCCAGGTGCAGACCCCGACCGACGTCGTGCTCCGGCACCTCGGCTCGGCGTAGCGGCCCGGCCCCTGGAACAGGCGCTCTTCGCACTCGACGCCTGCTCCTCGTGGTGTTCACCGGCGGCCTACACCTTTGGGGATGTAGCTACATCCCCAAAGGTGTAGGCCGCCGACTTGGTACCCACCGGTGCGAGAGACCGGCGCCTTCCGGGATGCGGAGGCGACCCCGACGATGCCGGGTCGAATCGAGTACCTGTTCCCGGCGGCTGCCCACGCCGGTCAGCGGACCAGGCGCAGGCCGCTCATACCGCCGTCGACCGCGAGCGAGGTGCCGGTGGTCGCGCCGGAGCGCGGCGAGGCCAGGTAGGCCACGGCCTCGGCGACCTCGTCCGCGGTGACCAGACGGCCGGTCGGCTGGCGGGCGGCCAGTCTCCGCTTCTCCTCGGCTGGGTCGGCGGCGTCGGCGAGCAGCCGGGCCACCCACGGGGTGTCCACCGTGCCCGGCGCCACGCAGACCACCCGGATGCCCTCGCCGACCAGGTCGGCGGCCATGGCCAGGGTCAGCGCGTGCACCGCCCCCTTGGTCGCCGAGTAGACGGCCCGGTTCACCAGCCCGGCCCCGGCCGCGATCGACGAGATGTTCACGATCACGCCGCTCTTGGAGCCGCGCAGGTACGGCAGCGCGGCGCGGCTGGCCCGTGCCACGCCGACCACGTTGACGTCGAGGCAACGTTGCCATTCGTCGTCGCCGGCCTGCTCGACGGTGCCCACCGCGCTGATGCCGGCGCAGTTGACCAGGATGTCGAGGCTGCCCAGTGTGGCCACCACCCGGGCCATCGCGTCGTCGAGCGGCGCGGTGACGTCTGCGGTCACCGCGAGGTGCCGTCCGCCCTCGCCGGGCGCGCGGTCGAGGATCGCCACCGCCGCGCCGCGGGCGGCGAGCAGGTCCGCGACGGCGGCGCCGATGCCGGACGCGCCACCGGTGACGGCGGCGACCAGGCCTGTGTACTCAGACATCTTTCCACTCCGGGCCGTCGGGGTAGGCGTAGCGGGTGAGCGACTCCTCGTGCATGCGGGCTGAGAAGCCGGGCGCGGCCGGGGCGGCGTAGCGGCCGTCCACGATACGGACCGGGTCGGTGAAGTGCTCGTGCAGGTGGTCCACGTACTCGATCATCCGGCCGGACAGGGACGCCGACACGGACGTGTAGTCGAAGAAGGACAGGTGCTGCACCAGCTCGCACAGGCCGACGCCGCCCGCGTGCGGGCACACCGGCTTGCCGAACGCGGCCGCCAGCAGCAGGATCGCCAGGTTCTCGTTGACCCCGGCGACGCGGGCCGAGTCGATCTGCACGACGTCCACCGCGTCGGCCTGGAGCAGCTGCTTGAACATGATGCGGTTGTGCACGTGCTCGCCCGTGGCGACCCGGATCGGGGTGCCGCCGGGCCCGGCGTGCGCCAGGCCGGCGCGGATCGCGGCGTGGCCGAGGATCTCGTCGGGGCTGGTCGGCTCCTCGATCCAGTACGGCCCGAGGTGGCCCAGCGCGGACACCCAGCCGATCGCCTCGCCGACGCCCCACCGCTGGTTGGCGTCGATGCCGATCGGGAAGTCCGGGCCGAGCGCCTCGCGGGCGGCGGTGAAGCGGCGCAGGTCGTCGTGCAGATCCGCACCGACCTTCAGCTTCACCATGGCGAAACCGTCCGCCTGGGCGCGCAGCGCACGCCGGGTCACCTTGGCGTCGTCGTAGCCGAGCCAGCCCGCCGACGTGGTGTACGCCGGGTAGCCGGTGGCGAGCAGCTCCTCGGCGCGCCCCGCCCGGCCGGGCAGGCGGTCGGCGAGCAGGTCGCGGGCCGCGCCGGCGGTGAGCGCGTCGGTGAGGTAGCGCCAGTCCACGCAGTCCACGATGGTGTCCGGGGACAGGCTGGTGAGGTACCGCCACAGCGGCAGCCCCGCGCGCCGGGCGGCCAGGTCCCACGCCGCGTTGATGACCGCGCCCGCGGCCAGGTGCATGACGCCCTTCTCCGGCCCCAGCCAGCGCAGCTGCGAGTCGTGGGTGAGCCGCCGGCTGAACTCGCCGAGGTCGAGGGTGTCCAGATCCTGCCCGATCACGTACGGTCGAAGCGCTTCGATCGCCGCAGCGCAGATGTCGTTGCCCCGTCCGATGGTGAAGGTGAAACCGTGCCCGTCGGTCTCGCCGTCGGTGACGAGCTCGATGTAGGCGGCCGAGTAGTCGGGGTCGGGGTTCATCGCGTCGGAGCCGTCGAGGCTGCGGGAGGTGGGGAAGCGGATGTCGCGTACGCGCAGATCAATGACCTTCATCGCACGGCGCCCCGGGGTGGGGAGTGACGCGTCGGCATGTGATTGCTCCTTCCGGCTACATCATGGATCCTATAGGATCTAGCCCCAAGAGCAAGACACCGTCCAGAGAGGGGGATCGCCCGTATGCGCATCGCGCTTTTCGTCACCTGTCTCAACGACGCGCTCTTCCCGCGCGCCGGGATCGCCACCGTGACGGTGCTGGAACGCCTCGGCCACACCGTGTCGTTCCCGCAGGCCCAGTCGTGCTGCGGCCAGATGCACGCCAACACCGGCTACGCCGCGCCCGCCCGCACCCTGGAGCGCCTTACCGAGCAGGCCTTCGCCGGCCACGACGTGATCGTCTCACCGTCCGGCTCCTGCGTGGCCCACCTGCGCGCGCACACCTCGCTGCCGGTGTACGAACTGTCCGAACTGCTCATCGACGTGCTGGGCGTGACGGACGTCGGTGCCACCTTCCCGCACCGCGTCACCTACCACCCCACCTGCCACGGCCTGCGCGTGCTGCGCCTGGCCGACCGCCCCGAGACCCTGCTCCGCGCGGTGACGGGCTTGGAGCTGATCGACCTGCCCGAGGCCGACCAGTGCTGCGGCTTCGGCGGCACCTTCGCCCTCAAGAACAGCGACGTCTCCGCCGCCATGGTCACCGACAAGTGCCGCAACGCCACCGCCACCGGCGCCGAATACCTCGCCGCCGCCGACAACTCCTGCCTCGCCCACATCGGCGGCGCCCTGGCGCGCCACCCCGCCGCCCCCACCCCGATCCACTACGCCGAAATCCTCGCCTCAACCGGCCCCGCGTCATGACCGCCGCGAGCGCCACCGCGCTCTCCGGCGCCGATCTTGCGTGGACTGTGGGTGCGACACGCACTATCCGGGCGAAAGGGCAACAGTTCACGCAAGATCGTCACGATCATGACGGGGGTACGCCGTGAGCAGGGAGCTGCCGATCGTGGCGGGGGAGGCGTTCCCCGAGGCGGCGCGGCGGGAGCTGGCCGACACGCAGTTGCGGGCGAACCTGGGGCGGGCGACCCGGACCATCCGCGACAAGCGGGCGCGGGTGGTGGCCGAGGTGCCCGACTGGGAGGCGCTGCGCGACCGCGCCGCCGCCGTCAAGGACGACGTCATCGCCCGGCTGCCCGAGTTGCTGGCGCAGTTCGAGCAGGCCGTGGCCGCGGCGGGCGCGACCGTGCACCACGCCCGCGATGCCGCCCACGCCAACGCGATCGTCACCGAGCTGGTCAGAGCCGAGCAGGCCGACCAGGTCGTGAAGATCAAGTCGATGGCCACCCAGGAGATCGGGCTCAACGAGGCCCTGGCGGCCGCCGGCATCACGCCGATCGAGACCGACCTCGCCGAGCTGATCGTGCAGCTGGCCGACGACACCCCGTCGCACATCCTGGTCCCGGCGATCCACTACAACCGCAGCCAGATCCGCGAGCTGTTCGCGCGGCGGATGCCCGGGTTCACCGCCGCGTCCGACGAACCCGCCGTGCTCGCCGGGGCGGCGCGGGAGTACCTGCGCCGCACCTTCCTGGCCGCGAAGGTGGCCGTGTGCGGGGCCAACTTCGCCGTCGCGGAGACCGGCTCGCTCGTGATCGTCGAGTCCGAGGGCAACGGCCGCATGTGCCTGACCCTGCCGGAGACGCTGATCGCGGTGGTCGGCGTGGAGAAGCTGCTGCCCCGCTTCGCCGACCTCGGCGACTTCCTGCGGCTGCTGCCGCGCTCGTCGACCGGCGAGCGGATGAACCCGTACACCTCGATCTTCACCGGGGTGACGCCCGGCGACGGGCCGCAGCGGCTGCACGTGGTGCTGCTGGACAACGGGCGCAGCACCGTCGCGCAGGACCCGGTGGGCCGGGCCGCGCTGCGCTGCATCCGCTGCTCGGCCTGCCTCAACGTGTGCCCGGTGTACGAGCGCGCGGGCGGCCACGCCTACGGCTCCGTCTACCCCGGACCGATCGGCGCGATCCTGTCGCCGCAGCTCACCGGCCAGGACGCGGGCTTCAACCGCACCCTGCCGTACGCGTCGACGCTGTGCGGGGCCTGCTACGACGTCTGCCCCGTGAAGATCAATATCCCGGAGATCCTGATCCACCTGCGCCAGACCGGCCCGAAACCGGCCGCCGAACGCGCCGCGATGGCCTCGCTGAGCTGGGTCATGCGCGACCGCCGCCGCTGGCGCCTGGCACTGCGCGCCGCCCGCACCGGCAGCGCGCCACTGCGCGCGCTGACCCGCCGCCGGGGCGGCACCCTGCGCCGGGCCCCGTGGCCGCTGTCGGCGTGGACCCGCCACCGCGACGCCCCACTGCCCGCACCCGAGACGTTCCGCGACTGGTGGAGGCGCACCCATGAGTCCTGACCTGCCGTTGCTGTTCGCCGAGCGGGCCGGGGACTACCGCGCCGGGATCCACCACTGCACCGAGGCCGAGCTGCCCGAGCTGCTGGCCCGGCTGCTGTCCGCCGCGTCCCAGGTGGTGGTCCCGCCCGGCCTGCCGGCGGAGTGGACCGCCGGACTGACCGTGCCGCTGCTGCTCGACGGTGCCGTGCCCACGCCGGTCGCGGACGGCCCCGGCCCGGCCGCGCCGGTCACCGGGCTGACCGCCGCCGACCTGGACCAGCCCGGCGTATCGGTGCTGACCGGGTGCGCGGTGGCGATCGCGGAGACCGGCACCATCGTGCTCGACGCCGGGGCCGGACAGGGCCGCCGGCTGCTGACCCTGGTCCCGGACCATCACGTGTGCGTCGTACGCGACGCGCAGGTCGTCGCCGACGTGCCCGACATGATCGCCGCGCTGCCCGATCCCGCCCGCCCCCTGACCATGATCTCCGGGCCGTCGGCCACCAGCGACATCGAGCTGAACCGGGTCGAGGGCGTGCACGGACCGCGCCGCCTCGACATCGTCTGTGTCCACTGATCCACCCGAGGGAAGGCACCCCATGACGAATCCGCTCGGCACCTCCACCGTGGCGGTCGGCCCGCTCGGCCTCGGCGCGGCGTCCATCGGCAACCTCTACCGCGCCGTGCCCGACGACCAGGCCGCCGCGACCGTCGCCGCCGCCTGGGACGCGGGCGTGCGCTACTTCGACACCGCTCCGCACTACGGCCTGGGCCTGTCCGAGCAGCGCCTGGGCCGGGCGCTGGCCGAGCGCCCGCGCGACGCGTACACGCTGTCCACCAAGGTCGGCCGCATCCTCGTCGACGACCCCGGCGGCACCGGCGACGACCTGCCCAACGGCTTCGCGGTGCCCGCGACCCGGCGGCGGGTGTGGGACTTCAGCGCCGACGGCGTACGCCGCAGCATCGGCGACAGCCTTGCCCGGCTCGGCCTGGACCGGATCGACATCGTGCTCATGCACGACCCCGACGAGAGCTCCGCCCCCGAGCAGGCCCTGCGCGAGGCGTACCCGGCGCTGGACGCGCTGCGCCGCGAGGGCGTGATCGGCGCGGTCGGCGTGGGCTCCAAGGACCCCGGGATCCTGGCCCGCTTCGCGACCGAGACCGACGTGGACGTGCTCATGATCGCCGGGCGGTACACCCTGCTGGAGCAGCCCGCCCTCGACGAGGTCCTGCCCACCTGCGTCGAGCGCGGCATCAGCGTGGTGAACGTCGGCGTCTTCAACAGCGGCCTGCTCGCCGTCGAGTGGCCCGACGAGACCCGCCCGTACGAGTACGGCACCGCCCCCGCCGAGGTGCTGGCCCGCGCCCAGGGCATCGCGACCGCCTGCCGCCGCCACGGCGTCACCCTGCCGCAGGCCGCGCTCGCCTTCGCCGCCGCCCACCCGGCGGTCGCGTCCGTCGTCGTCGGCGCGGGCAAGCCGGGCCACATCGAGCGCAGCGCCGACTGGTTCGCCCAGCCCGCCCCGCCCGCCGCGCTCTGGGCCGAACTGGTCGCCGCGGGCCTGCTGCGCCCCGACGCCCCCGTGCCCGCGTGACCTCCCGTCCCGGCCCGCCCCTGACCGGCCGGCGGCGTCTCGACCCGGACCCACGAGGCCGCTGACCGCCGACCGGGTATGCGAGCTGGTCCGCGCCGCCTCCGGGCGGCCCATCACCGTCGAGCAGCTGCTCGGCCTGGGCGTGACCGCTGGGTACGGTTCCCGGCACCGCGTTGCGCGAAACGCGCACGATCCGGATCGGGCGGAGAAACCAGCCTGATCGGACCGCCGCAATCGGGCGAATCCGCTCGACAGGGCCCAGTCGCTGCCTAGGCTTACTGCATGGCTCGTACCGCCCCTGACCAGGTACGCAGTGAGGACATGTTCTCGACTGCGCTGTGGGGATACTCGATGGACCAGGTGGACGCCTACGTCGAGGACACCTCGCGGAGGATGCGGCGGCTGGCCGCCGAGATCCAGCGGCTGTCCGTCGCCGAGAACCAGCTCGGCGCCGCCCGCATCGAGATCTCCAAACTGACCTCCGAACTCGCCGAGGCCCGGCCGCTGGCCAGTGTCGGCCCCCGCGTGCAGGCCATCCTGCGCATGGCCGAGAAGGAGGCGGAGTCGCTGCGGCGGACCGCCTTCGAAGTGCTGCGCAAGGCGTACGAGGAGGCGCGGGCCATCCGCCAGGACGCCGAGGACGAGGCGTACGCCGCGAAGCGGGACTACCAGCTCGCGCTGGCCCACCGGCGCAAGCAGGACAACGACGAGATCTCCGCGGCCCGCGTCGCCGCCGGGCGGGCCGCCGCCGCGAAGCCCGCGACCCGCGCCAAGCCGCCCACCAAGCTGGCACCGCCGCCGGTGCACGGGCTGCCGAGCCACACCCCCGACCCCGAACCGAGCCCGTCGTCCCAGGCGACGGATACCGTCCGGGCAGAGCCGGAGACCTCGGCAGCCGAGCGCGTCGCGCAGCCGGGGCCCGCAACGGTGAAACCGGCGGCGAGCCTGGCAAGCCCGACGCCGGAGTCCGAGCCCGCAGGGCAGACGGGGGCGGCCGAGCGCGACCCGAGTCCGGAACCGGCCGGGCCCTCGGCCAAGGCTGGTTTCGCCAAGCCGGTGATATGGAACTCCGTGGCCGAGACCGGCCCCGCGAAGCCGAGCGCCGGGACACCCGCGCCGGTCGAGCCGATGAGCAAGCCCGGGTCTGCGAAGCCCGCCGAAGCCGAGCGGGTGGAGCCAGAGGGCAAGCCCCGGTCCGTGAAGGCGGAGCCTGGTGAGGCTGAGCAGGTTGAGCCGGTGGCGGCGCCCAGGTTCGCGGAGGCGGAGCCTGGTGAGGCTGAGCAGGTTGAGCCGGTGGCGGCGCCGAGCTTCGCAGGGCCTGCGGCCGCCGAGCCGGCAGGGCTGGCCGAGCACCGAGCTGCGGCTGCCGAGTCGGCGCGGGCGGGCGGAGCCGAGGGCCTGGGCGGCGCGGCGGCGCAGCCGGTGGTGCCGGTCAACGGATCGGTACCGGCCGGGAACGATGGGCAGCTGGACAAACAGACCCCGGGCAGGTCCAACCAGCGGGAGGACGCGGCCGTCGACGAGCACTTCCACAACGGGTCGAAGCGCCGCAAGCGGGGCCGCAACCAGCGCGTCAACGGCGCCGGTCAGCAGGACGTGAACGCGCCCGAGGACTCCAAGAGCTACTCCGCGCGCCGCAACTGACGCCGGCCCTCATATGAGCAGAGCTCCGGCCGTGCTGTTCCGTCAGCACGGCCGGAGCTCTGCTCATGATCGGGCGGCGCGGTCAGGCGTCTTTGCGCGAGCCGCGCTTGTGGTCGAAGTTCCAGCCGCGCTTGATGTCGGTGGACTCGCGCCGCTCGCCGACGCGCAGCACGTCCCAGCCGCGGCCGGGCTCCTCGGTGTCCTTCAGCGTGATCCGGTCACCGACTCTGACCTTGGGCTCCACCCAGCACGTCAGCATCCGGTTTCCGGATCTCAGGTCGACCTGAACCAGCGTTGTCATGGCGGCGACGGTAACAGCGATCCGCGTCGCTCTCCTCCGGTTTTCCGGCCGGCCGGGAGCGCGGTGGTTCACATTCCGTTGCCATCATGCCCGCCCGGGGTGCCGGTACGGGTACGGTGACCGGCCGTGAACCTGTACCTGTTCGCCTTCGCCGTGATCACGCTGGCGGCGTTCGCCCAGTCGGTGTCCGGCTTCGGCTTCTCGCTCGTCGCCGTGCCGCTGCTGGCGATGGGCGTCGGGCCGCAGCCGGCCGTCGTCGCCGCGACCGTCGTGAGCATGTGCATGAACGGGGTCACCGCGTACGCCCACCGCCGCCACGTCGACGTGCCCGCGGCGCGGCGGCTGCTGCTGTCGGTGCTGCTCGGGCTGCCGCTGGGGCTGCTCGCGCTGCGGCTGCTGCCGGACTACGCGCTGGTCGCGGTGATCGCGGTGGTCACGCTCGGCTGCACCGTGATCGTGTGGCGGGGCTGGCGGATCTCGCCCACCGGCTGGGCGCTGCGGGGTGCCGGGTTGCTGTCCGGGCTGCTCACCACCGCCACCGCGACGAACGGGCCGCCGCTGGTGGCGGCGCTGCAGGCGATGCGGCTGGAGCCGCGGGCGTTCCGGGCCACGCTGGCGCTGCTGTTCGTGACCGTGTCGCCGATCGCGGTGGTCGGGTTCGCGCTGACCGGACTGCTCACCCCGCTCGCGGCGGCGGTGGCCGGGATCGGGCTGCCCGCCGCGGCGCTGGGCGGCTGGCTGGGCAACCGCCTGTTCGCGAGCTTCGACGCGAGTTCGTTCCGGAAGGTCGTGCTCAGCGCCCTGGTGATCAGCTCCCTCGCAGCCCTCGCCAACGCCGCCACCGGCCTCTCCTGACCCGCCCACCCGTGCGTTGATCGCGAGTTCGTGTCCAGACCTGGGGCCACACCGCACCTTTCGACACGAAACCGCGATCATGGACCTCCCGTGGGGACTCAGCAGCGGGCGCAGCCGCGACTGGCGCCACGACCTGCGCGGGGCCCGACGTCCCGGCGTACCGGAAAAAATCTTGGAAGATGTCCGTGGCGGATGTAGAGACGGCCGCGCCGGCTCCGTCCGTGAGGTGAGGGCGGGCCGACGGGGCCCGCCGGACCGGAGGGGACACCGACATGAAGTACCTGCTGATGATCTACGGCAACCAGGAGAAGTGGGCGTCGATCCCGGCCGAGGAGTTCCCGGCGGAGATCGCCAAGCAGGACGCCTGGAACGTGAAGTACAAGGAGACCGGCGAGCTGCTCGGCGCGTACGGCCTGTCCGACGCCGCCGCGGCGAAGCTGGTCCGGCGCGTCGACGGGCTGCCGGCGGTGACCGACGGGCCGTACCTGGAGACCAAGGAGTACATCGCGAGCTTCTACCTGCTGGACTGCGAGAGCCAGCAGCGGGCGGAGGAGATCGCGGCGGACATGCCGTGGACGGACAAGGACCCGGTCGAGCTGTGGCCGATCCTGCACGAGGCCCCGGGCAACGACCTGTGATCGACCCAGCCGTCGAGGACCTGCTGCGCGAGCTGGCGCCGCAGGTCCTCGGGGCCCTCGTGCGCCGCTACGGCATGTTCGACGCGTGCGAGGACGCGGTGCAGGAGGCGCTGCTGGCCGCTTCGCAGAAGTGGCCGGTGGACGGGCTGCCGGACAACCCGCGCGGCTGGCTGGTCACGGTCGGCTCGCACCGGCTGCTGGACGAGCTGCGCAGCGAGTCGGCGCGGCGGCGGCGCGAACAGGCACAGTGGCTGGCCACGCCGCAGTCGGCGCTGCTGGGCGCTCCGGCGGACGCGGACCCGGCCGCCGACCGGGACGACTCGCTGTCGCTGCTGTTCCTGTGCTGCCACCCGGCCCTGTCGGCGCCCAGCCAGATCGCGCTGACGCTGCGCGCGGTGGGCGGTCTGAGCACGGAGCAGATCGCGGCCGCGTTCCTGGTGCCGCAGGCGACGATGGCCCAGCGGATCAGCCGCGCCAAGGCGAGCGTGCAGGCGGCGGGCGCGACGTTCGCGATGCCGGACGTGGCCGACCGGGACGCCCGCCTGCGGGCCGTGCTCCAGGTGCTCTACCTGGTCTTCAATGAGGGGTACGCGACCACCACCGGCCCGGACCTCACCGCCCCGCCGCTGTCGAACGAGGCGATCCGGCTGACCCGCTGGCTGCGCCGCCTGCTGCCCGACGACGCCGAGGTGGCCGGCCTGCTGGCGCTGATGCTGCTCACCGACGCGCGCCGCCCGGCCCGCACCGCCGCCGACGGCGGTCTGGTGCCGCTGGCCGAACAGGACCGCTCCCGCTGGGACACCGCCATGATCGCCGAGGGCGTCGCCCTGGTCAGCGAGGCCCTGCCCCGCGGCAACGTGGGCCCGTACCAGCTCCAGGCCGCCATCGCCGCGGTGCACGACGAGGCCGCCACCATGGCCGCCACCGACTGGCCCCAGATCCTCGCCCTGTACGAGCTGCTCGAACGCGTCGCCCCCAGCCCCGCCGTGACCATGAACCGCGCCGTCGCCGTCGGCCACGTCATCGGCCCGTCATCCGGCCTGGATCTGCTGGCCACCCTCGACGCCGACCCGCGCATGCGCGACCACCACCGCCTCCTCGCCACCCGAGCCCACCTGCTCGAACAGTCCGGCGACCGCGCCGCCGCGGCAGCCGCCTTCCGTGCCGCCGCCGCCCGCGCCACCAGCCTCCCCGAACGCCACCACCTCCTCACCCGCGCGGCCGGCCTGGACGAAGGAAGGGCACCTTCGCCGGCTCGCGTCAGCGAGACGGGAGGCGGCTCAGCACGCTATGCGTAGAAGAAGGTGCCCTTCTTGACCCTGTGCAGGTCAGGCGCGCGGGGCGTCGGCTGCCTGCGCGGCTCGGTCGCGGGCTCGCCGGGCGGCCAGGCCGCGCAGCGCGGCGAGGCCGATGATCAGCCAGATCACGTTGAGCACGGCCGACGGCAGGGCGCGGTGGTAGAACGCGTTCACCGCGAGCGCCACCGAACCACCGAGGTTGAGCACCTGGTACACCGTCCCGGAGGTGATCCGCCCGCCGGACAGCAGCCCGTACGCCAGCAGCAGCGCCGCCGCCCCGGCCCAGCCGATCACCTCGATGAGCAGGTCCATCACGGCACCACGGCGTACGCGCGCACCGGGAACGTGCCGAAGTCGCGGATCGGGGCGGGCACGGCGTGCAGGCGGGCGCCGTGCACGGGCACCGCGGACAGGTTGGTCAGGTGCTCCAGCACCGGCACACCCGCGCCGAGCAGGATGCTGTGCGCCGGCCGCTGCCCGCCCTCGGTCGAGTCGATGTTGACGCTGTCGATGCCGACCAGCCGCGCCCCGGCCGCGACCAGGTGCTTCGCCCCGTCCTCGGTCAGGAACGGGGCCGGGTTGCCGTACTCCGCGGTGCGCCAGTGCCGGTCCCAGCCGGTGTGCAGCAGCACCGCCTTACCCGCGACGTCGTACGCGGCCAGCGCCTGCGCGGTGACGCCGCGCTCGGTCGCGCCCGTGAGCCGGACCACGGTCACGGGCAGGTCGGCCAGCGACTCCAGCGGCAGCCCGGCCAGGTCGACGCCGCCCTCGTAGCGGTGGAACGGCGCGTCGACGTACGTGCCCGTGTTGCCGACCATGCTGATCCGGCCGATGGAGAACTCGGTGCCCTCGGCGTACACGCCGCGCGAGGCCGCCCGGGTCAGGTGCTCGCCGAACTCCGGGCCGGGCAGCCCCGGATACGTGGTCATGCCCGCCTCGACGACGTGGCTGAGATCGACCAGCCGCGCCGGGCGCCCTGCCGCCGCGCCGGACGGCCCGCCGCGCGAGCCCTTGTGCGCCTCCGCGAACACCTCGACCCCGGTCAGCTCGACCCGGTCGACCATCAGCAGGCCGAGGTGCGCGACGAACAGCCGGGCCAGCTCGTCCGTGCTCGCCTCCGGGCCGGGCACGTCCAGCCGGAAGCCCTGGACCTGCAGGCCACCACCGTTGAGGAAGGTCACGTCAGCGTCGAAGGACGCCCGGTACTCGGTCATGATCTCCATCCTGGTGCCTTCCCGCATTCAGCACCAGCGACGTTTCCTGTAGCCGGTATGTAGCCTGACTTAATGCAGATCGACCCACGCCGCCTGGCCGTGCTGCGCGCGGTGGCCGACGCGGGAGGCGTGCTGGCCGCGGCGGCGGTGCTGCATCTGACCCCGTCGGCGGTGTCGCAGCACATCGCCCGTCTGGAGGCGGAGACCGGGGTGACCCTGCTCGACCGCGCACAGCTCGGCGGGCGGCGGGCCGCCGGGCTGACCCCGGCCGGACGCATGCTCGCCGGTCACGCCGCGCGGCTGGGCGAGGTGCTCGCCGCGGCCGAACACGACCTGGCCGCGTACACCGGGCAGGTCGCCGGGCCGGTGTCCGTCGGCGCGTTCCCGACCGCGATCCGCCACCTGCTGGTGCCCGCAGCGGCCGAGCTGGCCGTCACCGCGCCGAGCGTCTCAGTGCGCATCCGCCAGTTCGAGCCGGAGCCCGGCCGAGCCGCGCTCCGCACCGGCGAGCTGGACCTGCTCGTGGTGGAGGCGGACGCGGCCGACCCGATGCGCGCCCCGGCGGGCCTGGTGTCGACGAAGCTGCTCGACGACCCGTACCACTTCGCGGTCCCACGCACCTGGGGCCCGCTGAGCGACCTCGACGTGCTGCGCACCCGCCCCTGGGTCGACGGCGCACCCGGCTCCGCGGTCCGCCGCGTCATGGACCGCCTCTCCGCCCAGCACGGCCTACCCCTGATCCGCCACCACGAATGCCTCGAATTCCCCGCAGCACTGTCCATAGTCGCCGCCGGCCTCGCCGCCGCCGTCGTCCCCGCCCTGGCCCTCCCCGCCCCCCACCCCGAGATCCGCGTGATCCCCACCCCCCTCCCCGGCGCCCGCCGCCTCGAACTCCTCCACCGCCGCGGCCGCCACGAACCCACCCCCGCCGCCCGCCTCGTCGCCACCACCATCACCACCCACACCCCGTGACCGCGCCCCTCTCCCCGGGCGATCTTGCGCGGACTGTGGGTGCGACACGCCCACACCGGACATATCCCTAACACTTCGCGCAAGATCGACACGGGAGATCGGGCGGCGGCGGGGTCAGGTCAGGGTGTCGGCCAGGCGGGTGGCGAGCGGGGCGAGGGTTTGGTACGCGGGGGCGGAGAGCTTGCCGTCGGCGCGGAGGTCGTCGAGGCGGTCCAGGAGGTCCTCGGCCTTCTCGGCGGCGTCGTCGCCGTCCTTGCGCAGGCGCTTCTCGACGTCCTGGACCTTCTTGCGCAGGTCGGAGGCGTCCTTCGGGGCGATGCCGCCGGTGCGGGCCAGGCGGTCGATCTCGCGGCGGAGCAGATCGAGCTGATCCGTGGGGCGGGTGGACGCGAGGGGCGCGGCGGCAGGGGTGGCGGCGGTGGGCGGCTTGGAGGGGCCGGCCTGGGCGGTGGGCGGCGAGGGGGCGCCGAGCGCGTACACGATGAAGAACAGGCCCGCGACGATGGCGAGCACGCCGGTGGTGGCCCACACGACGGGGCGCAGCCAGCGGTCGGGCCGCTGCGGGGCCGGGCGCGCGGGGGCGACCCGGGCCGTCGGCGTGGGCGGCGGGGGCACCGCGGCGACACCGATGAGCGGGGCGGGCAGCCGTTCCCGGATGGTGCCGTGGTCGCCGGCCGTGTCGGGCAGGACGCCGCCGAGCAGGGGCGCGGTGGCGTCGAGCAGCGGGGCGGCGGCGGGATGCTCGCCTGCGGCGGCCAGCAGCGCGGCGGCCTCGTCGGCACCGGCCGGGCGTTCGCCGGGGTCGCGCGCGGTGAGCCGGGCGACGACCTCCGCGAGCGGCGCCGGGACCCCGAGCCGCGTCAGGTCCTCCTGCACTCCGGACAGCTCGCCGACCGCGCCGCGGCCCGCGAGCGGCGGCGCGCCGGTGAGCATCGCGTACAGGGTGCAGCCGAGCCCGAACAGGTCGGTGCGCGGGTCGACGGGGCCACCTGCGGCCTGCTCGGGCGCGGTGTAGCCGCGGGTGCCGGCGACCAGCGACGGGTACGCGGCCTCCTGCCAGGCGGCGATGCCGAAGTCGCACACCTTGACCAGCCCGCTCGTGGACAGCAGCAGGTTGGCGGGGGTGATGTCGCGGTGCACCATGCCCGCCGCGTGGGCCGCGGCCAGGGCGGCGCAGGTCTGCAGCGCGACGTCGACGGCCTGTGCCCGGGGCAGCGGGCCGTCCTGGAGCACGGCGGACACGCTGGGCCCGTCGACCAGCTCCATCACCACGTACGCCTCGTCGGCCTCCAGCGCGACGTCGTAGACGGCGACGATGTGCGGGTGGGGCAGCGCGGCGACGGCCTGTGCCTCGCGCCAGAAGCGCTGGCGCATGGCGGCGTCGGCGAACCGCGCCGGATCCAGGATCTTGATCGCGACGGGACGCTGCAACCGCAGGTCGTAGCCGCGCCAGACGGTGGCCATGCCGCCGTGGCCGACCTCCTCGTCCACGCGGTAGCGCCCGCCCAGCATCCTGCTCACCCCGTCCGCCTACCCGCCCGCCACCGGCCTAAACACGATCACGCACGGCGAGGTTTATGCCGATCTTGGGAAGCGTTTAAGGTCTCCACAAGGGACTTCTCGTTAGCGTTCGGTCATCGCCGCACCGCGCGGCCGACGGCAGAACGGAGTGCCCATCCATGCGAAGACTCGTCGCCTATCCGCTCGCGGCGCTGGGTTTCGTGGCCGCGTCCCTGACCTTCGCGTCGCCGGCCGCCGCGCACGGTTACGTGTCCTCCCCGCCGAGCCGCCAGGCGCTGTGCGCGTCGGGCAGGGTGAGCGACTGCGGGCCGATCCAGTACGAGCCGCAGAGCGTCGAGGGCCCCAAGGGCCAGCGCAACTGCCACGGTGGCCTGAGCCAGTTCGCCGTGCTGAACGACGACGGCCGCAACTGGCCGGCGACCTCGGTCGGCACGTCGGTGACGTTCAACTGGGTGCTCACCGCCCGGCACTCCACCAGCAGCTGGGAGTACTGGATCGGCGACCGCCGCGTCGCCTTCTTCGAGGACGGCGGCAGGCAGCCGAACGCGACCGTGTCGCACCAGGTGAGCCTGGCCGGGTTCAGCGGGCGGCAGAAGCTGCTCGCGATCTGGAACATCGGCGACACCCCGATGGCCTTCTACAACTGCGTCGACCTGCAGATCGGCGGCGGTGGCGGCAACCCGGCGCCGTCGCCCTCGCCCAGCGCCCGGCCCACCCCGCGTCCCTCGGCGTCGCCGAGCGTGCGGCCCAGCGCCCGGCCCTCGGCGTCGCCGACCGCGGTGCCGCCCCGGCCCACCCCGCCGTCCGCCCCGGCGGGGGAGTGGGCGCCGGGCACCACGTACCGGACCGGCGACGAGGTGACCTACCAGGGCGTGCGCTACCGCTGCCGGCAGGCGCACACCTCGATCGTCACCTGGGAGCCGTCGTACTACACGCTCGCGCTCTGGCTGCCGATCTGATGTCAGGCCCCGGCGGGCCGTACCACCAGGCGGCCCGCCGGTTCATCCCCGTCCCGGACAGGACAGTGCCCATGAGAAAGCTCCGTTACGCCGCGGTCGCGCTGGCCGCCGCGCTGCTGGCCGGCTGCGGCTCGGCCGCGCCCGAGCCCGTGGTCCCCGCGGCGGTGGCGCAGACGGCGCCGCCCACCGCCGAGGCCCGGTACAACGACGTCGACGTGGCGTTCCTGCAGATGATGGTCGCCCACCACGGCCAGACGCTGGAGATCCTCAAGCTGGCCCGCACCCGGGGCACCGACGAGCGGGTGGCGCTGCTGGCCGCGGCGATCGAGGCCACCCAGCAGACCGAGCTGGAGGTCATGAAGGGCTGGCTGGCCGGCTGGGGCGAGCCGCTGACCGGCTCGGCGTCGCACGCGGCGCACGCCTCGCCCGCCGCCGACGGGGCGCTGCCGATCACCGCCGCCGACGAGATGGCGTCGCTGCGCAAGGCGAGCAAGGCGCAGTTCCAGATCACGTTCCTGAACGTCCTGATCGGCCATCAGCACAACGCGATCGAGATGGCCCGCACGGAGGCCGGCGGCGGTGTCAACCCGCAGGCCAAGGACCTCGCCAACCGGATCGACCGGTCCCGAACCGAGCAGATCAAGCAGCTGCTCGCCATGGTCGCCGGCTGAGCGAGCCGGGCTCCGCCCACGCGTCCTCTCCCTTCGCGTGGGCGGAGCCCGGTCCGTACGCCCCCATGAAGTCATCAACCGTTGATATGATTGACCTTCGTCTCTGGACGACAGCTCGGCCACATCACGGGAGGATGCGCCATGAACACCCAGACCCTGCCCGGTTTCGTCACGGCAGACCTCGGCCAGGCCGTGGGCGCCTACTACGACCGGACCGCCGACCTCTACGCGCAGCTGTGGGGCGACGACATCCACCTCGGCTACTGGGACGCGGGCGAGCGCCCCGCCACCGCCGCCGACCGGGCCGCCGCCACCGAGCGGCTGATCCGGGAGCTGGTCGCGTTCGCCGGGATCACGCCCGGGTCGCGGGTGCTCGACGTCGGCTGCGGCCACGGCGGCCCGGCGCTGTACCTGGCCGGGCGGCTGGGCTGCGAGATCGACGGGATCACGCTCAGCGGCGAACAGGTCGGCCGGGCCACGGCGCGGGCGGCCGAGGAGGGCCTGTCCGGGCGGACCGGGTTCCGGGTGGCCGACGTGCTCGGCGGCGGCATCGCCGAGGGGGCGTACGACGTGGTGTGGGCGATGGAGAGCCTCATGCACATCCCCGACCGGCCCGCGTTCTTCGAGGTGGCGCTGCGGGCGCTGCGGCCGGGTGGGGTGCTGGCCCTCAACACCTGGGCGGTACGCGAGGGCGCGCTGGACGCGGCCGAGTCCGACCTGGTGCGCCGCATCCTGCACAACCAGGTGCTGCCCAGCCTCGATTCGATCGAGGCGCACCGGCGCATGGCCGAGGCCGCCGGGTTCGCGCAGGTGCGCACCGCCGACTGGACCACGCAGACCGCCGGCTCCTGGGATCTCGAGTTCGCGCAGCTGGAGCAGCCCGCGGGCGGCCGCGCGCACATGATGCGGCTGGCCCGGCAGCGCGGCGCGGAGGTGCTGCGCTTCTTCGCCGCCGTGCCGCTGATGCACAAGGGATTCACCACGGGGGTCATCACCTGCGGCGCGCTCACGGCGGTCAAGCCCGGCGCGGCGAGGTAGCCTGCCGGGATGGATTCCGGCGCGGTCACCGTCGCGCGCACCGGCACCGTACGCGGTGAGCTGGTGCTGCGGGAGAGCGGCGGGCACTACGAGGTGATCAGCAACGGGGTGTTCCTGATGGACACCCGCGCGGGGGAGTCGGAGCGGCTGCTGGTGCGCGCCGCGCTGGACGCGGTGCCGCCCGGCTCCCGGCTGCTGATCGGCGGGCTGGGCGTGGGCTTCTCGCTCGCCGAGGCCGCCGCGTCGCCGCGCCCCGCCGAGATCGTCGTCGTCGAGATCGAGCCCGCGCTGGTCGGCTGGCACCGCGGGCCGCTGGGCCGGTTCAGCGCCGGTGCGCTGGACGACCCACGGGTGCGGGTGGTCACCGCGGACATCGTGACCTGGCTGGCCGGCACCGCCGAGCGGTTCGACGCGATCTGCCTGGACGTCGACAACGGCCCGGACTGGACCGTGTTCGACACCAACGCGCGGCTCTACGGCGGGGACGGGCTGGCGCTGCTGCGCGCCCGGCTGGCGCCCGGCGGGGTGCTCGCGGTCTGGAGCGCGTCGGCGTCCCCGGCGTACGCCGCGCGCCTGGCCGAGGCCGTAGGCCCCGTGCGGATGCTGGCGGTCGAGGTGGCGCGGGGTGAACCGGACGTGGTCTACCTGGCCCGGAACAAAGCCGAAGATCCGGTGTAAGAAACAGGGGCCGGTGCGCACTACCCGGTGACGGCATGAGCTACGTCCGAGGGAGCACCAGTGACACCAGACCCAGCCGCGCGGCTCACCGCGCTGTACGAACGACATCACCGGCAGGTGTACGCCTACGCGGTCAGCCGCGCCGGCCGCCCGCTGGCCGACGACGTGGTCAGCGAGACGTTCCTGGTCGCCTGGCGGCGGCTGGCCGACGTGCCCGCGCAGGCGCTGCCCTGGCTGCTCGGCGTGGCCCGCAACGTCATGCTCGAGCGCCACCGCGACCAGGCGCGGCAGGCCGGGCTGGCCGAGGAGATGGCCCGCTGGATCCGCGAGGCCGACGACGTCGCCGACGGAGTCACCGAGCGCGCGGCGACCCTGGCCGCGCTGGCCTGGCTGCCCGATCGCGACCGGGAGATCCTGACGCTCACCGCCTGGCACGGCCTGTCCACGGGGCAGGCCGCGCAGGTCCTCGGCTGCTCCCGCGCCACCTTCCTGGTCCGCCTGCACCGTGCCCGCAAGAGGTTCACGCAGGTAACCTCCGTCCAGTCCGCCGTCGCCCCCAGCCCTTCCACCACCAGGAGAGTCACCGATGGACAACGTGTCGCAGCGGCTGGCTGAGGTGCGCCCCGCCGCGCTCGACGGCGATCCGGCCGCCGTCGACCTCGCCGCCATCACCGCCCACCCGCAGCCCGGCCCGCGCCGCAGCGCACCCCGGCGCAGCCTCGTGCTCGCCGCGACCGCGTTCGCCGCCGCCGTGGCGATCGCCGGGCTCAACCAGCTCACCCACCCCGCGGGCAACCCCGCCCCGGGCCCGGGCCAGGTGCCCGGCGCCACCGGCCCGGCCGACGCGCGGCAGGTGCTGCTGGTGGCGGCCGAGCGTGCCGCGCTGCAGGGCGACGGCACCGACCGCTACTGGCACGTGACCTCGCAGCTTGGCAACCGCTACGACGTCGGCGGGTACTTCGTGCTCGGCCGCACTGAGATCGAGGAGTGGCTGCCCACCTTCGCCGGTGGGCAGGTGGTCAAGTGCGGCACCTCGCTCGGCGCCGAGCCCGCCTCCGACGCCGACGTGGCCGCCTGGAAGGCCGCCGGCTCGCCGTCGACCTGGACCAGCCGCCCGCCCGGCGGCGCGACCGGCCCCGGCCGGGAACTCGCGGCCGCGCCCGGTCAGCGCAAGTGCGGCGCCGGCCCGGAGAAGACGTACCAGCTCGGCGGCGCCGACCTCGCGCCCGCGCAGGTGCTGGAGCTGCCCGCCGACCCGGCGGCGCTGAAGGAGATGATCCTGAGCAGCGACGCGGCCCAGCGCGCCGGCGGGGGTTACCAGCCGCAGGACCTCGGCCGTTACCAGAGCGAGGTGCTGTTCTCCGCCGCGGTCGAGCTGCTGCTGCGGCTGCCGGTCAGCGCCCAGGTCCGCAGCGCGGCCTACACGATGCTCGCCGACCTGCCGGGCGTCACCATGTCCGCGCAGGCCACGGACCAGCTCGGTCGGCCCGGAGCCGGGGTGGAGTACACGTTCCGCAACGCCGACGGCTCCGACCAGACGACGCGACTGATCGTCGACCTCACCACCGGCGCCATGCTGGCCGAGGAGCACCGCGAGGCGGGCACCACCGCGCTGCGCTACTACGTCGTGGTCACCGAGACGGGGTTCGCCCCCGAGGCCCCCGCCGTCTGACCGCTCGAGTCCGGGCGAGTCGGAAAGGGCCGCCTGTCCCGCCCGTGATGAGGTTCCCGTCCTGCAGTGCTGACAGCAGGACGGGAACCTCATGACGATGTGTGCGGCGGGCCGCTCGCACGTAACCGCACAGCTGCCGGGCAGCGGATCCGCAGAGCAGGGTCAACGGACCCGCACGGCAGCGGGTCAGCCGATCCGCAGGCTGCCGGTCAGCGGGCGTCGCGGACGGCCTGGCGGCGGGCGCCCGCGCCACGGCTGGAAGCCTGGCGCTTGCGCATGCCGGGGCTGTCCGGGGCCTGGCGGGGACGCTGGTCGCCGGGGGTGGCCTTGCGGCGGGCCGTCGCCGGGCGCGGGGGAGCGGTGTTGCGCTCACGGCGGGCCGAGGCGAGCCGCTCCTGCTTCAGGGCCGCCGCGCTGGCCTTGGCCATGACCGCGAGCTGGCGGCTGACCCGGGCGAGCGCGTCCTCGATGACCTCGGCCTTGTCGCGGTTGCGCTGGTTGACCGGGTTGGCCTTGCCCCGGCCGCCCGACTCGGCGACCTGGGCACCGGCCTGGCGGCGGTAGAGCTTGACGTACTTGTTGCGGGCGCGGCGCACCCGGTCGTGCAGCTCCAGCAGGCCGTCCTCGTCGAGCGCGGCCAGCGCGTCGCGCTCGGTGCTGCGTACCAGCTCCAGCTCGCTCTCGGTCAGCGAGTTGATCAGCGCGTCCATCGGTCCCCCCGACCTCGATCGACGTCTTCCCAATGCTGCAAAGCCTAGGCCCGCCAACGCCGCCGCACGCCCGGATCACGCACATCCCCGGCGCCGATCCTGCGCGGGCGGCCCCATCCCCGCCCGACAGGGCGTGTCGGGGCGTACGCCCGCGCAGGATCGGCGCATCTGCGGGTCAGCTCAGGCGCCACTGCTGGTTGCCGCCGAGCGGGCGGCCGCAGTCCCAGATCTGGAGGCGGGTGTAGTTGGCGGTGCCGAACTCGACCGCGTCCAGGCACTTGCCGGAGCTGGGGTTGACGATCGAGCCGTCGCTGTTGACGTTCCACTGCTGGGCGCCGTTGTTGAGGCAGGTCCACAGCTGGACGACGGCGCCGTTGGTGGTGCGGCCGCCGGAGACGTCGAGGCACTTGCCCGAGTCGAGGCTGACGAAGGTGTTGCCGACGCGGCGCCAGCGCTGGTTGTTGTTGTTCGGGAAGCAGTCCCACAGGTGCACGACGGTGCCGTCGGTCTTGCCCCAGCCGGCCACGTCGACGCAGCGGTTGGAGGCCACGCCGCGGATGACCGAGACGTCACCGCCGCCGCCCCCGGCGGCGTTGCCGTCGACGTTGACGTCGAACAGGTTCACAGCCAGCCCGGCGCCGCCCACCCAGGGCTCGAAGCCAGCCTGCACACTGGTCATGTACCAGTTGGGGTCGATCTTGCCGCGGCTCACCGAGTCGTTGATGAACGCCTTGAGGCTGAAGTTGGCGAAGGTGTTGTTCGGCACCGTGCGCACGTACGAGATGACGTTCCAGCCGATGTTGCCGAACCAGACGTCCCAGGTGCCGCCCTCCAGGTTGACGGTGGCGATGCGCCCGCCGATCGGCTGCGGGCGGCCCCGGTGGTTGGTCCAGATCATGACCTCGGCGCCGTAGTTCTGCCCCGGCGGGTTGGGGCTGGCGTCGAACCACAGGTCGAACGCCGCGTCCCACTCGCCGGAGTCCGGCGTGCTGATGTTGAACGTGGCCCGCGGATTGTTCAGCGCGCTGACCCGGGCGGGCAGTCCGCTGTTCGCGGTGCAGGCGCCGTAGTGGCAGCCGGCGTAGACGGACGGGTACGACGCGGGCGGCCCGTTGGTGGCGTTGTCGTGGTCGGCCCGGGTCACGGTGAACCCGGAGTTGGACACGTCGATGCACTGGGCGGTGCTCGCACCCCACCGGTTGTTCTGCACGATGTACTTGCCGCCCTGGACGGGGGCGGTGCCGTACTGCTCGCAGATCACCGGCGCGGCGGCGGCCGGGGACGCCGACACCGCCAGCAGCCCGGCGGCCGCCGCGGTGCCCAGCGCCGCCGCGACGGCGAGCGGGCGTAGTCGCCACTTCATACGCGTACTCCTTGGAGCGAAGGAGGATCGGGACAGATGCCGTGGGAGCCCTCCCACGTCAACACCCGAGCGTAGTAACGCTTCGACAATCATCAATTGTTTTCGAAAACCGTTGCTTCGAAAGGAAGGGCACCTTCTTATCGTTTTCCGTCGTAGAAGGTGCCCTTCCTAACCTCGCCTGCCGTTGCGCGCCCTGATGATCGGCACTTGGTGTCGAAACCTTGCGCCAGACCTCGGGTTTGGACACGAACTCGCGATCAACCCGCAGGCAACGAAACTTTTACGAAAACTCGGGACTGCCCGATGGGCGCGGGCATAGCCTCCCCGCACCGCTCCACATCGATCCCCATCGGAGACGTGATGACCCGTTCCCTGCGCGGGCGTGGGCGCCTGGCGGCTGCCCTCGCCGTCACCACCACCGCCCTCACGCTGCTGATCGGCCCGCCTGCGCACGCCGCGGTCAGCGGCCGCAACCTGCCCGCCGACGGTAAGGTGCGCCTGTTCATGGGCCAGGACTCCAGCACCCTGGCCGACTACAAGCGCGACGTGCTCGACCTCGACGCCTCCGCGCCCCGCCCCGGCGGCGTCACCCTGTACACCAACCTCGTGCTCGGCGGCACGCCCGGCCCGCTGGGCGGCTTCTACGGCCCCGTCGACTACGGCTCCGGCGTGGTCGACTTCCCCGCCACGATGAGCCAGTACCCGGGTGCGCCGCTCGCCGTGGGCCTCTACCTGTCCGACGCCAGCGCCGGGTGCGGCAACCAGCCGCTGCGCGCGATCATGGGCCGCAACGACGCCGACGTGACGGCGGGCAGCCCCAACCTGATCACGCAGTACCGAGCCAAGGTCGACGAGATGGTCAACTGGCTCAAGAACACCGGGCGCGAGGTCTTCCTGCGCATCGGGTACGAGTACGACGGCCCCTGGAACTGCTACAACGCCGAGTTCTACCGGGCCGCGTTCCAGTACATCAAGGGCCGCATCGACGCGCTCGGCGCGACGAGGGTGGCCACCGTGTGGCAGTCGGCCGCGTGGCCGCTCGACGAGCACACCGGCAACCCCGAGTGGAACTACATCGTCACCGCGGCCAACCATTTCGACGTGTGGTACCGGGAGACGCGTACGTCGACTGGGTGTCCCTGTCCGCGTTCTACGGTGCGACGTACAACCAGGTGCAGTGGGCCTGTAAGGCCCCGTCGACCTCGCCGCGCGCATTGCAGGACCGGGTGCTGAACTTCGCCCGCGCCCACAACAAGCCCGTCATGATCGCTGAGGCGGCCCCGCAGGGCTTCACCAACGGCAGCAAGACCCGCAGCTGCATCTTCAACAAGAGCCCGCAGGCCACCACCGGCGACGCCATCTGGAACACCTGGTACGCCGACTTCTTCGGCTACATCGCGGCGAACACCGACGTGATCCGCGCGGTGGCGTACATCAACACCAACTGGGACGCCCAGCCCGACTGGCAGTGCAACGGCGCCCCGGCCGGGCAGCCCGGCTGCGCCAACGGCTACTGGGGCGACTCGCGGGTGCAGGCCGACGCGACCGTCAAGAGCCGGTTCCTGAACGAGCTGCGCAACGCCCGCTGGGTGAACGGGTCCGGCGGCGGCACCAGCCCCGAGCGCACCATCCGCGGCGTCGGCTCCAACCGCTGCCTGGACGTGTCCGGCGGCCGCACCGCCGACGGCACGAAGATCCAGCTGTGGGACTGCCTGAACAACGCCGCCCAGAAGTGGCGGGTCGAGGCCAACGGCTCGCTGGTCAACCCGCAGTCGGGCAAGTGCCTGGACGCCGACGGCTGGGGCACCGCCAACGGCACCCAGATGATCATCTGGACCTGCGGCAACCCCGTCCAGTCCAACCAGAACTGGGTGGTCTCCTGACCGCCCCACATTCGTGATCGGCGCTCCCCGCACGCTGCTCCGGCGGCGTGCGGGGAGCGCATCGCGAGTGAGGGCGAGCGCGGGTCCGGGTGGTCGACGTTGTGGGAGTCCGAGGACGCCTGCCGGCGGTTCGCCGAGAGCTCAAGCCCATCCTGAAAGAGGTCGGCGTGGACGAGCCGGCGGACCCGGCGGTGGTGTGTAGCCGTCTCAGCCGCCTACGCGTGCTCGCGGCGGCCCGCTCAGCCCAGGCTGAGCATCAGGTGCTGCTCCAGGTCCGCGGCGGTGTACTGCAGGCGGCCGCGGTGAGTGACCTCGATGCCGTAGGAGGTCTCGCCGCGCGGCACGTCTTCGACGCGGAAGGTGAGGTGGCACTCGGTGACCGTCTCCTTGGCGGTCTCGATCTCCCCGGTCGCGACCGTCCGCTGTGCCGCGTCGGTGACGACCACCTTCGCGCCGGGGCGGATGTCCTGGAAGCCGCCCATGCCGTAGCAGGCGCCACCGGTGTCGATGAACTCCCCGTTGGAGAGGATGACGGTGCCCGTGACAGTGTGGGCATCGGAGAACGGATTGCCGATCTTCCCGCTCTGTGCCAGCGCGAAGACCACACCGGCGGCGGCGAGCGCGGCCACGGAGATCAGGATGAGCGTGTTACGCCGGGTGCGCCGCCTCGTGCGGCGCGCCGGAGGGGTGTCGACGTGCACGTAGGGGTCGATCATCCGCGCACAGTACAGCCGGTTTTGAAATGATCACCGTCCGCTGACCGGGGGAGGCGGCACCACCGGACGGGACAGGCACTCATGGTCGGAGGGCCTGTCGCAGGCTCATCCGAAGCCCGTCCGGCAGCGGCACGGACGTCACGCCATGTCGCCGACACGATGGAGCGAGAAGGGCCTGGCGGATGGAGGGGGACAGGGTGCACGAGCGCCGGGCCCGGATCCGGGTCGCGGGTAACACCGCCGGTCCGGCGCTGTTCGCGCTGAGGGCGAAGGGTTACACGGTCGAGCTCAGCTACGTCCGTGCCGAGCCCGGTGAGTACGCGCCCGAGTACGCGGCGGCGAAGGACGGGCTCCTGTTCAGCGCCGATACGGCGGAGGAATTGCTCGGGCTCGTCGCGATGTGGGAGGTGCGTGGCGACGACTGGAGTGCGAGCAGCCACGACGAGCGGGCCTGGCGGGACGCCCTTGAAGCGGCGGCGCTGGTGTATGACCGCGACGGCAACGTGGTGGATGAGGACGAGTGACGAACCGATGGCGGCTCGGGGTCAGTCGGGCTTCCGGGTCCAGCGGTGATGCTCTCGCAGAACCCAGGCGAGCGCGTGCAGGGCGACGAACAGCACGGCCAGCGCGAGCCCGGAGTACGCACCGGCCAGCATCAGCTCCGGGCTGTCGTAGCGCCAGGGGTGGGTGGTCGCGTTGTAGATCAGGATCAGCCCGCCGGCGAACAGGGCCAGCGCCAGAACGAGCAGTCCTGGGCGGGTCGCGGGGTGGCGGTGGTGCGGTGGCATGGGGGCTCTGGTGGTCACCGGCGCATGGTAGTGGCCCGGGGCTGGCGCGCAAACGGCGAAAGCCCCTCCGAAGAGGGGCTTTTCCTGTTTTCTTGCTGGTGGGCGATACTGGGTTTGAACCAGTGACCTCTTCCGTGTCAAGGAAGCGCGCTCCCACTGCGCCAATCGCCCGTGCTGTACTGCGAGGTGGAGACGGGATTTGAACCCGTGTACACGGCTTTGCAGGCCGTTGCCTCGCCTCTCGGCCACTCCACCGTGGTGACGCCTTGCGGCGGTTCTCCGAGCGGATGACGAGACTCGAACTCGCGACCCTCACCTTGGCAAGGTGATGCGCTACCAACTGCGCTACATCCGCTTGTCAGTTCGCCCGCCTTCCGGCGTGCTGCCCAACGGATGAGAACTTTAGCCGGTCCCCGGAGGTCTTGACAAACCGGGGTGCCCCCGGCGCGTCACGCGGCGGGTTGGGCGGCCAGCCCCGTGCACCGTGCGGCCTGGTCAAGACGGTTCTGTACGGCCCGCAGCGCGTCCCCGGTCACCGGCTTGGGCTGTCCGTTGTTCGAGACGACACCCGGGACGAACCTCCGGGTTTTCACCTTCCCGTCCCGGATCGTCACGGTCAGCAGCCCGGTGTCGGTGCTCTTGGACTCGGAATACCAGAGGAAGTTGCCCAGGCCGTAGTGCACGTACGTGTCGCCCAGGAAGCCGTCGGCGAGCAGCACGTGGGCGTGGGTGCCGAGCACGAGGTCGGCGCCGTTGTCGGCCATGAGCCTGGCGAAGCTCTTCTGCTCGCCGTTGGGGCAGGCCTGACCCTCGGTGCCCCAGTGCATGAAGACGATCACCACGTCGGCCTGCGCGCGGGCCTGCTTCACGGCGGCGGTGGCCAGCTTGCGGTCGAACGCCATGGCGACGCCGGGCCGGGTGGCGGTGGGCTTCCACTGCTCCTTCAGGTCGTGCACCTGCGACATGCCGAGCACGGCGAGGCGGACGCCTTTCACGGTGACCAGGTAGGGGGCGTACGCCTCGGTGGTGTTGAGCCCCGCGCCGACGACGGGCATGCCGGCGGCCCGCGCCGAGTCGAGGGTGTCGAGCAGGCCGATCTGGCCGTAGTCGAGCGTGTGGTTGTTGGCGATCGAGACGAGATCGATCCCGGCGGCCTGGATGGCGGCGTACGACGTGGTGGGCGCCCGGAAGTGGAACTGCTTGGGCTGCTCGCTGCCCCGGTCGGTGACCGGCGTCTCCAGGTTGACCATGGCGAAGTCGGCGGCCCGCAGCTGCGTGGCGTACGGGCCGAACGCCTTGTCGGGGTTCTTGAGCAGGGCCAGGGTGCGGCCGGTGAAGTGCACGTCGCCGGCGAAGGCGAGCGTGATCTCGGCGGCGGGCGGGCTGGGCTCAGGCGTTTGCTCGCTGACCGGGGCGGGCGGCTGCTGCCATACCGCCGGCTCTTCGCCGGAGCACGCGGCCAGGGCCGTGACGGCGGTGGCGAGGGTGAGGGCCGTGGCGAGTCGCGCGACGCGGGGGTGGGTCACCGGACGAGCGTACGGGCAGGTGAAGGCGATTCGCATCACCGAGTGCACCGGGGGGCGCGACGCGCGGGGGATACCGAGTGGCGGTGGTCCGGGGGCACCCGCTAGAGTTCTCTCCTGTCAGGCAGCGAGCCGAAAGGCGAGCTGAGGGACGTGCGGATGTAGCGCAGTTGGTAGCGCATCACCTTGCCAAGGTGAGGGTCGCGAGTTCGAGTCTCGTCATCCGCTCTCTTACCGAAATCGCCGGGACCCACGGGTCACCGGCGATTCGCCTTTCCGGCCCCGAGCGTGGGTCAGGGGAGGGGCGCTTCGCCGCGGAGGTAGGCGGCGGGGATGTCATCGGTGAGCCAGACGCCGTTGGCGGAGCGGTAGAAGGTGTGGCCGGCCGCGGCCATGGCGGCGGCGTCGACGACCAGGATCACCGGGGAGCCGTGACGGCTGCCGACGGCGCGGGCGGTGGTGGTGTCGCCGGACAGGTGCACGTGGTGGCGGCTGCCCTTGTGCACACCCTTCGCCATGATCGAGTCGAGGTTGCGGCGGGCGGTGCCGTGGTAGAGCAGCGTGGGCGGGGTGACCGGGTCGAGGCCCAGCTCGACGGGCACGGAGTGGCCCTGGCTGGCGCGGATGCGGTCGCCGTCGATCGCGAACCGCTGCTTGTCGTTGTCCGCGACGACGGCGTCGAGCTGCTCGCGGGTCATGCCCTTGCCGTGGGCGCGCAGCGCGGCCAGCAGGGTGTCGATCGGCACCCAGCCGTCGGGGCTGAGCGTGACGCCGATGCTGTCGGGGCGGTGGCGCAGCACGTACGCGAGCTGTTTGCTCATCTTCTTGAGTTCCATAACGTGGCTCACGCTAGCGGCGCGCGGCCGGTGCGTCGATCGGAAAACCCGGACCCCTCCGCGGGAGCGCTGCCGAGCGTGTAGGTGGCGGAGGTGGTGATGTCCGACGCCGAGTCGTTCCACGAGTACGCGCGCTCGCGGCTGCCGATGCTGAGCCGGGTGGCGTTCCTGCTGACCGGGGACGCGCACCTGGCCGACGATCTGGTGCAGCTGACGCTGGTGCGGGTCGCGTCGCGCTGGGAGCGGCTGGCCGACGGGCCGAACCCGGACGCGTACGTGCGCCGCGTGCTCTACACGCAGCATGTGTCCTGGTGGCGGCGGGTGCGGCGGGAGGCGGTGCCGGCGGCGGTGCTGCCGGAGCGGGCGGTGCCGGACTTCGCCGGTGAGGCGGCGACGGCGCTGGCGGTGCGGGCGGCCCTGGCGAAGTTGGCGCCGCGGCAGCGGGCCGTGCTGGTGCTGCGCTATTTCGAGGACCTGACCGAGGTGGAGACGGCGGCGGCGCTGGGCGTCTCTGTCGGCACGGTGAAGAGCCAGGCCAGGGACGCCCTGGCGCGGCTGCGGGTGATAGCGCCGGAACTGGCCGGGCGCGGACTGGTGGGGGTGGGCCGATGACGGCGACGTTGCGGGAGGTGCTGCGGACGGCCGCCGAGCACGCTCCGCCGCCGGTGGTCACGGACGGCCTGTGGCGGCGCGGGCGCCGCAGGCGGCGGTGGCGGCGGGCAGGCACGGCCGTGGCCGGGGTCCTGGCCGTGGTGGTTCTGGCCGGCATGCCGCGGCTGCTGCCCGTGGGCGGCACCGAGCCGCAGCCGGCGGTCGGCGGCCCGGAGCAGGGTGCGCTGGGCCGGGCCTACCCGTGGCTGCCGGCGCACGCGGAGGACCCGAACGGGCCGGCGGTCGCGATGTTCACCGGCGGCGGCGCGGGTCTGTTCGGGCCGGCGGGGGTGCTGGTGGGCGCGGACGGCTCGTACCGGCTGCTGCCGGTGGAGGGGGCGGGCGGCCCGGGTCTGCTGTCCCCGGACGGGAGCCTGCTGGCCCGGCCGGGCGAGGTCGTCGACCTCGGCACCGGCACACCCATCGGGACGGCCTGGACGGGTGCGCCGGTGGCGTGGTCACCGGACGGGCGGCGGCTGCTGACGGTCGTGACGCAGACCACGCTGGGCCCGCCGGCCGGCGAGGAACACGCCGGGCGGCGCTACATGGTGTACGACGTGGACGCCGACACCCTGACGTCCGTGATGAGCGCCGACATCGGCTCCCCGGCGGGGGCGTTCTCGCCGGACGGCACGAGGGTGGCAGTGGTCTCCGGCGGGCCGCCCGGCGACCGGCAGACCCTGCAGATCCTGGACCTGCCCGACGGCAGGCATCCGCTGATCCTGCCGCTGGAGAGCGGCCAGCGGCTGGCGGGGACGGCGGCGTGGACCCCGGACGGCCGCTCGGTGGTGCTGGTCACGGCGGCGGGGTGCGGCTGGCCGGACTGCCGGGAGCGGCCCGCGGACCTGAAGAGCTGGCACCTGCAGTACGTCGACACGACCTGGCCGCTGCCCGCTCACGATCCGGTTCGGGTCACCGACGAGCCGGCGCGGCGGATCGGCCTGCCGGGAGACCTGACGGGCTGGCGGGACGGACTGCCGGTGCTGGTCGAGGACGGCCGTCCGGCACTGTTCGTGGCCGAGCCGGACGGCTCGGCACGGGTGCTGCTGACCGGGCCCGCCGGCGCCGACCACCTCAGCGTGCCCCGGCAGCTGGCCGAGGCGGGCACGTTCGGGGTGTACGCGGCCGATCCGTGGCAGGCGCCGTGGTGGGTGTACGCGCTGCCGCTGCTCGTCCTCGGCGGGCTGCTGTGGGCGGCCTGGGTCCTGTGGCGGCGCGGGCTGTGGCGGCGCAGGAGGGTTCGGCGGGGTCAGGGGTAGGGGAGGCGGCGGGGTCCGATGATGCGGGCGCCCAGCGCGCCCACACGGTCCTGCAACGCGCGGTCGGCGGTGGCGACCACCACGACCGGCCGCTCGACCGCGTGCTCGCGGACCAGGTCGACGATCGCGTCGTCGCCGCTGCGGGGCGCGGCGTGCACACGTACCCCCGGCGCCTCGTCGATGCCGCGGGCCGCACCCTCGACGACCAGGACGACCTCGACGGGACCGGGCAGGTCCGGCAGGCCGCGCGCGGCGAGCGGGGCGACGGCGTCGCGTAGCCGGGCGGCGGCCCCGGCGCGGTCGCGCCACCAGCCGTCGGGCACGGAGCCGACGACGTTGGCGGCATCGACGATGAGCAGCGGCAGGGTCACAGTGCCAGTTTCATACCCAGATGGCTGCCGGTGAAGCCGAGGCTCTCGTAGAAGCGGTGCGCGTCGGTGCGGGAGCGGTCGGTGGTGAGCTGGACCATGCCGCAGCCGCGCGCGCGGGCGGTGTCGATCGCCCACTCGACGAGCTGCCGGCCGGTGCCCTGGCCGCGCTGGTCGGCGCGGACGCGGACGGCCTCGATGAGGGCGCGGCGGGTGCCGCGGCGGCTGAGCCCGGGGATGACCGTGAGCTGGAGCGTCCCGACGACCTCGCCGCCGCGTACGGCCACCGCGAGCAGCTGGTGCGGGTCGGCGTCGATCTCGGCGAAGGCGCGGGCGTACGCGGGGTCGTCCGGGTCGCCCTCGCGGGTGGCGCCGAGCGGGTCGTCGGCGAGCATCGCCACGATCACGGGCACGTCGGCGGCGACGGCGCGCCGAATATCAAGATCGCTCACGGCTGCGACGGTATCAGCCTCGATCGGCCGCGAGCTGGCACGCGCCCTCTACGCTGACGCGCATGGACCGTATCTCTCGTCTGTGGGCCGCTGTCGTCACCGGATTCCTCGCCACCGTGCTCGTCCCCGCCACCGCGTGGGCGGAGGAGACCGGCGTCGCCGACCTCGTCCGCAAGAAGAAGGGCATCGGCGGCATCGGCGGCCTGTTCGGGGCGCTGTGCTGCATCGCCGTCATCGTGATCATCGTGGTGGTCGCGCTGTTCGTGATGAAGAGCCGCAAGAAGTAGACGAAAACGCCGGTGGGTGTGCGCGGGGCACACCCACCGGCGTCTTGGCGTGTGGTCAGGCCGGGACGGTCGTGCGGACCATGGTGAGCACGTGCTCCACCAGGGTGATGAGCACGGTCTTCACCGAGATGCGGTCGCGGGCGTCGGTGAGCAGCACCGGCACGTGGGCGTCCACGTCCAGGGCCTCGCGCACCTGCTCGACGGTGTAGCGCTGCTCGTTGTCGAAGCAGTTCACCGCGATGACGAACGGCGTCTTGCGCTGCTCGAAGTAGTCGATCGCGGCGAACGAGTCGGCCAGCCGGCGGGTGTCGGCCAGCACCACCGCGCCCAGCGCGCCGGTGGCCAGCTCGTCCCACAGGAACCAGAACCTGTTCTGCCCGGGGGTGCCGAACAGGTACAGCACCAGGCTCGGGTTGATGGTGATGCGGCCGAAGTCCATCGCGACCGTGGTGGTGGTCTTGGTGGCGACCCCGGTGGTGTCGTCGGTGCCGACGCCCGCGGTGGTGAGGACCTCTTCGGTCCGCAGTGGAGCGATCTCGCTCACCGCGCCCACGAGCGTCGTCTTGCCGGCGCCGAAGCCGCCGGCGACCAGGATCTTGAGCGCCTGGGGGACCGGTGCGTTGTCAGAGCGCACGGAGTCCATGGATCACCGCCTGCAGGGTCTCGACGTTGGGGAGATGGTCTGTGGGAGGGGGATCGTACCGGGCGATCAGCCCCTCGGAAAGCAGATCACACAGCAGCACCCGGACCACACCCAGGGGCAGGTCGACGCGGGAGGCGACTTCGGCCACCGCGCGGGGCTCCTGGGTGAGCGCCAGGATGGCCTGGTGCTCCGGGCTGGCGGTGTCCACGGCCAGGTTCGCCGTGGCCACCAGGTAGGTGATCAGGTCGAAGTCGACGGTGACGGGGCGCACCCGGCCGCCGGTGACCATGTACGGGCGCACGACAGGCCCGGCCTCGTGGTCCCACCAGGCCGGGCCTTCCTCGACAGGGTCGATCTGGTCAGCCATCGCTGCCCGGCCGGGACGGTGTGGCCAGGTGCGTGCCCACCCGCGTGGCCAGCATCGCCATCTCGTAGGCGAGGATGCCGAGGTCGATGTCCGGCTCGGCCAGCACCGCCAGGCAGGACCCCTGGCCAGCCGCGCTCACCAGCAGGAACGCGTCCTCCATCTCGACGATGGTCTGCCGCACCGGGCCGCCGTTGAAGCGCTGCCCGGTCGCTCCGGCGAGGCTGGAGAACCCCGACGCCACAGCGGACAGGTGCTCGGCGTCGTCGCGCGAGAGACCGCTGGACGCTCCGGTGAGCAGACCGTCGACGGAGAGCACGACGGCGCAGCGAGCCTGTGGCACTCGCGCGAGCAGGTCGTCGAGCAGCCAGTCGGTCGCGGGTCGGGTCGTCGTCGGTACCACGTCAGGCACGTCCTTCCAGGGTGGAGCTGTCTTCCATACCGGCGCTGTCTTGCGGGGTCTGCAAGGGGACGGTCGTTGTGTCTTCCCCGTTCGCGGTCATCTCGGTGCTGGCCTTGGCACGCCCGCGCACGGTACCCGACTGGAACGCGGACATCATCGTCCGGACCTGGTCGGCGCTGCGCGGCCGCGGCACCGCGGCAGGCTCGGCCGCGGCGAGCGAGACAGTGGTCTCCTCGGGCTCGGCCGGCGCGGTCTCGGCGCGGCGCACCCGCTTGGGCAGCAGCGCCGTGGTCTCGTCCGGGCTGCGCTCGGCCAGGTCGACGGTCTTCTCCTCGACCACCGGCGCGGCGGCCGGGGCCTCGATGGCGCGGGCGGCGCGGGGGGCGAAGATGCCCAGCGGCTCGCCCTTGTCGGCCGCGTCGGCCAGCACCAGCTCGGCGGGGATCAGCACGACCGCGGTGATGCCGCCGTACGACGAGGCGCGCAGCCGGACGGTGATGCCCTGGCGGACGGCGAGCCGGGCCACCACGAGCAGGCCCAGCCGGGAGCTCTGCGCGGGGTCGAAGGCGGGCGGCTCGGCGAGCCGGGTGTTGGCCTCGGCCAGCTCGGTGTCGCTCATGCCCAGGCCGCGGTCCTCGATGTGCAGGGCCAGGCCCTGCCCGACGGCCTCGGCGAAGACCCGGACCCGGGTGTGCGGCGGGGCGAACGAGGTGGCGTTCTCCAGCAGCTCGGCCATCAGGTGGATCAGGTCGCCGACGGCGCGGCCGAGGATCTTCATCTCCGGCAGGCGGTCGATGGTGACCCGCTGGTAGTCCTCGATCTCGGAGGTCGCGCCGCGCACCACGTCGATGACGGGCACCGGGTGGCGCCAGCCCCGGCCGGGGGCGGCGCCGGCGAGGATGACCAGCGCCTCCGCGTGGCGGCGCATGCGGGTGGCCATGTGGTCGAGGCGGAACAGGTCCTCCAGCTCCTGCGGCTCGGTGGTGCGGCGCTCCATCCGGTCCAGCAGGGTGAGCTGGCGGTGCAGCAGCGCCTGCGAGCGGCGGGCGATGTTGAGGAAGACCTCGCTGATGCCGCGGCGCAGCACGGCCTCGTCGACGGCGGCGCGCACGGCGGTGCGCTGCACGGCGCCGAAGGCGTGGCCGACCTGGCCGACCTCGTCGGTGCCGACGGCGACCAGCGGCACCTCGGTCAGCGACGGGTCGTTGACGATGGCGCCGGGCTGGCGCAGCGCGGCGATGGCGCGGGGCAGCCGCTCGTGGGCGACCTCGAGGGCGGATACGCGCAGCCGCTCCAGGCGGCGGACCACGGACCGGCCGGTGCGCAGCGACAGGACCAGGGAGATGCCGGCGCAGAGCAGGCCGAGCAGGGCCGCGCCGATGGTCTGCACGAAGGCCGCGATGCCGACCTCGTTGGCCAGGTCGGAGGTGCCGCCGGCGGCCGCGCCCTCGGTGGCGTCGAGCTGCTCGTAGATGGCGTCGTTGGCGCTGCGCCAGACGGCGGCGTCGATCGGGACTCTGCCGCCGGCCTTGGTGCTGCTCAGCGACTCCTCCATGGCGTGGAGGCTGATGTAGGTGTCGCTGGTGAAGATCTGCTCGAAGCGCTCGCGGTGCGGCGACTGCAGCCGGCCGACGGCCTCGTCCTGGATCTGGCGGCGGGCGCCGACGGCGCGCAGGATCTGGCCCTGCTCGGCGGCGGTGAGGCGGCCGTCGAGGACGGCGGCGGTGATCACCGCGTCCTCGCGGGCGAGCAGCTCACGGGCCCGGCTGACGGCGAAGATGCCGTGCGCGGAGGCGGCCAGCTCGGGATCGGACAGCTGCGTCAGCGGCGAGAACGCCACGTAGAGCGTGTCGATGATCTCGGAGTAGCTGCGGATGACCTCGGCCGGGACGGCCTTGCCGCCGTCAACCTCGGCGCGGATCTGCGGCAGCCCGGCGAGCTTGGTGAGGAACGCGTCGACCAGGGCGCGCTGCGCCGCGGGCAGCTCGTCGCGCAGCTTGCTGTCCGACAGGCTGGTGTGGAACTGCTGCTCGCGCTCGTCGGTGGCCTGGCGCTGCTTGACCAGGGCCTCGGCGCCGGGCTTCTCGGCGACGGAGACGCGCCGCTCCCTCTGCAGCTGCACCATCATGCGCTCGCCGTACGCGCCGAAGACCTGCTCGTACTTGCGGGCGTCGAGGAGGTTGAGCGCGCCCTTGGCGCTCACCGCGACACTGAATATGGACAGGCCGGTGATGGCCACCAAGGGCACCACAGCCAATGTCATGATCTTGGCGCGAATGCTCCAGCCACGGTTTCTCACACTGACCACGTCCAAAACACGGTGCACCGTGACGTCGACATCCGGGTCCCGGGGGCCAGCCGGGGCTCGGCGCGGAACCATGACACGCCACAGGTCGCTGTTTGACAATGCCTCCGGGCGATGAACCTAGTCGGCTCGCCCGTTCCTGTCCACTGCGGTGGATGTCCATTGTGGACGAGGTCACCTTGAGCGATGATGTTGTCGCTTTGGGTGCCCGGCTTGGCATGACGGACCAGGCCCGGCACACTGTCGCACGGCCACCCCTCAGCCCTCGGGAGTTCGTCGATGGATCTCGTCAGCATCGTGTCAGCGGCCCTGTCCGTGCTCGGCGCGATCGTCGCCGGCGTGATGACGACCTGGTCGGCGCGCAAGTCCAGCATGCTGGAGCACGCGCTGGCCGAGCAGCGGCACCGGGAGAGCAAGGCCGAGCAGGCCGCCGAGGTGCTCAGCCGCTACCGGGAGCCGCTGCTGCTGGCCGCGTTCAACCTGCAGACCCGGCTGCACAACGCGGTCAGCGGTGACTACCTGACCAACTTCCTGCGCCACGAGGACCCTGACGAGAGCCGCTACGCCCGCGACTACACCGTCTACGTGCTGGCCGAATACCTGTGCTGGGTCGAGATCATCCGCCGCGAGCTGCGCTTCCTGGATCTGGGCGACGAGGAGAGCAACCGCACGTTCAACCGGCACCTGGTCGCGGTCGGGCAGAAGTTCTCCACGCAGCAGTTCCCGCAGCAGTTCCGGCTGTTCAAGGGCCAGCAGCGGGCCGTCGGCGAGCTGCTGATGGTGACCGGCGTCAACGGCCGCACCGACAGCATGACCTATCCGGCGTTCTGCTCACGGCTGGACAACGACCCCGAGTTCGCGCGCTGGTTCACCCGGCTGCGCGCCGACGTCGACGTGATCGTGGACAGCGACCCGGTGGGCAACGAGCGCCTGCTGCGGGCGCAGCACGCGCTGATCGACCTCATCGACTTCCTGGACCCTGCCCGCACCCGCATCCCCGAGCACCGGGCCAAGCTGGACGATCTGCCCGCCTGGCCGCCGGCCTCGCCGGAGCCCGCGGCGATCTGAGCCGCCCGGCCGCGGCCGCAGTTTCGGGGAAACTGCACGACCGGCGGCGCGGATTCGTGCAGTTTCCCCGAAACTGCAGACTCGGCCAAGCCCGAGACGCCCGTCCGGCGCCGGACGGACGTACCCGGGCCGCGTCACCGCGCGGCGCGGCACCGCGTCACTGCGCGGCGAGGTCGGGCTGCTCGCCCGTGCTCGGCTCGGCCGGCATGATCGGCGGCGACCCGGCCGCCCGCCACGCCGTGCACAGCGCGTCGGCGACGGCCGTGGCCTGCGCGCCGCTCAGCGCGGTCGTGCTCGCGGTGCAGGAGCCGTCGGCCACCTTGACGGTGAGCGTGCCGCCGCCGGCCAGCGGCAGCCCGAGCGAGCCGTCGGCCTGCCAGGACAGGTCCATCGGCAGCTCGGCCAGGGTCACTCCGGACGGCAGTGCGACGGCGACCGCGTCCACGGCGCTGCCCAGCGGGAACCCGGTGGCCAGCTGGGACCCGGCGTTCGGGTCCACGACGGCCTCCGCGGGGGAGGCCGAGGGCTGGGCGATCTGCTGCGTCGGGGCCGCGCCCGGCCAGACCGCGACCGCGACGGCCCCGGCCAGCACCGGCGTCAGCGCCAGCGCGCCGAGCCGGGCGTAGCGGCGGTTGCGGCGGCGCACCCCGCGCCGCTCGATGTCGTCGGCGCCCGATGGCAGGTCGGGCTCCTCGGCGACGAGCGCGGCCAGCGCGGCGCGCACGTCCTCGTCCTCTTTCATACGGGTTCTCCCTCCAGGGCGCCGGACGTGGCCAGCGCCGTACGCAGGTGTGCCAGGCCGCGGGAGGCCTGGCTCTTGACGTTGCCCGTGCTGCAGCCCAGCGCGGCGGCGGTCTGCTCGACCGACAGGTCCTCCCAGTAGCGCAGGACCACCACGGCCCGCTGGGACGGCTGCAGCCCGGCCAGCGCCCGCAGCAGCACCTCGCGGGTGCCGTCGGGCTCGGCCGCGCCGTCGGCGACGTCGGGCAGCTCGGCGGTGGCGACCTCGCGCCGCCACTTGCGCCGGTGAGTGGCCAGATACCCGTTGACCAGCATGCGGCGCACGTACGGGTCGACGTCGCCGCCCGCGCGCACCCGCCGCCAGCGCACGAACAGCCCGGCCAGGGCGTCCTGGACCAGGTCGTCGGCGAGGTGCCAGTCCCCGCACAGCAGGAACGCCGTGCGGCGTAACGCGCTGCGCCGGGCGGCGGCGTACTCGCGGAAGTCCTCGGGTGTCTCGCTCATGACTGGTCCATGCGAACTCCTGCCGCGCGGGTTGCACGGGCGGGCAGGAGAGATTAGTCAGGACCGCAGCCTGCGCCAACCCGCCTTGGCCAGGTCGAGGGTGGTCAGCGCCGCGCCGGCGAGCTGCCCGGCGGCCCGCAGCGCCGCCTTGCGCGGTCGGCGGCGCCCGTGCCGGGCCGCGAGCAGCCGCTGGAACAGGGCCGCGTGCCGGTCGGCGACCGCCGCCGGGTCGAACCGGGCCGCCTTGGCCAGCGCCGCCCGGCCCATCGCCTGCCGCCGGTCCCCGTCGCCGATCAGGTCCAGCATCGCCGCGGCCAGCGCGGCCGGGTCGCGCGGCGGGACCAGCAGCCCGTCCACGCCGTGGTCGATGATCTCGCGGGGGCCGTGCGGGCAGTCGGTGGCGACCACGGGCAGGCCGACCCGCATGCCCTCGACGATGGTCATGCCGAACGACTCCATGCTCGACGACACCACCAGCAGCGAGCCCTCGGCCAGGTGCGGCTCCAGCGGCGTGGTCACCCCCATGAGCTGTACATGCTCGCGCAGGCCGAGTTCGCCGATCAGGTCGTCGAGGGCGGCCTTGCGCTCGCCGCCGCCGTACAGTCGCAGCGTCCACTCCGGACGCCGCGCGCGGACCAGAGCGAACGCGCGGATCAGGTCGTCGTAGCGCTTGACCGCCGCCAGCCGTCCCGCGGCCACGACCACGGGCGCGGTCACCGGCGACGGCGGCACCGGCGTGGCGGGTACGCAGTTCGGTATCGCGCTGACGTGCACCCCAGGCAGGCGCATCAGCCGCCGGTACGCCGCCGCGTCGGCACGCGTGGTCGTGGTGACCGCGTCCAGCCGGGTGAAGTGGCGGCGCAGCGTGAACCGCAGCCGGTTGCTGTAGGACTGCAGCGTCAGGTGCTCCTGCGCGACGCGTACCAGCCGGGCCGGGGCCTGCCGGGCGATGTGGACGTTGAGCCCCGCCCTGGTCCCGACCACCACGTCGGCGTCGAGCCCGGCCAGGTAGCCGCCGATGCGCTCGTCGGTGAGCGCGCTGTACTGCTCGTACCGGTGCTCGGCCACCGGGAAGACCGCCGAGCGGCGGCTCATCCCGGGATGGTCGCCCTCGTAGCGGCCGTCGCGGCGCAGGTCCACCAGGTGCCTCAGGCGTGCCCCGGCGAGCCCGAAGTGCGGTTCGTCGCGGTGCCGGAACACCGAGACGACCTCGACCTCGTGCCCCGCCATGGCCAGCGCGTTGGCCAGGTTCGCGGTGGTACGCGCCGTGCCGCCGACCGCGTAGGCGTTGTGGACCAGGAACGAGATGCGCATGGGACCCCCGTGTTCGCCGCTGTGTCATCCGGTTACGCACGGCGCGGTGGCATGGTTGCGGTCCGGTGCGTGATTCATCCGGCGGGCGCGATGGTCGTTGTCGGACGGGGTCGTTAAGTTGGCGCGCATGTCCGAACCGATCGAGCCGCCCTGGAGCGCCGAGCAGATCCAGGCGCTGGCTCCTGACGCGTCCTCGCTGAAATCGGCCGCCAAGCTCGCCGGCGGGTCCGGCTGGAGCAGCACCGGCACCGGCGGCACCCCGGCCGGCCTGTGGGGCCTGTGCCAGGGCAGCGGCAGCACGCCGTACCAGATCTGCGTCGACCTGACCGAGCCCGCCTACAAGTGCTCCTGCCCGAGCCGCAAGTTCCCGTGCAAGCACGCGCTGGCGCTGCTGCTGCGCTGGTCGGCCGGGAAGGTGGACGCCGCCGCGCCGCCGCAGTGGATGACTGAGTGGACCACCTCGCGCGGGGCGCGGGCGCAGAAGAAGGCCGAGGCCGCCACCGCGCCGCGCACCGAGGCCCAGGAGAAGGCCGCCGCGAAGCGGGCCGCCAAACGCGCCGAGTCGGTCGCCGGTGGCGTCGCCGAGCTGCGGGTATGGCTGTCCGACCAGGTCCGGCACGGCATCGCCGGGCTCGACCAGGCCGGCTACCGCCCGTTCGAGCAGGTCGCCGCGCGGCTGGTCGACGCGCAGGCGCCCGGCCTGGCCGCCGCGGTGCGCCGGCTCGCGCCGCTGCCCAGCTCGGGGTCTGGCTGGGAGCAGCGGCTGCTCGCCGAGCTGGGCCTGCTGCACCTGCTGGCCGGGGCCGCCGCCGACGCGGACGCGCTGCCGGAGGACCTCGCGGTCACCGTGCGCTCCCGGGCCGGGCAGCAGGTCAGCGCCGACCAGGTGCTGGCCGGGCCGCGGGTGCGCGACCGGTGGCAGGTCACCGGCGCCCGTGACGAGCTGGACGACAAGCTCAACAGCCGCCGGGTGTGGCTGCGCGGCCGCGACACCGGCCGGGCCGCGCTGGTGCTGTCGTTCGCGGCGCCCGGCCAGGCGCTGCCGGTGGACCTGGTCCTCGGCACCGAACTCGACGCGGATCTGACCTTCTATCCGGGGGTCGCGCCGCTGCGCGCGCTGATCGCCGAGCGGCACGGCGCACCGAGCGCCTGCCCGGCCCCCGGCCCGGCACAGACCGTCGCGCAGGCCCTCGACGAGATCTGCACCGCGCTGGCCGCCGACCCGTGGCTGTTCAGCTGGCCGCTGCTGCTGACCGGCGCGTTCGCCCCCGGGCAGCCGTGGCACCTGGTCGACGCCGACGGCGACGCCCTGCCGCTGGACCCGTCGTTCGGCGAGCCGTGGCGCCTGGCCGCCGTCGCGGGTGGCGAGCCGATCACGCTTGCCGCCGAGTGGGGCCCGTCCGGCCTGCGGCCACTGACGGTGTACGCCGCGGGCGAGGTGATCCGGGCATGAGGCCGGGTGCACCGCTGACCGCCGTAGTGCAGGGACCGGCGGGAACGTCGCGGCAGGAGCCGCTGTCCGGCGCATGGGAAGGAGGAGCGGCATGACTGGCGAGGTGTGGAACGACCTGCTGTCCAGCGCCCTGGTCGGCACCGACCGGCGTAAGGCGGTGCTGCCCGCCGTTGACGGCGCGCTCAAGGCGGTGCTGCCGGTCGGCGAGCTGGACCCGGAGTCGCTGCTCACGGCGGCGGCCGTGGTGACCGTCGCGCGCCGTGCCGGGCAGCAGGCCGCCCGGGTCGCCGCGCCGGTGCCCGCCCCGGCGGAGACGATGCCGCTCGCGCCCGCCGGTGCGCAGGACCGGCTCGGCCGGCTGCTGTCCGGGCTGGACGGCGACCTCGACCGGGCCACGAGCCGGGAGCTGGCCGGGGAGTGGCTGCGCCTGGCCGCCGACCGTGGCCTGCGCGCCGCGCCGCAGCTCCTGGTGACGCTGCTGGAGCTGGGCTGTGCCGAGTCGTCGCTGCGGCCGCTGATCCGCGCGGCCGGCGGCGAACGGCTGACCTGGCTGTGCGTGGAGGGGCCGGGCCGCTGGGCCTGGGCCGCCGAGACCGACACGGAGCCGGACCCCGCCGACTGGGACACCGGCCGCGTCGCCGAACGGGCCGCGTACCTCGCCCACCTGCGGGAGCGGGATCCGGCCGCGGGCCGGGAGCTGCTGCTGGCGAGCTGGCCGCAGGAGAAGGCCGCCGACCTGGCCGTGCTCGTCGACGCGTGCGAGGCGGGGCTCGGTCCCGAGGACGAGCCGTGGCTGGAGAAGGCGCTCGACGGGCGCAGCGGGCAGGTGCGGGAGGCGGCCGTGCGGCTGCTGGCCGCGCTGCCCGGCTCGGCATACCGGCAGCGGATGAAGGAGCGGGCCCTGGCGGGCGTCACCGCGCCCGCGCGCGGGCGGCTGGAGGTGCACCTGCCCACCTCGTATGACGCGGGGATGCGCCGCGACGGAGTCGTCGAGAAGACCCTCGCCGGGGTCGGCGAGCGCTCGCACTGGCTGCGGCAGTGCATCGCCGCCGCCCCGCTGGACTGCTGGTCGGCGTACAGCGACTCGCCGGAGGCGTTCCTGACGCGGCAGGCGCGGCAGGCCGACGACGACTGGGGCAACCCGCTGCGCCACGGCCTGGCCCGGGCGGCGATCGAGCAGCGCGACGCCCGCTGGGCCAGGGCGCTGATCAAGGACGGCTTCCTCGCCGACAGCAGCGACATGTACGCCGACCTGGCCGCGGTGCTGCCCGCTGACGAGCTGACCGAGCTGGTGGCACGCCGGATCGCGCGCGAGGGTGGCGCGTCGGCGCGGCTGCTCGAAACGCTGCCGCAGCCCTGGCCCGCGCCGGTGTGCGAGGCCGTGCTGGGCGCTCTCGCCAACCAGGAGCGCCGCCGTTCCGGCTGGTGGCAGCTGCTGCGCCAGGGTGAGAACGGCTTCGGCCCCGAGTACGCGCCGCAGGTGCGGGCGCTGCACGACGCGCTGCCGCCCACCGACCAGCAGATGCTGTCCCGCTTCATGATCATTTTGCAGATCCGACACGACATCCACCGGGAGTTCGCATGACCGCCACCCTCGACGCCGCCACCCCCGTGCTGCGGCCGCACGCCGAGCAGCTGTACGCCGCCGAGCTGGCGCAGCTGGCCGAGGCCGACGACCGGCCCCGCCCGCCGGGCTGGCGGCTGTCCCCGCAGGCCGTGGTGACGTACCTGCTCGGCGACGGCAAGGACGTCAGCGCCAAGTACATCGGCCCGCGCCGGCTGATGGAGGTCGCCGTGGCGACACTGGCCACCGACCGGGCGCTGCTGCTGCTCGGCGTGCCCGGCACCGCCAAGACCTGGGTGTCGGAGCACCTCGCCGCGGCGATCAGCGGCGACTCGACGCTGCTGGTCCAGGGCACCGCGGGCACCCCCGAGGAGGCCATGCGCTACGGCTGGAACTACGCCCGCCTGCTCGCCGAGGGCCCGACCGCGGGCGCGGTGGTGGCCAGCCCGGTGATGCGGGCCATGCGCACCGGCGCGATCGCGCGCATCGAGGAGCTGACCCGGGTGCCCTCCGACGTGCAGGACACCCTGCTGACCATCCTGTCGGAGAAGACGCTGCCGGTGCCGGAACTGGGTGAGGAGGTGCAGGCGGTCAAGGGCTTCAACGTCATCGCCACCGCCAACGACCGCGACCGGGGCGTCAACGAGCTGTCCAGCGCCCTGCGGCGCCGGTTCAACACGGTCGTGCTGCCCGTGCCGGGGACCGTGGATGAAGAGGTCGACATCGTGTCGCAGCGGGTCGCGTCGCTCGGCCGGGCCCTGGAGCTGCCCGAGGTGCCCGACGCGATCAGCGAGATCCGGCGCGTGGTGACCGTGTTCCGGGAGCTGCGCGAGGGCGTGACCGCCGACGGGCGGACCAAGCTGAAGAGCCCCAGCGGCACCCTGTCCACCGCCGAGGCGATCTCGGTGATGACCAGCGGCATGGCCCTGGCCTCGCACTTCGGCGACGGCACCGTCCGCGCCGCCGACGTCGCGGCGGGCATCCGCGGCGCGGTGGTCCGCGACCCCGTCTCCGACGCCGTCATCTGGCGGGAGTACCTGGAGACCGTGGCGCGCGAGCGCGACGGCTGGAAGGACTTCTACCGCGCCGCCCGGGAGGCGGAGTGAGCTCCGACCGCGTCCACGTCCTGGGCGTACGCCACCACGGCCCGGGTTCGGCCCGGGCCCTGGTGCGGGCGCTGGACGAGCTGCGCCCCGACCTGATCCTGGTCGAGGGCCCGCCGGAGGCGGACGGCCTGGTCGCGCTCGCCGCGCACGAGGACCTGGAGCCGCCGGTCGCGCTGCTGGCGTACCCGACGGCCGCGACGGCGGGCAAGGGCGGGGTGAAGGGGCGGGCGGCGTTCTGGCCGTTCGCCGTGTTCTCCCCGGAGTGGCAGGCGCTGCGCTGGGCGGTCGAGCACGACGTGCCGCTGCGCTTCTGCGACCTGCCCGCCGGACACCGCTTCGCCGCTCAGGCCACCGAGGACGCCGGGACGGGTGGCGCGGAGCCGGACGGCCCGCTCGACGCGGCCGGGCCGCAGCCGGATCCGTCCACGGCGACTGCGCCCGTTGACGGAGCGGCGCCCGGCGCGGCGGGTGAGCCCGTAGTCGCGGACGAAGCCGAGCCCGCGGAGGGTGAGGACGCGCTGCGGGTGGACCCGATCGCGGGGCTGGCCCAGGCCGCCGGGTACGACGACCCGGAGCGCTGGTGGGAGGACGTGATCGAACACCGGCGCGACGTGCCGCCGTTCGCCGCCGTGGCCGAGGCGATGGCCGCGGTGCGCGAGTCCGCGCCCGTCATCGGCGAGGACCTGGTACGCGAGGCGTACATGCGCCAGGTCCTGCGTGCGGCCCTGAAGGAGGGGCACCAGCGCATCGCCGTGGTCTGCGGCGCCTGGCACGTGCCCGCCCTCACCGGCGAGCTGCCCCCGGCCAAGGCAGACGCCGTGCTGCTCAAGGGCCTGCCCACGGTGCCCACGACGGTCACCTGGGTGCCGTGGACGCACGGGCGGCTGGCCTCCTGGAGCGGCTACGGCGCGGGCGTCACCGCGCCCGGCTGGTACCACCACCTGTTCACCGCCGAGGACCAGCCGGTCGAGCGCTGGCTGGTCGGCGTCGCCGGGGTGCTGCGCGGCGAGGACCTGCCCGTGTCCAGCGCTCACGTCATCGAGTCGGTCCGCCTGGCCGACACGCTCGCCGTGCTGCGCGGCCGCCCGCTGCCCGGCCTGGCCGAGGTCACCGAGGCGACCCGCGCCGTGCTGTGCGACGGCGACGACACCCGCCTGGAGCTGGTCCAGCGCAAGGTCGTGGTGGGGGAGCGGCTCGGCCGCGTCCCGGCCGACGCCCCGGCCGTCCCGCTGGCCCGGGACCTGGCCGCGACCGCCAAGCGCCTCAAGCTCGCCCAGCAGGCCCTGATCACCGACCACGACCTCGACCTGCGCAAGCCGAACGACCTGGAGCGCAGCCGGCTGCTGCACCGGCTGCGGCTGCTCGGCGTCGGCTGGGGCACCCCCGGCCAGCGCAAGGCCGGCAAGGGCACCTTCTGGGAGTCGTGGCGCCTGCAGTGGCACCCCGAGTACGCCGTAGACCTCATCGAGGCCAGCGCGTACGGCGTCACCGTCGAGCAGGCCGCCACCGCCAAGACCGTCGAGTCCGCCGCCGGGGCCGAGCTGCCGGTGCTGACCGGCCTGCTGGAGGCGTGCCTGCTCGCCGACCTGCCCGGCGCGCAGCCCCGGGTGCTCCAGGAGCTGAACGACCGGGCCGCCGTCGACACCGACGTGGCCCAGCTGATGGCGGCCGTGCCCGCGCTGGCCCGCTCGCTGCGCTACGGCGACGTCCGCGCCACCAGCACCGAGGCGCTGGCCGAGGTGCTGACCGGCCTGGTCACCCGGATCCGGCTGGGCCTGCCCGGCGCGCTCACCGGCCTCGACGACGACGCGGCCCGCGCCCTGCGCGAGCACCTCGACGGCACGCACGAGGCCCTGAACCTGCTCGCCGACCGGCTGCCGCTGCGCGAGGAGTGGCTGGCGGCGCTGGCGCGGCTGGTGGACCGGCCGGACCTGCCCGGTCTGCTCGCCGGGCGGCTGCTGCGGCTGCTGCGCGACGCGGGCAGCTTCGACGCCGACGCGGTCGAGCTGCGCCTGTCCCGGGCGCTGACGGTCGGCGTGCTGCCGACGACGGCGGCCGGGTATGTCGAAGGCTTCATCGCCGGCGGCGGGCTGCTGCTGGTGCACGACGAGGCGCTGCTGTCGCTGGTGGACCGGTGGCTGACCGGGCTCGCCCCGGACACGTTCACGGCGGTGCTGCCGCTGCTGCGGCGTACCTTCGCCGCCTTCGCCGCCCCCGAACGCCGCGCCGTCGGCGAAAAGGTCCGTCACCTGGGCTCCGGCGGCACCCGCCGCACCGGATCCGATCTGGACGATCTCGATCTGGACGAGGCCCGCGTGGCGCGGGTCGTGCCGACGCTGGAGCTGCTGCTGGCGGCGGGAAGGGGTACGCGGTGAGCGACGAGGAGCGGCTGCGCCGCTGGCGGCTGGTGCTCGGCGGCGAAGGTGCCGAGGGCACCGGCACGACCCTGACCGGTGTGGATGCGGGCATGGACGCGGCCCTGGCCGCGCTCTACCGCGACGGCGACGGCGAGGGCGGCTCGTCGCGCAGCGCGGGCCTGGGCGGCTCCGCGCCGAAGGTGGCCCGCTGGCTCGGCGACATCCGGGAATACTTCCCGTCCACCGTGGTGCAGGTGATGCAGGCCGACGCGATCGAGCGGCTCAACCTGACCCGGCTGCTGGTCGAGCCGGAGATGCTGGAGGCCGTCGAACCGGACGTGCACCTGGTCGGCACGCTGCTGTCGCTGAACAAGGTGATGCCCGACAAGGCCCGCGCCACCGCCCGCATGGTCGTCGCGAAGGTCGTGGCCGAACTGGAGCGCCGCGTCGCGCAGCGCACCCGCGCCGCGATCACCGGCGCCGTCAACCGGGCCGCGCGGATCACCCGCCCGCGCCACCGCGACATCGACTGGAACCGGACCATCCGCGCCAACCTCAAGCACTACCAGGCCGAACATCGGACCGTGGTGCCGGAGCGCCTGATCGGCTACGGCCGGCAGACGAAGTCGGTGCAGCGTGACGTGGTGCTGTGCGTGGACCAGTCCGGCTCGATGGCCGCGTCGGTGGTCTACTCCGGAGTCTTCGGTGCGGTGCTGGCCTCGATGAAGTCGCTGCGCACGTCCCTGGTCGTGTTCGACACCGCCGTGGTGGACCTGACCGACCAGCTGCAGGACCCGGTCGAGGTGCTGTTCGGCACGCAGCTCGGCGGCGGCACCGACATCAACCGCGCCATCGCGTACTGCCAGGGCCTGATCACCCGGCCGCGGGACAGCATCTTCATCCTCATCTCCGACCTCTATGAAGGAGGAGTACGCCAGGAGATGCTGCGCCGGGTCGCCACCATGACCGCGGCCGGGGTGCAGGTGATCGTCCTGCTCGCACTGTCCGATGAAGGACAGCCGTCGTACGACCACGCCAACGCCGCGGCGCTGGCCGCGATGGGGGTGCCGTCGTTCGCGTGCACGCCGGACGCGTTCCCGGACCTGATGGCGGCTGCGATCGAACGGCGCGACCTGCGCACCTTCGTCGAGAAGATCGGCCGCTGAGCGGCGGATCAGGGGAAAGTCACGGATCCGGCCGCGCTGACCTGGGGAGGTTGACGGGCGCGGCCGGATCACACTGATCACACCGCGCGTGGGGCGTCCGGTCAAGTCCTCCGGACGTACGGGCCCGGCTGTCCGGAGCGCGGCGCGCCGGGCCGTTTCGGCGCTGTGTGCCGTCTGTTACGGCGTCAGTGCGTGCTGACGTATTCCCAGGCCTGGCTCACCACGTCGATACCGAAACTGAAGCGCAGCGTGGTGTAGAGCACGGCGGCCACGAACGCCAGCCCCGCCAGGCCGATCAGCAGGCGCACCGGCAGCGGCTGGCGCTTCACCCACTCCGTCCAGCCGTGCACCTTGTCCTTGGTGAACCGCAGCAGGTGCCGGGCCCACACGAACTCGATCGCCCAGATCGCCAGACCGCCGATCACGATCAGCCAGCCCGGCCCCGGCAGCGGGATGAGCAGCACCCCGATCGCGACCACCACGGCGCCCAGCACCCCGATGATCACCTTGAGTGCGGCTGCCCCGGTCGGATTAGCCCGAACGGTCTGATGTGCAATGCGCGCCCGGTCCCGCCACGTGCTGGAGCGCTGCGGAAAGTCCGGTTTGTCGCTCATCTCCCCAACCTCGGTCGCCTTGTCTCCGGGCCCTCGAAATCGCCCGTCACCAACCCCGATGACTGGACGTTACCGGAGTGTGTCGACGGTCCTGGCCGGCATCACGAACGACACATTCGGGCAGAAGCACGGCATCTTACTCCCGTAGGTGAGTCCGTGCCCGCGTTTTGCTCGATCTTCCCGCTATCGGGTGAGATCGAACGATGACGGAGCGTATAGGGGAGGGTCACCTTGAGTATGGGAGGGGCGGGGCGGGCAAGCGCCGCCGCAGTGCCGGGGGGAGTACGTCCATGAGTGCTATCCGTCCTACGACCGTCGAGGTCGAGACATCGTTGCGGCTGGTCGCGCCCGACGCGACCTCGCTTCCGGTGCGGGCGAGTCTTCGCTACGACCCGGTCGACCCGTACGCGGTGCATGTGCTCTTCCACGCCGAATCCGCCGGCGGCGAGGCGGTGAGCTGGTCGTTCGCCCGCGAGCTGCTGGTCACCGGACTCGACGAGCCGGCCGGCATCGGCGACGTGCGGGTCTGGCCCTGGGCCACCCCGCGTGGCGACTTCGTCGCGCTCGCCCTGTCGTCGCCTGACGGCAACGCGCTCTTCGAGGTCCCGCGAAGCGTCCTGGTGCGCTTCCTGCGCCGCACCTACGTCGTGGTGCCCCGCGGTCGCGAGACCGACCACCTCGACGTCGACGCGGCGGTCAACCGGCTGCTGGCCGGCCGCTGATCAACCACTGCCCAGCGGAGGTCGGTAGGAAGATCAACCCCTAGCCAGACGAACCCCGACCGGAGTCCCCGGTCAGCACACCGACGAGGTGCTCGAGGCGGAGCACCTCGTCTCGTGCGTCCGGGGTCCGCTCGGCCGCCCCGCGCCCATGATCGCCGTTCGTGTCAGAACCTCGGGTCTGGCCCCACCTGCTGACACGAAGCCGCGATCTTCGCGGGCTCCAGAGCGGGGTGCGCCACGCCGGTGGGGTACCGAGATGCACGGGGTGCCGGACGTGCTGTAGAGTTCCATTCCGTTGCGGGCGATTGGCGCAGCGGGAGCGCGCTTCCTTCACACGGAAGAGGTCACTGGTTCGATCCCAGTATCGCCCACCATCAGCTACAGCAGGTCAAAGCCCTTCTTCGGAAGGGCTTTCGCCGTCTTCGGGGTCGGCTGACGGCTCGATAGTCAGCGAAAAGTCAGCGAAGGCGTCGCGGACCCGGCCGTCATGCTCACCCGAGTGGTGCGTGTACCGGTTGAGCCTCGTCGACGCCTGCTCGTGTCCCATGACCCGCTGGACGTCGTTGACCGGGACGCCGCTGGAGATCAGCCACGTGGCGTACGAGTGGCGGAGGTCATGGAACCTCAGCCCGCCGGCCGCGTTCGTGGCGACCAGGGCGACGGCCTCGGCACGGGTGCCAGTGTCGGTACTGCGCTCGATCCCGGCCGCGTCGACCCAGGAAGCGCGGAGCTTGCCCGGACCGATCTCCTCGATGCTGCCGAGTAGGCCGGCTTCGGCCAGGGCGGGACGCCAGACCCGAGAGCGGAACAGGGTCCGGGCGCAGCTTACGCGCCTTCTTCGCACAGGCCGGGCACTTGTTGTCCAGGGTGGCGCCGCACGGGATGTCGATGGTGGTGGTCTGGCCGGTGTCCAGGTCGGTGCGGCGCAGGCTGACCGGCCGGGTGCAGACGCCGGCCTCGGTGGCGATGTCCTTGACGACGTCCACGGAGCGGGGCATGAGGAGTCGGGCGGCCCGGGAGCCCGGCCGGGGCTCGGGGCCTCGGCCGGGCTCGGGGCGATCGTCGGGGCGGTCATCGTGCGCCCGCTGTCGTGCTGTCGTGGGCGGTGGCCTGTGCAGATCTGGGGCCGTCGAAGGGCGCGGACTGGCCTAGCGTGTGTGCATGCAGACCGTGGCGCCGCACGCCTCCGACAGCGACTTGATCGGCTGTATCGAGGAGTGGGTTGGCCTCCTTGCCGCTGGCAGCTTCGTGGCGGCGGCGCAATTCTTGTGTCCGCCAGCCGAGGTTTCGCGCGGCGAGCCCTGGACGGCGGAGAGTCTGGAGACCTACATCGCCGACTACGGCTGGTGGGAGCCACTGGACGACGGCAGACGTATGCATGTCACCTCGGCCGCTGGCGCTGGCGCTGGCGGTGACCTGACTCCTCACCGTGACGTCATCCGCTACGACGACCGGCCGCCGCGCATCGAATTCAGCCTCCCGCTCAACGGTGAGTGGAGCGACCTCACCGCTGTTTTCCATCTGGTGGAGGTTGATGGCGCATGGGCCTTTGATCTCTACGACCTTCGTGTCTTCTAGGAAGCCGCAGACGCCAGGGATATGGGGCAGGCGCAAATTGGCAGCCGCGCTCAGGACGATCGTGGCCGTCATCGCGCACCCGCCATCGTGTCGGCGTGGCTGTTCGGCGAAGGCGCAGACGGGCGGGCGGCTAGGGTCAGCGGCCCGAGCCCACGACGCGCCGGGACCGGGGTAGTGGTGCGCAGGTGGCGGAGCAGTTCGCCTGCGGTGCCGTTGGCGACGCGCAGCCGTGCCCGCAGCTCGTCACGGGTGATCGACCGGCCGGTGGCCTTGAGGTAGGCGGCAGCCTCCTGCCGGGCGCGGGTGACCAGTTCGCCGTGACGACCTGGTCCACGTCCTCGCTGTCGTCTGCGTCGTCCTCGACGGCGAGGACGGCCGGGGACGCCGCGGGGACGGCCGCAATGGTCACCGCGCGCGGCTCCTGGATGGGCGGTGCCGCCACGGTCGGCGCAGCCGTGGTGAGCGGGGCGGGTACGGGGTGGGGACGATCGTGGGGACGGTCCGGGACGATCACCGGCGCAGGCTCCGGGTCCAGTGCCGGGGTCTTGCCCAGCACCAGCTTGGCGAGGGCGGCGAAGGCGAGGGCGGCGAAGGCGAGGGCGGGGATGACGGAGACGAGTCCGCCGGAAAAGCCCGGCTTCGCCACGGCCCGCTGCGCGGTCACCGACAGCACCAGCGCCGCGCCCAGGAGCGCCGTAGGCGATGGGCTGTCCAGCGGCGCGGCGGCGGCGCATGACGAGCAGGCGGCGATGGGGACGAGTTCGGTGATGACGGCGTTCGCCCAGCCGAACCAGTCCCCGGTGCTGGACGGGCTGTTGTGCATGGTCCAGTCGTGGACGTGCGTGAACGACGCTGCTCCGGCGGCGCCGCCGACGGCGAGGAGGATGAGGACGAGGACAGCGCCCTCGATGCGGGCGGTTTTGCGGGTCCGCGCCGGCACCGTGGTGCCGGGGATGGCGTGGCTGGTCATCGTAGTCCTCCGGTCAGTGGGGTGCGGCGGGCGGCGGTGGCGTAGACCCGGACCCCGCCCCGGCGGGCGGGCTCGGGGTCGGAGACGTTGGTGAGAGTGAGGACCTGGTCCAGGACGGCCAGGGTCTTGGCGACGGCGTGCAGGTCGCCCAGCAGCCGCAGCTGCACCGGCCCGGTCGGTGTGGTCATGCCGCCACCTCCGGCGCGTAGGCGGCGGCGAGGTCGGCCAACTGCGGGTCGGTGTGGAAGGAGAACCGGACCCGGTGCGGCTCGGGCGAGCCGTCCAAGCGCACGAACCCCACACCCGGCAGCGCGACCGGGATCAGGTCGCAGATGGCGCCGCGGTCGCGGGAGCCGTCGCCGAGGATCAGATCGGCCTGCTCGGGTTCGGTCAGCCGCAGCGCGATCCGGGTCGGGAACAGGTCCCGGAACGGCAGCACGTCCTTGCGCGGGTCCTGCACCGCCGCGACGACGTGCACGCCGACGGCGCGGCCCTGGGACAGGATCAGAGACAGGGCGTCCTTGATCCGGTCGCGGGTCTTCTTGTCACCGACGTACGCGGTCAGCGCCGCGATCTCGTCGACCAGGATCACCAGCGTCGGGTCGTCCACGGTCGCGGTGTGCTGGCGGGCACGGCCCCACAGCGCAGCAGCACGGCGGCGCAGCACCTTCACCGCGTCCTCCAGGTCCCCGGCCATCGCGTCGGGGTCCTCGAAGCTGAACCGGACGAACAGCGGAGCACCGGCGGCCAGTTCCATGCCGCCCTTGGGGTCGAACGCCCACAGTTGCACCAGCCCGGCCCGGACGCTGCCCGCGAGGGCGGACATGATCGACCACAGGACCGAGCCCTTCCCAGAGTCGGTGGCCCGGCGATCAGCTACGTCCTTTCCAGCATCGTGCAAGAGGCGTCGATCGACGGACCACGGATGACGCTCTTCCCCCAGGGCGCCGACTGGGCACGAGCCCGTGACGCCGCCGGCCTGGAGACCAACTCTCACGAGGACATGCACGCAGGCGAGCTCGAGACCTCAATCCTGCTGCACGTCACTCCGAGCGTGGTGCAACCAGGCAACGAGACAGCCGACCACATCGCCGGCGATCGCACCCACATGCTGAGCCTCGGCCTCGCCAAGTACACATCAACCGGCGTGGTTGGCCGTCCATCCCTGGGAACGGCGGACAAGGGAGCGAGGGCAATAACGAATTTCGTCGATGGCTTCGCGAGCTACTACGGCGTTCTGACACGCTGACACCTGTCTAGATATCGCGATTCGTCAAGCGTCATCGTCCGCTGAACGCCAGCCCTGGCCACGGCGTCGATCGCTCCAGGCGCGTACGGTCTCTGGCCTCCACACCCGCTGCTGGCCGATCTTCCGATCTTCGGCCGGCGCCTGACCGCGGGAAACATACGAGGTCCAAGTGTCCCGAGCTACGCCGAGGAACTGGGCGCAGTTCTCAGCCGTCCACCAGTCTTCGGGCAGGCTCATCGCATCTGGGTTCGCGTCGGCTCGGTCCGGCATAAATCGTGACATTAGCGTGGGCACTCGACTACGTCACTACGCAGTCCACCCATCGCGCCATCGCTGACGGGCCGCGATTAGGCGCATGGCCCCCGGCACAACCCAGCAGCGACTGAGTCTGGCACGGTTATTAACCTGCCAACGCATAACCCAATCGGGCGCCATGCTAAACACTCTTCCCCCTACGGCACAAATGGGAGTCCCGCATCATACTCCCGGTAATGCATGGAACACACCCACAGATAGTCGCCAGACGGTGCTTGTACTCGGCGCAGACCTCCGAACCGCTGAACTGGATCTAGCCCCTGAAGTAGTGCCCTGATGGCCCTTGCAGCCTCGCCTTCTGCTCTAGTCAAGACCTCTTGTCCATCATCAGTTAAAGGTTGCTGCTGATCGGCAATTGAGGCTGGAAGTCGTTCGATCAGCGTCTTCATGAGGTCAATTTCATGCTGGATGGACTTGAGCCGATCCTCATCGAACATGACACCAAGGACTGCGCCAGCGATAGGAGCGCCAGCTTTGAGCACTCGAAACGTTAGCGAAATGTATGGTCCCACCTTCGCGAGCCATCGCGTTGGCTTCTCGAACTCATATACAGCGTCTGATAGAGCGTGATGAGCACCGGCCTGCTCGCACCACAGCGTCATCCGAAGGGTATGCCGACCCGCTAGGCGCCGCAATGCAGGAGTACTGAGAGGAGCTAGCGTGAAGAGCCGTGGACAATCCGCAACTTCAATACTAGTAGCTTTCAACAACCTGCGGAGCAAGTCCGAGGCATCAGCCGCTTGACGGGATGCTTCGACGGCCTGGAGTTCGAGCCGCTCGACACCGCTTCGCACATCAGTGAGGTCGATTGCTAGTTGGTCGAGGCGCGAGTGAAGTCCCAGCTTTGGCGTAGCGAATCCAGTCAACAACAGTGTCACGTCATGGTCGGTTTGGCAATTTAGGCATGGGTAGCTATGTCCACCTCGCTGACGATAGCCGAGAAGACCCTCAAGCGGAAACTGCCCATCACATCTATTGCCGCCCGCAAACTTCGTGGGGCACGGGACATGCAACCTGTAGGTTAAACCGGGCCAGCGACGCCTAATCAGGTCCTCAACACTATCCCGCAATACGTTAAAGAACATGTCTGGCGAAGGAGCGCGTACCTCGATCAGCAGATGCCGCTCGGATGACGTTAGCTCCAGCAGGGCTTCCGACTCGTATAGTGCGATCGGGTGACGCAGAAACACACCAGCACGCCAATGTCTGCGGGTTGAGGCCAAATGGTGGCGTACGGTCAGCCATGCAATAAGACCCGGAGCGGGTTCCGCAAGTTCGCAGATCAGTCGCAGTACATAGACATTGTTGGCAAGTGGAGTAGTGGACTCCCAAGTAAGTAGCGGCCGCTCATACGGTACTAGTTGAGCAATCAAGCTGCGGTGCTCATCCTCGGCCAGCCTGTAGGAGACGTCGAATTTCTCCATCAAACGCAAGAAATACGGATGGAACTGCGTTGGGTACGATAGCCCATTCGGGCGATCAGACCAAATGTCTCTAAGTCGCGAGTGATCAAGTACTCCCATTTCGTTGCGAGTGTGCTCGTCTTCGAGGACGGCCCCAATCGCCTTCGTCAACCATTCCGGGTCTAGAACGACGACATCTCGCAGCCCGTCGTCATCACTGTAATAAATGATAACGCCCAGGTCGTGCAGTAAGTTGGCGAGAGCCGTAATTTCATCATCTGGCAGTTCGTTGCCACGACATATATTTACAAAGCGCTGGTATTTAATGTATGGGTGCCTTCTCGCAATGCTGCGAACTTCCTCGCGGGCCGTCACCCACCGACGGCTCAGGGCTTGCCCCATCTGGGGCAACCTAGAGGCGTGTTCTGCGAGCTTTCCTCTCAATTGCTGAACTCCGTAACCCGTGCGACTATCCACCACGAAATGACCCCTGAGCATTCCGGGGAACATATGCATAAGTCGTGGATAGTCAAGCTCAGCTCTCCGCTCTTCGCCATGTGTCGCAACAATCATCGTCGGAGCGTCCGGTCCTACCCGCAAACGAATGCGACGCAGCCAGCCTTCGACCTCGTTTTGCTCTTGTCCCTCACGTGGATTCCATACCACCAAATATAGAGCTCGCTGGCTAAAGAAGAACTGATGAGTTATTCGGTAGACCTCTTGTCCCCCAAAGTCCCACATATGCAGCGTAAGCTGTATATCGGAGTCGTCGGGAGATGCTAGTCTTAGTTGATTGACCTCAATTCCGTGGGTTGTTGATCTGTTGTGAACAAAGGGTTTCTCATTTAGTGCTGCTACTAACGACGTTTTCCCTACATTTCCTTCTCCGACGAGGACTACTTTTGCCTCATGAAGTTGAATGGCGTCATTCAAGCTGCGCAGATAGGCGGAGGTCCCAGCGGTTCCCAGACTCCCCGAGCTATTGACGCCATCATGGAAGCGTGTCCCTTCCGCAATCAGCCTCAACCCGCGCTTGACCATGTCGGCCAGTTCGGGTGGGAGCCGCCTAATCGGATTGTTGCTGATGTCGAGAACTCGTAGCTTCTTCAGCTTCGCGATTCCGCTGGGCAAATCACGAAGGAGGTTGTCATTAAGGTCGAGTTCCTCTAACTGACCCAGGCTCCATATTTCGTCGGGCAGGTACTCAAGCCGGTTGCCATAGAGCTCCAGTACGCGCATGCTTCGGTATCGTCCGATTTCCGGCGGCAGCGACTCCAGTCCCTGTCCCGATAGGGACAACACCCCATTCTGATATGCCCAGTCCAGCTCGTCGGGCGACAGTTCGGTCATGGTGACAACCTTGGCTACGAAAAGGGGTGCGGCGACCTGCAGCAGATGTGCCCATTGACCATACAGGACCGTTGCGGCCGTCCTGACTTCTAAGATGATAGTAGACATGGCGCTTCGTGAACGTTTCTGAGCCCGAACCGTTTAGCCATAAGGCCGGGGCCGATGGGGCTAGCGACGATCAGACAAACCGATGATTTGGACCTGCTACTGGTGTTCTCGGAGTGAGCAACCAATCGCTTAACTCTGGAAGCAAGACGATGAGCCTCGGTAGCGATGTCGGTACGAGCCTTCGCATGTGTGCCTTCACATGACAAGGCGCAACGCGGGCTGTCGCCGTGGGCAGCCTGCCGAGTTGTGCTGTTCAAGGATCAAGGGCCGCGCAAGCGCGGCCGCGCCCCCGCATGCCCGCGCTGCGGCCTGGAGGCCGGTCGCGGGCACGCGGGCGCGCCAGCTTGCCGGGCCGGTCAGATGTCCACGCCGTGCTTCTGCAGCCGCGACACGATCCCCGACTCCTTCCGGCCCATGTCGTTCGCGATCTCAGCGACCGTGTCGCCGGCTTCGAACCGCGTCAGCAGCTGCGCGTCCAGGTCATCGGTCCACGGCGCATAGGCGTTGGGGCGCTCCCGGCGCTTCTCGGCCAGGTTGAAACGCTTGCGGCGGCCGCCATAGCTCTCGACCAGGGCGGCCAGCTCGGCGGTGAGGAGCCGAATGACGGTGGGCAGTTCATCGGGCGCCAGGGTGCCGCGTAGCTCGGTGAGGACCTGGCCGTCGCTGTCGCAGCTGACCATCGAGAAGTCAGCTCGTTGGTCGCCGGTCGGGGAGACATCCAGCTGGTAGGTGCGTCCGGTCGCGGCGGCCTCGCGGTGCAGGAGCACGGTCGGAGGTTGTGCCTCAGCGGGGAGCCAATCTGCGTCGTCCATGTGCTGAACGTATCGACAGACGCTGACATTGTGAGGGTGCGGTTTGAAGACCTCGGGGCGCTGCCCCGAACCCCGGCCCTCCCTCGGTGATCGGTGGGTCGGTGGGCGGGATCTCCTCGGTCGGGCAGGCCTGCCCCTGCCCGACCGAGGAGATCCCGCAGCGCCGCGCTATGTGCAGGCGCCCAGCGCCTCAGAGCGGATTACTGGGCTTCCCGTCGAAGCATCGCCAGGGCAAAGAAGGCTGCCGCTTGAGCGGCCCGCATGGTGCTGACGGCAGTCTCTGTCGTCATGGGGTGGATGGAGTCCTTCAAGAGATCAAATCCAGCCTGCTCGATTTCCGACGCAGACATGCCGGACATCCTCCGAACTAGTCCCACCTGGTCAACCACGATCTACCTCCAGTTCCCCGTACCAGCCTTGTGCCCAACGATCCGCAACACCAGGAGGCGCGACCCGTAAGAATCGGTTGCGGGGGGTGACGGTGGGGAGTAAGCGTGATCATCGCAGGGGAGTCAGCGAAAAGTCAGCGAACCCGCTGACTCCAGCTCCTGCCGAGCACTTCCAGATGCCGGCTGCTGCGCCCACTTCCAGGCACGCTGACGGTGGGCGATACGAGACGACAGGACTCGACCGCGTTCACACGGAAGAGGTCACTGGTTCGATCCCAGTATCGCCCACCATCAGCTACAGCAGGTCAAAGCCCTTCTTCGAAAGCCCTTCTTCGGAAGGGCTTTCGCCGTCTTCGGGGATGGCTGGCGGCTGACGAGGCCGGGTGCCTCGCCCGCAGGGGCTCGCACGTAGAGCCGGCGGAGTTCCGTCACTCGAAGGAGTCACCGGCTGGTTAAACCGGGTGATGTTTCACGAAACTTGCTGCAGTGTGGGTCGCTGCGATGAGTTTTGTCGGTGCGGGCGGTCAGTCTTGGTATGACGACGACTGCCGCCAAGTCCACCGGACCTGACCGTCTAGTCCCCCCACTACCCGATCGAGGTACCGTGCCCAGCCAGCTGCTCGACTCACCCGCCAAGTCCGCGACTCCGATCTCAGGTGGCACGCCGCCCGTGGTCCGGCTGCTGGTGCTGGCCACGTTCATCGTGATCCTCAATGAGACGATCATGATCAACGCGATCCCGAACCTGATGGACGCGTTGAAGATCACAGAACAGACCGCGCAATGGCTGTCGACCGCCTTCATGCTGACCATGGCCGCGGTGATCCCGATCACCGGGTGGTTCCTGCAGCGGGTGTCCACCCGGGGCGCCTACGCCACGGCGATGGGCCTGTTCCTGCTCGGCACCGCATCGGCCATCGTCGCGCCGAGCTTCGAGGTGCTCCTCGGCGCCCGCATCATCCAGGCGTCGGGCACGGCGGTGATGATGCCGCTGCTGATGACCACGCTGATGCATGTGGTGGCCGAGCGCGACCGGGGCAGGGTGATGGGCAACGTCAGCCTGGCGATCTCCGTCGCGCCCGCGATGGGCCCGGCGCTGTCCGGGGTGATCCTCAACTTCGGGTCCTGGCGCCTGCTGTTCGCCGTCGTGCTGCCCATCGCCGCCGCGATCACGTGGGGCGGCCTGAAGCAGCTCAAGAACGTGGGCGAGCCCGAGGTCGGCACCATCGACTGGTTCAGCGTGGCGCTGGCCGCGCTCGGCTTCGGCGGCCTGGTCTACGGGCTCAGCCGGTTCCAGGGCGGCAACATCGGCCTGGCCGCCGGCATCGTCGCAGCGGGCCTGGCCGCCATCGCGGTCTTCGTCTTCCGCCAGCTGTCGCTGCAGCGACACGGATCGCCGCTGATGGACCTGCGCACGCTCAAGCACCGCACCTACACCGTCGCGCTCATCCTGATGTCGGTCGCCTTCATGGCGATGCTCGGCTCGATGATCCTGCTGCCGCTGTACCTGCAGAATCTGCGTGGGCTCAGCGCCCTGCAGGCCGGGCTGCTGGTCATGCCCGGCAGCCTCGCCATGGGCCTGCTCGGGCCGACCGTCGGCCGCCTGTTCGACCGGTTCGGCGGCCGGGTGCTGGTCGTCCCCGGCGCGATCGCCATCAGCCTCTCGCTCGCCGGGTTCACCCAGGTCTCGATGACCATGCCGTTCTGGCAGCTTCTCGCGCTGCACGCGCTCTTGATGATCGGCCTTGCCGCGACCTTCACCCCGGTCTTCACGCTGGGGCTCGGTGCGGTCCCGCCGCACCTGTACGCCCACGGCAGCTCGATCCTGGGCACGCTGCAGCAGGTGGCCGCGGCCTTCGGCACCGCGCTCGTGGTCACGGTGATGAGCGCGCGAGCCGAGTCGCTGAAGGCGGAGGGGGTCGCGGCCGCGGCCGCCAGCCTCGACGGTATGCGGCTGGCGTTCATCATCGGCGTGGTCCTGTCCGTCGCCGTGATCATCACCGCGCTGCTGCTCCCGGCCCGAGCCGACAACGGCGCCCAGGGCGTGGGGCACGGCCACTGAGGCATTGCGCGGCTCCGGCCGCTGGGCGCGGCCGCCGCCGTGCCGGTGCCGATAACACGACGGTTATCCGCCCTTGCGGTGTTCGCCGTTGATCGGCACCGGCCCGGCCACGATCGTGGAGGCATCACATGATCGTGTTCGCGCCAGGAGGTACGGATGAAGTTCACGTTGGTCGGTATGGCGGTGGCGGCGGAGTCGCCGGCCGCGAGCGCGGCATGGTTCGCCGAGCACTTCGGGTTCGTGGTCGGGGTCGACCTGGGCTGGTACGTCAACACCCAACATGCCGAGCATCCGAACCTGAGCCTGGACTTCGTCCAGCGCGACCACGCGTCGTGGCCGGCGGTGACCCGCGGCCGGACCGTGGCCGGCACGCTGCTGGCGTTCCTGGTCGCCGACGTCGACGCCGAGTTCGCCCGCCTGTCGGCCGCGGGGCTGGAGGTGGTCCTGCCGCCGGTCACCGAGCCGTGGGGGCAGCGCCGGTTCCAGCTGGCCGGACCGGACGGGCTGCTGGTCGAGGTGCTGCAGGCGGTCGCGCCGGATCCGCAGTGGCTGGCCGAGAACGGGCTGGGTGCGTGAGGTGGCGGCCGTGATCGAGACTGAGCGGCTGCGGCTGCGGCCGCTGACCTTGGAGCAGGCCGGGCAGGTCGTGGCCGGGGACCGGGCCGGGCAGGCGTGGTCGGCGGGTTATCCGCGCGACGACGACCGGGACGTGGCCCGGATGGCGCTGGCCCATCCGGCGGCGGAGCCGTCGTTCGGGCCGCTGCAGATCGTGACGCGCGACGCCGGGCTGGTCGTCGGCGGCATCGGCTTCTTCGGCCCGCCGGACGCCGACGGCGTCGTCGAGCTCGGCTACGGGGTGGCGCCGGAGGCCGAAGGACGCGGCTATGCCACCGAGGCGCTGCGCGGCCTGCTGCGGTACGCGTTCGTCACCGGCCGGGTGCGCCGCGCGATCGCCGACACGACCCACGGGAACGTCGGCTCGCAGCGGGTGATGGAGAAGGCCGGCATGCGGCGGACGCGCTCCGACGAGCGGCTGCGTTACTACGAGGCCACCGCCCCGGCCGCCTGACCGCCCCGGATCGGAGCGACCGCCGCATCGTGGCTCACTGGTCACGATGCGGCGCATCTCGGCGGTGGCGTCGTCAGTGCCCGGCGGCGCCGTCGCGGGGCGCGGCATAGGCGCGGGGTCCCGACGCCGCCGCCACCTCGACGAAAGCCTTGGCCCGCGGATGCAGGCCGCCGGTACGCCATACCAGGGCCCACTCGGTGACGGGTGCGTCGTGGATCGGCACCCACACCACGCCGGGGTGGGAGAAGTAGTGCAGCCGGTGCTCGTTCATGGGCGTGACGCACCGGCCCGCCGCGACCTGGGTCAGCACCTCGTGGAACGTCGTGACGACCGGCCCGCGGGGCACCGGCCGCCCGCTCGGCGTGCACCGCGGCAGCATCGACTCGGTCCAGTAGCTCGGCGCGGGCGGCGCGGGGTCGACGACCGTGCGCCCGGCGAAGTCCTCCATCGACACCGCGCTGCGGCCGGCCAGCTCGTGACCGGCCCACATGCCCATCAGGCGGCCCTCGGTGAGCAGGACGGGCCCCTCGGTCAGATCGGGTTCGCGTACCTCCCGCCAGACCAGGATCAGATCGAGCTCCCCAGCGCGCAGCGCGGCGAACGGATCGCTGAACACGATCTCCCGCATCGTCACGTCGCAACCCGGGTGGCCGGCCACGAACTTGCCGATCACATCGCGGATCTCGTGCCCGACGACGCCCATGACACCGAGCCGCACCGTCCCGGCCAGACCCCGGGTCGATTCGGACGCCCGCGCCAGGCCCTGGCGAATCGCGTCGTAGCCCGCCCGGAGATCGTCCCGCAGCTGCTCTCCCAGGGGCGTCAGGGTCACGGCACGGCTGGTGCGCTCGAACAGCGTCCCGCGATCCGGCGTTCCTGCATCTTGATCGCCTGGCTCACCCGCGCCTGCGAGACGTGCAGCCGATCGGCGGTCCTGCCGAAGTGCAGCTCCTCGGCGAGCGTCAAGAAGATCTCGATGTCGCGCAGCTCCACGCCGTCTCCCGCCCCATAACACTCCGGTTATGGATCATCCGGATACAGGTTATGGATGCTACCGATCCCGTACCCGGAGCGGCTCGGCCGGTCTTCGCGGCGCGGACTGTGATCCAGTCCATGCGTGAGGTCGACCCGGGGTCAGGGTGAATGCTCGGCCGTGGCGGCAGGCCGCCGTCCCGTACCGCGCCGAAGGAGCCCGCCCATGTCCATCACCCTCCCGAACCAGATGGGGGATCGGTCGCGGCCCGGCTCGCCGCGCTCGTCGAGGCGAGGCTTCGCGCCGCGGGCGTGCGCATCCCCCGGCCGTGAGTGCGGCCGGGCCGTCAGTCGCGGCTGACGCGGCGGGAGTTGCGCTGTGCGTCGTCGGCGATCAGCACCGTGGCGACCAGACCCGCGACGACGATGCTCAGGAACCAGGTGTCGTCATCAGACAGCCAGGCGGTGAACGGCGCATACGCTGCCATCAGCAAGAACGCGGCCCACAGTCCCCGCCGCTGCCCGCGGCTCAGAAATCCAGTCACCCGACGAGGGTGCCACCGTCAGATGACGATCGTGCACACTCGATCGGATGAATCTGCTCACAAACAGGTTTAACCACCGGACTGAACAGTGAAGCGGAGCGCCCTCCCGCTCGGGAGGGCGCTCCGCCGCGGGTACGGGTCAGCGGCTGCGGGCGGTGATGTCACCCTGCGAGGTGGTGGCGTGGATGTCGAGCGTGGTGGTGCCGTCGTTGCGCAGGCCGTTGCTGATGCGGCCGTAGGAGGTGCCGGCGTCCAGGGCCGCCGAGACGCCCGCGGCCGCGGTGACCGAGATGTCGCCGGACTGCGTGCGGAGCACGACGGTGCCGCGGACGGCCTCGCTGATCCGGATGTCGCCCCGCGGGGTGGTGATCTCGGCGGGACCGTTCAGCCGGCCGACCTCGACGTCTCCGTCGACCGCGGTCAGCCGGACGCTGGCCGCCTCGTCGATCTTGATCTGGCGGTACGCGCCCTCGAAGGCGACGTCGCCGAGGCGGCCCACGCCGCGCAGCTCGGCGGCGGCGGTCCGGCCCTCGACCCGCGACCCGGCGGGCAGCTGGACGGTGACCTCCACCGATCCGGACTGGCCGAAGAGCTGTTTCTTCGGCTCGGCGGTGTGGATCCGCAGCACGCCGTCGGTGTACGCGACGCTGGTCTGCGCGGCGGCCTCGACGTCGCGGCTCTTGCCGGGGTCGGCGGGGCGGACCTCGACGACCGTGTCGGCGCGCGTGGCGGCGATGAGCTGGACGCGCCCGGCGGGGATGTCGAGGACGGCGGCGATCGGGGCGGGGGTGTCGAACTGCTGCATCATGCTCTCCGATGTTCGGAAGGTTGTTTCTGACATCGGAAACGCTACGTTGCTTTCCATTTATCGGCAACAAGTTCGTTGCATCTGCGGTGAGAAACGCCAGTTCAAATCGCGGAAAGTGTTGCAATGGATCTGTCTTCAATGCAACACTGATCCGGCCTAGCGTTGCAATGGATGAGAAGTGAACGCTATGGTGCGGGGTCAGCGGCCAGTACGGGAACACGAGGAGATCGCGATGCCGGGAGGCAGGCTAAGCCAGCAGGAACGTCAGCAGATCGCGTCCGGGTTGGCCGACGACCTGCCGTACGCGGAGATCGCCCGGCGGCTGGACCGTCCGACCTCGACGGTCACCCGGGAGGTGATGCGCAACGGCGGCCCCGTCGCCTACCGGGCCGAGCTGGCCCACCGGGCGACCGAGCGCCGTGCCCACCGGCGCAGGCCGGCCACCTCGCGCGGGCCGGGGGCGGCTCCGCACCCGCACGGGCGCGACGCCGCGGCCGTCGCGGAGTACGAGGAGCAGCTCACCGCGGTCCTCGTGGCCACCGGCGTGCCGAGGATGGCGGCCCGGGTGCTGACCGTCCTGTTCACCGCCGACGCGGGCAGCCTCACCGCGTCCCAGCTCGCCCAGCGGCTGCAGGTCAGCCCGGCGTCCATCTCCAAGGCGATCGCGTTCCTGGACGGCCAGAGCCTCGTCCGCCGAGAGCGCGACGAGCGCCGCCGCGACCGGTACGTCGTCGACGACGAGCTCTTCTACCAGGCGACGATCGCCGGTGCCCGCTCGAACGACCAGCTCGTCGCCACCGCCCGCCAGGGCGCCGCCGTCCTCGGCGCGGACAGTCCCGCCGCCCAGCGCCTGGAGAACGTCGCCCGCTTCCTCGACTTCATCAGCGAGAGCATCCTCCGCGCCGCCGAGCAGGCCCGCGCCGTCCTGCACACCAGACCGGCGTCACCCGATCCCGACCGCGAACGGGCCTAGCCGGAAGCGGCGCCGGTCGGTGCGAAGAACTCCTTGAAGGTGAACGCCTCCGGCCCCGCGCCGTGCTCGCGGAGCGTGGCGAGCCGGGCCATGCCCTCCGCCGCGGTCGGCCGGTGCTCCTCGGCCACCCACCACATCACGCTGTGGACCTGCACCGACCGCTGAAACCACTCCCGGCGGCGCTGCAGCACGGCGAGGTGGCGGGAGCGGTAGACGTAGTTCCACAGGTCGTCGCGGGTGCGCCAGACCGACATGTTGATCAGCAGGTCGTCGCCGAACTCGTGCTGGTAGGCCACGGCCGAGTCGGTGCCGTCCGCGACGAGCCGCCACACGAACCCGGGAGCCGCGTCGGCGAGCGCGTTGATCGGTTCGAGCAGGGCCATGAACTCGGCGACTTCGGGGGCGTCGGCGGGGGCGACGAGGCGCCCCACGTTCAGCTGCGCGAGATGCATGGTCCGAGCGAACCACCCGCCACGTTCTATGTCAACGATTATTGTTTTTAGAAAGCGCGACGCAGCATTCGCCGGGGCGCGGGTCCAGCTCCGCGGTCGCGTCGCCGCCCGCGATCCCCTGGCACAGCGCCAGGTTCATCGTGCACACCAGCAGCGGCTCGTCCTCGGCGACCTGGTGGAAGGGGCAGTTGCGCAGGCGTACCCGGCCGTCCTGTTCGTAGGGTTCGTAGCCGCGGGCCCGCAGGATGTCCAGCCAGCCGCCGGGCCGGTGGGCGCGCTCGCCCGCAGCACGGGCCGCGGCCGTCGCGTGATCGCCGGCACTGGCGTCCTGCACCGCCTCGGCCAGCAGCGCCGCCAGCTGCCCGTAGTCGCGCGCGGGCAGGCTGACCTGCCGGGGCGTGCGCCCGCGACGGTAGACCTTCGCGGGGCGGCCGCCGCCGGGACCGGGCCGGGCGTCGGTCAGCCGCATGAAGCCGATCTCCAGCAGGCCCGCCTCCGCCAGCTTGTCCAGATGAAAGGCGGCGAGGGTACGCGAGATCCCGACACCCTCGGCGGCCTCGTTGCGCCCCACCGCGTGACCCTGGGCCGCCACATACTCGTACAGCGCCCGGCGGACCGGCTCGTGCAGGGCGGCAACCGCGCTGAGGTCGTCGTTCACCCCCGAATTGTGCCCGGCGGGCGACCGGTCGTGCACCACGCGGCGGGGAGGAGGGGTGACCGGAGTCGGCCGGGGTCTTGCCGCGAATCCCCGGGTGCGGTATAGCTTGAGTGGGCAGGGAGCGGGTTCTCCCTGCCCACCACATTCGCCGACCGTCGTGGGTGGACGGTTCAGGGGCGCCGCTCGTGATCGAGCAGCCGGGCCAGGTGGCCGTCGACGATGCCCAGCGCGTCGGCGTAGCGAAGCGCGCCGATCAGCACCGGATGCCGCAGGCCGTCGAGCAGCGCTGCCAGCTCGTGGGCCGCGGTGTCCGCGTCGAGCGGCTGCCCGCAGTGCCGGAGGATCCCGCGCAGCGTGCCGACGAAGCCGGTGTACGCGAGCACGAGCGCGGCGGCCAGGGCCGGGGTGACGGCGGCCCGGGACTGGAAGGCCAGGCCCACGCGGGCCTCCAGGCTGGTGGCGTCGTCATGGGGCAGGTACTCGGCGGCCACCGCGCGCAGCGTCGCCAGGGGTGTCGCGGCGGGCTCGCGGGCGACGCGGGCACGGATCCGCTCGGCGAACGACCGGTGCACGTCGAGGCTCAGCCACTGCTCCAGCGCGTACAGCAGCATCGCGTCCTTGGACGCGAAGTAGTGCTGCACCGCGCCGAGCGACACCCCTGCCTCCTGCGCGACCTCGCGCATCGAGACGGCGTCGAGGCCCTGCGCGCCGGCGATGCGCAGCAGCGCGCCGACGATGTGCCGGCGCCGCTCGTCGTGGTCGACCTTGCGGGGCATGTGGTGGCCTCACCTTCCCGTGTACAATACGAGTGTATTGCAAAAACGCGCCGCGCGAAGAGGAACACCCATGAACGTGCAGACGGCCCACCACGGCGACGTCGCCGTCGCCTACGAGACCTTCGGTCCGGCCGGCGGCGAGCCGCTGCTGCTCATCATGGGCCTCGACTACCAGATGGTCTGGTGGCCGGACGGATTCTGCCAGGCGCTGGCCGACCGGGGCTTCCACGTCGCCCGGTTCGACAACCGCGACGCCGGACTGTCCACTCACTTCACCTCGCCCGCGAGGGAGAACCCGTTCCGGGTGCTGTTCCGGGGGAGCCGCCGGCCCGCGTACGGCACCGCCGACATGGTCGGCGACGGCATCGCGGTCATGGACGCGCTCGGCTGGGAGTCCGCGCACGTGTTCGGGGCCTCGATGGGCAGCGCGCTCGCCCTGTCGACCGCGGTGCTGCACCCGGACCGGGTGCGTTCGGTGACCGCCGCCATGGGCGGGCCGTTGCGGGGCGCCGCCGCCCTGCGCCATCTCAACTTCGGCTTCTTCCTCCGGGCCGCCCGCATCAAGCACCCCGCCACCGACGAGGGCGCGATCCGGACCCTGGTCGACCTCGCCCGGCTGCTGGCCACGCCGCACCACCCGTTCGATGAGGACTGGGCCCGCGAGGTCGCCGAGATCAGCCACGCCCGCTCGCCACGCGACCCCGGCACCACGCAGCGGCAGACGTACGCGCTGCGCGCCGCGGGCGCCCTCACCGGCCGCATGCGGGACATCGCCGTGCCCACGCTGGTCGTCAACGGCGCGGACGACCCGCTCATCCGTCCCGGCGCGGCCGCCGCGCTGGCCCGCCTGGTCCCCGGCGCGCGGCCCGTCGTGTACCCGGGCATGGGACACCTGCTGCAGGAACACCTCTGGGACACGATCGCCGACGAGGTCGCGGCACAGGCGCGCACCACCACCGGGCACCGCCTCCCGCAGCGCGGCGCCTGACCGGGGCAGGCTTCAGGACCGGGCGACCTGGATGATCGTCTTGCCGGGGGCGCGGCGGCCGGGGACGAACGCGGCGGGGGCTTCCTCGAGCGGCAGGACCGTGCCCACGGTCAGCTCCAGCCGCCCGTCGCGCAGGCGCTGCACGAGGTCCGCGAGCCGGGCACGGTCGGGCTCGACCACGAAGAAGACGGCGCGGCCGTGCTCGGGCCGCACCTTCGGCGGCCCGGCGATGGTGACCAGGGTGCCACCGGCCCGGACCAGCGCCGCCGAGCGGTCGAGGATCTCGCCCCCGATCACGTCGAACACCACGTCCACCTGGCCGGCGTCCTCCAGGCGGTCGCTCTGCAGGTCCAGGTAGGTGTCCGCGCCGAAGCCGAGGGCCCGGTCCCGGTCGGCCGCCCGCCCGGTGCCGATCACCCGCGCGCCCGCCTCCCGCGCCAGCTGCACCGCGACGGAGCCGACGCCGCCCGCCGCGCCGTGTACGAGAACGGTCTGCCCGGGGGCCAGCCGCGCGTGGTCGAACAGGCCCTGCCAGGCGGTCAGCCCGGCGATCGGCAGCGCGGCGGCCGCGACGTAGTCGACGTCGGCGGGCAGGGGAGCCAGGTTGCGTGCCTCCACCGCGACGTACTCGGCCAGCGTCCCGTTCCGGGTCCAGTCGGTCAGGCCGCACACCCGCTGGCCCACGGTGAGGTAGGAGGTGCCGTACCCCAGCTCGGCGACGACCCCGGCCACCTCGTGACCGGGCACGCTCGGCGTGCGGTCCCGGCCTGCGCGGTCGGTCCAGGTGCCCGGCCAGTCCAGCTCGCCCGGCGTGAACCCGGCGGCGTGGACCCGCACGATGACGTCGTTCTCGGCCGCGTGCGGGTGCGGCAGGTCGGTGAGGGAGAGCCCGGCGGCGCCGGACGCGCGGTCACTGACGGCGATCGCTCGCATTGCGGGATCCTCCGGCCTCATGGGACGACTCGACGGCCAGCCGTGCGGCAGGAGCATGCCCGTGCGGACGTCTCCGGGCCGCGTGGCGGGTGCGGCAATTGACCAGTTTATCCCGTATCGCCCCGGCAGTGGCCGGCTTCGGACAGCGTTCCTGGCCGCTGCTCGCCGGCGTCCGAGCGTGCCGAACAGCCGACACCTCGCCGCCGCCCTGCAGCGGCTCGGCGACATCTGCCGTGGCTGAGCCCGCGCAACATCACACAGGCGGCCCGCCTGGCGCGGGTTACGCTCGGGCGGTGCCGCTGACCGTGCAGGACGTCGACCGCTTCATGGCCGCCAGGCCGCGCCTGGAGGCCATCGCCTACCGCCTGCTCGGCTCGGCCGCCGAGGCGGAGGACGCCGTGCAGGAGACGTTCCTGCGCTGGCAGGCCGCCGACCCCGAGCGCATCGAGGTGCCCGAGGCCTGGCTGACGAAGGTCCTCACCAACCTGTGCCTCAACCAGCTCACCTCCGCCCGCGCCCGCCGCGAGAGCTACGTCGGCGAGTGGCTGCCCGAGCCGCTGCTCGGCGGCGACCCGATGCTCGGCCCGGCCGACACCGCCGAGCAGCGCGAATCCGTCTCGTACGCCGTCCTCACCCTGATGGAGCGGCTGTCCCCGAGCGAGCGCGCCGTGTACGTGCTGCGCGAGGCGTTCGACTACCCGCACCGCGACATCGCCGAGATCCTCGACATCTCCGAGGCGGCCAGCCAGCAGACCTTCCACCGCGCCCGCAGGCACGTCGCCGACGGCCGGACCCGCGTCGAGATCGACCAGGCGGCCGCCCGGCGGGTCGTCGAGGAGTTCCTCGCCGCGGCCGCGAGCGGACAGCTGGACTCGCTGGTACGCATGCTCACCGCCGACGTGGTGTCCGTCGGCGACGGCGGCGGCAAGGTCCCGGCCCGCACGAAGCCGTTCGAGGGCGCGGTCGCGGTGGCGAAGTTCCTGTGGGGCCTGTTCAAGCCGGCCGAGTCCAAGCGCGCCGTGCTCGGGGGCTCGCCCGAGATCCACGTGTGGACCGCCAACGGCGAGCCCGCCGTCCTGGCCGTGCTCGACGGCCGGGTCGTCGGCGTCATGTGCCTGGAGGTCACGCCGGACGGCATCGCGGCCGTGCGCAACCAGGTCAACCCCGACAAGCTCGAACGCGCGACCGCGCAGTGGGCCGCCGCCGAGCACGGGGAACCCCTGTTCCGCGTCTGGTGACCTGGTTCACACCGCACACCTGTCAGGAAACTGCGGGCTGCCCGGTTCAAGGGGCACCACCGCGAACGACAGGAGCAAGGACATGCGCCACCGCATCATCGTCCTCGGCGCCGGATACACCGGCGCCTCCGCAGCCGGCCGCCTCGCCCGGCGGCTGCGCCGTGACGACGTCGCCATCACCCTCGTCAACGCCGAGCCCGACTTCATCGAGCGCGTACGCCTGCACCAGCTCGCCGCCGGGCAGCACCTCAAGCCCCGGCCGCTGGCGAAGATGTTCGCGGGCACCGGCGTAGCGCTGCGCCTCGCGAAGGTCACCGCCGTCGACGCCGACCGCAAGACCGTGACCGTCGCCGACGCGAACGGCACCGAGCAGCTCGCCTACGACACGCTCGTCTACGCCCTCGGCAGCGGCTGGAACGCCCAGGCCGTGCCCGGCACCGCCGAGCACGCCCACGAGGTGGCCAGCCGCCCCGGCGCGCTGCGGCTGCGCGAGCGCCTGGCCGGCCTCGGCGCCGGGCAGACGGTGACCGTCGTCGGCGGCGGGCTCACCGGTGTCGAGGCCGCGACCGAGATCGCCGAGGCCCGCCCGGACCTCGACGTCGCGCTGGCCGCCGGCGGCGGGCTCGGCGACTGGCTGTCCCCCAAGGGCCGCGCGCACCTGCGCAAGGTCTTCGGCGGGCTCGGCATCACGGTGTACGAGCACGCCGCCGTCACCGCCGTCGCGGCCGACCACGTGGCCACCGCCGACGGCAGGACCGTCCCGGCCGAGGTCACCGTGTGGACGGCCGGCTTCGCGGTGCACCCGATCGCCGCGGCGACCAGCCTGCGGGTCACCGGCACCGGTCAGATCCTGGTCGACGGGACGATGCGCTCGGTGTCGCACCCCGACGTGTACGCGGTCGGCGACGCCGCCCTGGCCATGGGCCCCAATGACAAGCCGCTGCGCATGTCGTGCGCCTCGGGCGTGCCGATGGCCTGGCAGGCCGCCGACGCGATCGCGGCCCGCCTCACCGGCGGCAGGCTGCCGAACATCCCGATCCGCTACTTCAACCAGTGCATCTCGCTGGGCCGCGCGGAGGGCCTGATCCAGTTCGTCACCGCCGACGACCAGGCCAAGCCGTCGGCGCTGACCGGGCGGCTCGCCGCGACGTACAAGGAGCTGGTCTGCAAGGGCGCCGCCTGGGGCGTGGCCAACCCGACCGTGGGCATGCCCACCCGCCGCCGCCCCGTCCTCCGCGAGCAGGCCGCGGCCGGCACGACCGCCCGCGCGACGGCGTAACCGCGCTCCCACCTGCGACTCGGGGTTAGGAAGGGCACCTTCTTCTACGGAAAACGATAAGAAGGTGCCCTTCCTTCGTGGTCAGGTCAGAGCCAGGTCGTGGCGAGCCAGGCGGATGTGGCGGCCGTCAGCAGGAGGGCGACGTTGAGGCCGATCAGGCGCGCTTCGCCGCGGGACACGTGCACGACGATGCCGCCGACCTGGATCAGGACGAGGCCGATCGCCGCCGCGACGGCGAGCCAGGTCGCGATCCCCATCAGCGGCGGCAGGATCAGGCCGAGCGCGCCCAGGATCTCCAGCGCCCCGATGGCCCTGACCAGCGGCATGGGGATGGTGTCGACCCAGCCCATCATCGGCTGGAGCCGCTCCTGGCTCTGGGCGGCCTTCTTGCCGCCGGCGTAGAGGTAGAAGACCGCGAGCAGCCCGGCCACGATCCAGTAGGCGAGTTCCACGGGAACGCCCTTCGACGAGAGGTGTACGCCGGTGACCAGGTTGGTTACCGTTCGTAAGTCGCCTCATGATGCGTGGTCGCGAGGAGGCTTACAAAAGGCACACGAGTGTGCGTCAGGCACAAGGGGCTGTCATGTCGGACTACGAGCACACGTGCCTGATCAGGGGCGACGGCGGGGCGACGCTTCGCGCGATCCTGGACCAGATCTGCAACAAGTGGACGCTGCTGATCGTGGCGACCCTGGACCGGGGCACGCTGCGCTTCACCGACCTGCACCGGCAGATCCCCGGCATCTCGCAGCGCATGCTGACCCTGACCCTGCGCAACCTGGAGCGCGACGGCCTGGTCGCCCGGACCGTGTACGCGGAGGTCCCGCCCCGGGTCGAGTACGAGCTGACGCCCGTCGGCAAGAGCCTCATCCCGCCCGCGCTGGCGCTGGCGGGCTGGGCCATCGAGCACGTCCCGCACATCGAGGCCAGCCGGGCGGCGTACCAGCCGAAACCCGGGCGGTGAGCGGCCGTGCCCGGTCCTATCGGGCGGGACGGGGCGCACCGACGTCCGCGATGCCGTCGCGACGCGCGGCATGATCGGGGTATGCCTCTGCTCTTCTCCTACGGAACGCTGCGTGACCCCGCCGTGCAGCAGGCCAACTTCGGCCGCCTGCTCGCCGGCCGCGAGGACGCGCTGCCCGGCTACCGGGTCGAGCTGGTGAAGATCACCGACCCCGACGTGCTCGCGGTGAGCGGCCAGGACCATCACCCGATCGTGACGCCGTCCGGAGACCTCGCCGATCAGGTGCCCGGCACGGTGTTCGAGGTGAGCGACGAGGAACTCGCCGCCGCCGACCTGTACGAGGTCGACGACTACCGCCGCGTGCTGGTCCAACTCGCCTCCGGCGACCACGCCTGGGTGTACGTCCAGGCTGCGTAGGGCCGGGGGTCGTGCAGCCTCGATCCGATCTCCAGGGGTTGTTGCGTTTTTGGTGTTTATTGCGGCATGGTGGACGTATGGAGCACAGTCGTGATGACCTGCTGACGACCACAGAGGCGGCGGCCCTGCTGCGGTCGTCCCGCCAGCATGTCGTCGACCTGTGTGAACGCGGAGTCCTTCCCTTCGTGCGGGTGGGTACGCACCGCCGGCTCGCGCGGGCGGACGTGCTCGCGATGCTGCGCCCAGAGTTGACGCGCGATCAGCTGAAGTCGCTGTGGCTGCACCGCGCTGTAGCCGGCCGCCTCGTCGCTGACCCCGACGCGGTGCTGGACCGGGCTGCCAAGAACCTGCGGCGGCTGCAGTCGGTACATCCGGACGGCATGGCTGCGATGTGGCTCGATCGATGGCGGCAGGTTCTCGAAGCCGGAGTCGAGGCCGTGCTCGATGTCTTGACGTCGCGGAGCCGCGACGCCGCCGAACTGCGACAGAACTCGCCCTTTGCGGGCGTGCTGCCCGAAAGCATGCGGCAGGCCGTGCTGACCGCGTTCGCCGAGCATTGGCGACGGGAGCGGACGGCGTGAGGCGCGAGCAGTTGGAGCACGTGCTGCGGGCAGCGTCGCAGATCGCACAGGAAACCGATGTGCTGGTTATCGGCTCAGTCGGTTCTCGGCGCGATACCTGAGGACAGGCTGCCCGCAGCCGCTACGGCGTCGATCGAGGTGGACGTCGCTTTCTTCGACGACCCCGGTGACCTCAAGGCAGATCGCGTGGACGGTGCGATCGGCGAGTTGTCGGCCTTTCACGACACCTTCGGCTACTACGCCCAAGGCGTGAGCGTTTCCACGGCGGTGCTGCCCGCCGGCTGGCGAGAGCGTCTCGTGGTGGTCGATACACCGGGCACGGCACCGGGGCGCGGTCACTTGCTCGATCCACACGACTGCGTGGTGTCGAAACTGGTCGCGGGCCGGGAGAAGGACCACGTTTTCGCTGCGGCGTTGTTGGAGCACGGACTGATCGACGCCGCGGTTCTGGCCGAACGGGTTGAGACGGTCGACGTGTCCGATGGTCACCGACAGCGTCTGCGCCAGTGGATCGATTACCACGTGCGACTCGGCAGCGGCGGATCTTCTCCCGGCGTGTGATGCTGCGCCGCCCTGCGGACATCTCATCGGCACTTCGGGGAGTGCGACGCGACCTCGGGTAGCTGCTCACTCTCGTGCGCTGCTCGGTGGCCTTTGGGTGGCTCTTTACCAATCTGGAATGTGACCCAGGCCACTTGAAGGGTTCCCGACTCCAGCAGGGGTGGTTAGCCTTACCTAACTTTAGGTTGCCCTTCCTTAGTGAGAACGGAACCCCTATGCGCACCTGGCGTCCGATACTGGCCGTGGCGGCTCTGAGCCTTACGCTCGCCGCCTGCGGTTCGACCGACACCCCCGGCGACGCGGCCCCCACGTCGGCCGGGCCGTGGCAGTTCACCAACGGCAACGGCGAGGTCGTCAAGGCCGACAAGACCCCGACCCGGATCATCGCGCACGCCGGTGAGGCCGCCGCGCTGATGTCGTTCGGCATCAAGCCGGTCGGCGTCTACGCCGACGAGTCGGTCAAGACCGACCCCAACCTCAAGGGCCTGGACCTGGCCGGGATCGAGATCCTCGGCGAGGAGTGGGGCAAGATCGACGTCGAGAAGGCCGCCTCGCTGCGCCCCGACCTGATCGTCGCCGACTGGTGGCCGGCCGAGAAGGCGCACAGCGGCCTGGAGGAGGGCGTCGACGAGAAGAGCAAGAAGCTCAAGGAGCTCGCTCCGATCGTCGGCGTCTCGCAGGGCAAGTCGATCCTGGACCTGGCCGAGGGCTACGAGAACCTGGCCAAGAGCCTCGGCGCCAAGGTGGACGCCCCCGAGATCGCCGCGTCGAAGAAGCGCTTCGAGGACGCGCTGGCCAAGTTCAAGGAGGCCACCGCGGCCAAGCCGAACCTGACCGTGCTGGCCATGTCCCCGTCCGACGACAAGGTCTACGTCGCCAACCCGGAGTACGCGCCGGAGCTGCTGGACTTCCAGAAGTGGGGCCTGAAGGTCGTCAACCCCGACAAGCCCGACCCCGGCTTCCCGTACTGGGAGAACCTGAGCTGGGAGAACGCCGACAAGTACCAGCCCGACCTGATCCTGTGGGACGGCCGCTCGTACACCGAGACCGCCAACGCCGAGTGGGGCAAGAAGCAGCCGACCTGGTTCGCCATCAAGGCCGCCAAAGCGAACGCGGTCGTGTCCTGGCCGGCGTACTGGCTGCACACCTACGGCCACTTCGCCACCGAGCTGGAGAAGCTGACCACGGCGATCAAGGCCGCCGACGAGAACATCGGCTCCTGAACCTCCGCATGAAAAGCGCAACAGTACGGGCACGGCGAGCACTGGCCCTCGGGCCGGGGCTCGCCGTGCTCTGCGTCATCCTGGCCCTGGTCGCGTTCCTGAGCGTCACCCTCGGCTCCCGTGACATCGGCCTGCCCGAGGTGCTGCGCGCCCTGGCCGGTCTCGGCGGCGGCTCCGCGATCGAGGACACCGTCACCCTCGAACTGCGCGTGCCGCGCACCCTGCTCGGCATCCTGGTCGGCGCGGCGCTCGGCGTGGCCGGCGCGATCCTGCAGGGCGTCACCCGCAACCCGCTCGCCGACACCGGCATCATGGGCGTCAACTCCGGCGCGGCGGCGTGCGTGGTGCTGGCCATCACCGTGCTCGGCGTACGCGGCGTGAGCGTCTACATCTGGTTCGCCTTCGCCGGGGCCATCCTCGCCACGCTGCTGGTGTACGCCATCGCGTCGCTCGGGCGGGAGGGCGCCACGCCGGTCAAGCTCGCCCTGGCGGGCGCTGCCGTGACGGCGGGCATGGGCTCGCTGACCACCGGCATCGTGATGACCAACGTGGACGCCCTCAACGAGCTGCGCTTCTGGCAGGTCGGCTCGCTGGCCGGACGGTACGCCCCGATCCTCACCGGGGTAGCGCCGTTCCTGATCGCCGGGCTGATCGCCTCGCTGGCCTGCGGGCGGGCGCTGAACGGGCTGGCCCTCGGCGAGGACGTGGCCCGCGGCCTCGGCCAGCGCGTCGGCCTGACCCGCGCCGCGGCGTTCGCGCTGGTCGCGGTGCTCGCCGGGGCGGCCACGGCCGCGTGCGGGCCGATCGTGTTCGTCGGGCTCATCGTCCCGCACCTGGCCCGGTTCATCTGCGGGCCGGACTACCGCTGGATCCTGCCGTACGCGATGCTGCTGTCCCCGATCATCCTGCTGCTCGCGGACGTCGTCGGCCGGGTCGTGGCCGCTCCCGGCGAGCTGCAGGTCGGCGTCGTGCTCGGCGTGCTCGGCGCGCCCGTGTTCGTCGGCATCGTCCGCTACGGCAGGTTGTCGGAGGCCTGAGATGACCGCGATGATCACCCCCGGCACCAAGACCCCGCAGGTCCGCGCGGCCGGTGCCACCGCCAGGGCGCTGCGCGCCACGCGCCGCCGCCGGGCGGTGCGCGCGCTGACCGCCACCACCGGGCTCACCGTTGCCGTGATCGGCCTGTTCGTGCTCACCATGATGGTCGGCAGCTTCCGGCTCACCGCGCAGGAGGTCGTCACCTCCGTGCTGCACCTGGCCGACAACCCCAGCGTCGACTTCGTGGTGCGCGGCCTGCGGCTGCCCACCGCGCTGTCGGCGTTGACCGTCGGCCTGGCGCTCGGCTCCTCCGGCACCGTGTTCCAGCAGCTGCTGCGCAACCCGCTCGCCTCGCCCGACTTCGTCGGCATCACCGCCGGGGCGAGCCTCGCCGCGGTCACCGGCATCGTGCTGTTCCAGGTCGGCGGGCTGGCCGTGTGCCTGCTGGCGCTGGGCGGCGCGGTCGTCGCGGCGCTGCTCATGTACGCCCTCGCCTGGCGGGACGGGGTCAGCGGCTACCGGTTCATCCTCATCGGCATCGGCGTCGCCGTGTTCTTCGAGGGCATCACCGGCTACATGCTGACCAGGGCCGAGCTGTTCGAGGCCCGGCAGGCGATGCACTGGCTGACCGGCTCGGTCGGCCAGGCCAGCGACGCCGAGCTGAAGCTGCTCTCCGCCGCGCTCGTGGTGCTGCTGCCGCTGGCGGTGCTGCTGTCACGGCGGCTGCGGGTGCTGGAGCTGGGCGACGACTCGGCCCGCGCCCTCGGCGCGCGCGTCGAGCTGACCCGCGCGGTCCTGCTCGGCACCGCCGTGCTGCTGGTCGCGCTGGCGGTCGCGGTGGCCGGGCCGATCGTGTTCGTCGCGCTGGTCGCCGGGCCGATCGCCAACCGGCTGCTCGGCCCCGCCACCGGCGGCATCGCCGCGGCGGCGCTCGTCGGGGCGGCACTGCTGCTCAGCGCCGACCTGATCGCCGTACACCTGCTGCCGACGCCGCTGCCGACCGGTGTGGTCACCGGCGCGGTCGGCGCACCGTACCTGCTGTGGCTGCTGGCCACGACGAACCGACAAGGAGCGGGCGGATGACCCGACTGCGCGCCGAAGGGCTCACCCTCGGCTACGACGCCCAGCCGATCGTGCGCGACCTCGACGTCACCGTGCTCGACGGCAAGGTGACCGCGATCGTCGGCGCCAACGCCTGCGGCAAGTCCACGCTGCTGCGCGGCCTGGCCCGGCTGCTGCGGCCGCGCGCGGGCACCGTCGTGCTCGACGGCAAGGCGATGGCCGAGCTGAGCACCCTGGAGGTCGCCAAGGTGCTCGGGCTGCTGCCGCAGGCGCCGGTCGCCCCCGACGGGATCACCGTCGCCGACCTGGTCTCCCGCGGCCGCTACCCGCACCAGGGCTGGTTCCGCACCTGGACCGACCGCGACCACGACGCCGTCGCCCGCGCCCTGGACGCGACCGACACCGCCGACCTGGTCGACCGGCCGCTGCGGCAGCTGTCCGGCGGGCAGCGCCAGCGGGTATGGGTCGCGATGGCGCTCGCCCAGGACACGGACCTGCTGCTGCTCGACGAGCCGACCACGTTCCTGGACATCAACCACCAGGTCGAGCTGCTGCGCCTGCTGCGCAAGCTGAACGGGGAGTCCGGCAAGACGATCGTGGCGGTGCTGCACGACATCAACCTGGCCAGCCGCTACTGCGACCACATCATCGCGATGGCGGGCGGGGCGATCGTCGCCGAGGGCAGCCCGGCGGAGGTCATCACCGCCGAGCTGATCGCGAAGGTGTTCGGCCTGGAGTGCGTGGTCCTCACCGACCCGGTGGCCGGTACGCCGATCATCGTCCCGGCCGGCTAGCCGGGCGCGGCAGGTCCGTGCCCGTGGGGCTGCGGTTTCGGGGAAACTGCACGCCTGGGCGATGAGCCGCGTGCAGTTTCCCCGAAACCGGGGGTCCTGCTGCGCCAGGTGTCGCCGGGGGAGCTCGACTCCCGGCTGCTGGCCGAGGGCGTCTACCGGGACAGCGCGTACGCCGTCGCCATCCCGGGCTACCGGCCCACCGACCGGGACTACGGCGGTGGCGTCGGCGGGGGCGAGTTCCAGCCGGTGGATCCGGCCGCGATCCCGGCGCCGAAGTTCATCTCGGTCGTCGCGTATCGGCAGGTCTTCCCGAACGAGCAGCTGTGCGGGCAGCCCACCGCGATCGACTCCAACCTGTACCAGGGCGGGTGCGCGAAGGAGCCCGGCGGCCTCGTCTACCGGCACAACGAGATCATGCACGGCTACCAGGTGCGGATCGGACAGCGATACGTCGAGGTGCACGGGACGCCCGGCGTGCCGCACGAGCTGCTGCGCCAGGCCGCCCGGAGCCTGCGCCCGGCCACCGAGGCCGACCTGGACGGCGACTTCGAGCCGACGGCGGACGCCGAAGCTCCCGTCACGCCGCTCGGGCAGTGTGACGGGAGCCTTGTCACGGCTCAGGCGGCGGTGACGCCCCGGCGGCGGTAGTCGGTGTAGGCCTCCACCAGCGAGGTGATCACGACGACCACACCGGCGATCATGGCGCCGCTGCTCGCCCACTTCACCGCGATCGGATCCCAGCCCACGGCGTCGGCGAACGCCGGGTTGACCAGGTGGGACGTCGCGCCGACCGCGATCAGCGCGGCCGCCCCGGCCAGGTCCACCAGCAGGATCGCCAGCGCCCGGGAGAGCTGCCAGCCCAGGTAGAAACGCAGGTAGCGGGTGACCAGTCCGACGAGGACGAGCGCGGCGAAGGCGTAGATCGCGCCGGTGTCCCACAGCCAAGGGTCCAGCGGCCCGACCGGGTCCCCGGCCGCGTCGCGCACCGGGCTGGCGTACGGCGAGATGAGCAGCGCCACGACGAACACCACCGACAGGGCCGTGGTCGCGATCAGCTCCCCGAAGCGCGCCCGTCGGCTGGGCACGGTGCTGTCCGGCAGCGCGTCCGGTGTCCAGTCCTGGCCGGTCAGCGGGTTGCGCACGCCGCCCCGCTCGATCGCCACGAAGCCGATGGTGACCCAGAAGAACAGGTGCATGGCCGTGGTGATGACGGAGCTGATGCTCGTACCGATGATCGTGCCGACCTTCGCGCCGCCGAGCACCTGCGCCAGCGCGACCGCGCCGGCCACGGCGGGCAGCACGATCGCGGCGAGCGTCTTGAGTAGCCGCGTGTAGTCCAGGAAGTATGCCGGGCCGATGAGGTGCTGGGGCGAGTCGGCGTAGCCGGCCGCGAGCCGGGCCGGGTCGCCGAGGTCGCGCAGCACCGCGTACTCCGCGGTGGTGGCGTCCTCGCCCGCGTCGACCCGCCCGTCGACCGCGTCGGCGATCGAGGCGCGCAGCTCGCGCTCGATGTCGGCGCGGCGGGCCTCGGGCAGCCGGGTGACGGTCGCGGTGACGTACCGGTCGGTGAGGGTGGCGGTCATGATGGCTGTCCTTTCAGGGCGCGGAAGGCGTGGTCGAGGGAGTCCCAGTCACGGGTGAGGGCGTCGGCCATGGCGTCTCCCTCGGGGCTGGTGCGGTAGAACTTGCGCGGCCGGGCCTCGTCGGTGTTCCAGTCGCTGACGAGCAGGCCCTGCTTCTCCAGCCGGCGGAGCAGGGGGTAGAGCGTGTTGGCGTCCACCGCGAAGCCGTTGCGGTCGAGGTCTTCGAGCAGCGCGTAGCCGTAGTTGGGCTGGCGGAGGATCAGCAGGCAGGCGAGCACGACGGTGCCGCGCCGCAGTTCCTGCAGGTGATTGCTGAGCAGTTCATCGCCGGACATGCATCACACGATAGTGTGTGCCACACACTATCGCAACCGAAACTCATAGTGTGTGCGCAACGCTGCTGGACAGGCCGCATCGGACCGTGCTGTTCGCGGCTCCGAGTAGGCATGATCGCGAGTTCGTGTCGAAACCTTGTGCCACACCGCAGTTCTTGACACGAACCAGTGATCAAGCCGCGCACCCTGCGGACCGCGGTGGTTAAGAAGGGCACCTTCCTCTACGCAAGGCGTTAAGAAGGTGCCCTTCCTTCCGCTCAGGACGTGGGGTGGGCGAGTGCGGGGCGGAGGGCGGCGAGCAGGCGGGCGGCGGCCACGGCGGTGCCGAGGGCGATGGTGAGCACGGCTGAGAGCAGCAGCGTGGGCTGGGCGCCGAGCGCGGACACCGCGGGACTGCCGGCCAGCACGCCGAGCGCGGTCGCCGGGAGGGTGAGCGCGGTACGCGTGGCCAGCACCTGGCTGAGCAGGTGCGGCGGGCTGGTGCGCTGGAACAGCGCGGTGCAGATCGCGGTGAACGGGCCGTAGATCAGGCCGCCCACGGCCAGGCCGAGCAGCCCGGCCCACGCGGTGCGGGTCAGCGCGAGCGGCAGCAGCGCCGCGCCCCACCCGGCGATGATCACGACGACCACCGTGGACAGGCGCAGGTGACGCAGCAGCCCCGCACCGAGCCCGCCGACGACCGAGCCGACGCCGAACGCGGTCCAGTACGCGCCGAGCAGGGTGGGTGCGCCGTGCAGGTCGTGCGCGACCTAGATGGGCAGGGCCACCTCGACCGGCCCGTACAGGAAGAAGAAGACGCAGGTGACGGCGAGCAGGCCGAGCAGCCGGGGCTGCCGCCGGATGACGCGCCACCCTGCGGCCGCCTGCCGCTCAGGCTCCGCCGGGGCGGCCGGGGCGGTCAACCGGCGGCCGGTGACGGTCGCGGCGCTGATCGCGAGGATCGCGAAGCTCGCCGCGTCGATGCCGATCACCCAGCCGGGCCCGGCGAACGCGGCCACGACTCCGGCCAGCGTCGGGCCGACCAGCACCGCGGCCTGCTGCAACGTCGAGATCAGCGCGTTGCCGGCGAGCTGCTCCTCCTCGGGGAGCAGTTCGGCGACCAGCGTGTAGGTGCCCGCGCTGCCCCAGGCGTGCAGCAGCGACGATCCGGCCAGCAGCAGCACGTATCCCAGGGCGCTCAGGTGGCCGGTTACGGCGAGCACCGCGATCGTGCCCAGGGCGAGGGCGCGCAGGGTGGCGTCGAGGGTGACCAGCCGGGCGCCGCTGAACCGCCGCACGAACCGGCTGAACAGGGCCGCGCCGAGGGTCGCGGGCAGGGCGTACGCGGCCACGGCCAGTCCGGTCCACACGGCGGCCTGCGGTCCGGGCACGAGCTGCACGGCCAGCCAGGCCACCGCGACCATGCTCATGCCGTCGCCGAGCGACGAGGCCGCGACGCCGGGCAGGATCCGGCGCAGCTGCGGCTGGCGCAGCACCGGGGCGTACGTGCGCAGATGGCTTCGGGCCTCGCTCGCGCGGCGGGCCCGGGGCGCCGCCGCCTCCTCGGCGGAGGCGGTGGCGCGCACCGGGGACTCGCTCATGGCGGTTCTCCTTGTCCGGAAGGGGTTTCAGTTGTCCTGGAGCAGGCCGAGCACGTTGCCGTCGGGGTCGGTGACGGTGGCCACCAGGCGGCCGCCGCCGACGTCGTGGGCGGCCTCCCGGACGGTGGCGCCCGCGGCGGTGACCTCGGCGAGCTTCACCGCGAGGTCCGGCACGTGCCAGTAGGTCACCGGCGAGGTCATGCCCTGCGGGCCGCCGCCGGGCACCAGCCCGATGTGCTGACCGGCGACGTCGAACCCGACGTAGAAGGTGCCGTCGGTCTGCGGCGCGACGCCGAGCAGCGCGGCGTACACGGCCTTGGCCGCGGCGAGGTCCGACACCGGGTGCAGCACGGTCCGGGCGCCCTGGGTGGGGGAAGAGCCGTTCATCGTTCACTCCTTGCTCGTGGGCTTTCTGAACTGGTCACAGCATTTCGCCGGAGGGGGTGCCGCCACATCCGTGCCGACCACGGAACCGGCCACGGACCGGCGCACGGAGCGGGTACGCGAGAATGGATCGTGTGACGGTGACGGTGGACATCTCAGCCCGTGAAGCCGAAGTGCTGACGCTGCTCGGCGAGCACCTCAGCAACGCCGAGATCGGCGCCCGGCTGTTCATCTCCGTACGCACCGTGGAGAGCCACGTCTCATCGCTGCTGCGCAAGCTGGAGGTGGCCGACCGGCGGGCCCTGGCCCAGCGCGCCGCCGAGCTGGCCGGTCCCGGCCGCGCGCAGCCCGCGCCGGTCCTGCCCACCCCGCTGACCTCGTTCGTGGGCCGTGCGCAGGAGCGCGCCGAGCTTGCCGACCTGCTCAAGAACCAGCGGCAGGTGACCGCGCTCGGGCCGGGCGGTGTCGGCAAGACCCGGCTCGCGCTCACCGTGGCCGCGCAGGTCGCGGGGGAGTATCCCGACGGGGTCTGGTTCGTGGACCTGGTGTCGGTCACCGACCCGGGCGCGTGCGTGGTCGCCGGTGCGGTCGCGTCGGCGCTGGGCCTCGGCGAGCAGCCCGGCCGGGCCATGGACGAGTCCGTCGTGGCCACCCTGGCCGACCGGCACGCGCTGCTCATCCTCGACAACTGCGAGCAGGTGCGCGACGGGGTGGCCCCGTTCCTGGAGCGGCTGCTGGCCGGCGCGCCCCGGGTGACGGTGCTGGCCACCAGCCGCGCCCGGCTCATGGTGCCGTTCGAGCGGGTGTATCCGGTGCCGCCGCTGTCGCTGGCCGAGGACGGCGATTCGGACGCGGTCGCGCTGTTCCTGGACCGGGCCGGGGCCGTGGGCCTGTCACCGGATCCCGCGCAGCACGAGCGCATCGCGCAGGTGTGCGCCCGGCTGGACGGCATGGCCCTGGCCATCGAGCTGGCCGCCGCCCGGCTGCCCACGCTCGGGCTGGACGGGCTGACCGCGGCGCTGGCCGACCCGCTGCGCATGCTGGCCGGGGGCTCGCGGGCCGACGAGCGGCACCGGTCCGTACGCGCCGCGCTGGACTGGAGCTACTCGCTGCTGGACCCCGCCGACCGGGCGCTGCTGGCGCGGGTGTCGGTGTTCGTGGCCCCGTTCACCGTCGGCGCGGCGGCGCAGACGGCCGGCACCGACTTCGCCGACGCGGCCGACGGGCTGGCCCGGCTGGCCGAGCAGAGCCTGCTCACGGTCACCCCGGCCGCGGGCGGCACCCGCTACCGGGCGTTGGAGACGGTCCGGCAGTACGGCACGCAGCGCCTGGCCGACACCGGTGAGCTGGACGCCGCCCGCGCCCGGCACCTGCGCTGGTGCCAGGACGCCGCCGCGGAGCTGGCCGTGGTCCGCGAGGACTGGCGGGTCCGGTTCGACCAGGCCGCCGACGACTTCCGGGCCGCCCTGGCCTGGGCGGTGGAGCGGCCCGAGCAGCGCGCGAACGTGTACGACCTCGCGCGGCGCATGGCCGAGCTGACGTTCACCCGCACCTACGTCGGGGAGTCGCAGCTGCGCTTCGAGCAGGCGGCCGCGTTCGCCGACGACCCGGCCGCCGCCGCCGAGCTGCTGCGCCGCGCCGCCGCCGTGGCGGGCTGCCGGATGCGCGGCGACGACATGTACCGGCTGCACCGCGCCGCCGCCGAGGTCGCGCTGGCCGTCGGGCAGCCCGCCCGTGCCGCCGCCGACCTGGCCACGGCCGGTAACAACAGCTACCGGTTCTGGAGCAAGTTCGAGACGCTGCCGCCCCGCGACGAGGTGCTCGGGCTGATCACCCGGGCGGGGGAGCTGTCCGGGGACGACCCGGCGGCCCTGGCGGCGGTCGCGCTGGCCGAGGCCGGGGTGCTCGCCGACGCGTACGGGGCCGCGCAGGGCCCGGCCGTAAACACCGTCGCGGAGACGGTCGAGCGCGCCGAGCGGGCCGTGGAGCTGGCCCGGCGCACCGGCGACCCGCTGGCCGAGTCGGCCGCGCTCGACGCGCTCACCGGCTCGCGCAGCTGGTCCGGCGACACGTTCGGGGCGGCGGCCACCGCCCGGCGGCGCATCGAGCTGCTCGCGTCCCAGCCGGTGACCCCGGAGGTCACCCACGAGCTGCTCGACGCGCTCGGCAACGCCACCGAGGCCGCCCTCGGTGCGGGCGACCTGGCCGCCGCCCGCCGCTGGGGGCGGCAGCTGGCCGACCACCCGCTGCTGGCCGAGGTCGGGCACCGGGCAACCAGCTGGCTGCTGGTCACCGACGCGATGGCGGGCGACGTCGGCGAGACGCTCGCCCTGGCCGACCGCTTCCTGGAGGCGTGGGAGCGCAACGGCCGCCCCGCCCGGTCCGTGCTCGGCCCGGCGGTGGCCGCGATCTCGATGGTCCACTCGCTGCGTGGCGACGACGCCGCCCGCCGCGAGTGGGACGAGATCATGGGGCAGCTCGGTGCGCCGCCGGAGCACGTCTACGGCTACGGCGCGGTGTACGACGCGATCTGGTCGCTCCACGAGGGACGGCCGGAGCAGGCGCTGGAGCGGATGGCGCCCGAGCCCGCAGACGTGTGGAAGTGGGTCTGCTGGATCTGGCTGCACTGGTACGCCGCGCTGCGGGCCGAGGCCGCCGTGCTCGCCGGGCGTCCGGACGCCGCCGCGCGGCTGGCCGCGGCGCGCAAGGCCGTCGACGGGAACCCGGTCGCGGGCGCCATCGTCGAGCGGGCCCAGGCGCTGCTGGACGGGGACGCCGGGGGGCTGCTCGCCGCGGCGGCCGCGTTCGAGGCGGCGGGCTGCCGCTACCAGTGGGCGCGGACCCTGGTGCTCGCGGGCGGCGAGCACGCCGGACGCGCCGCCGCCGCACTGTCCGAACTGGGCCTCGCCCCGATGGCGCCGCGCCGCTGACCTGCGTGTGCCATCCGCCGCGGAGGGCCTTGCGCGATAACTCTATCTAGGTAGATATTAGTTGCATGGTACGCGTACGACAGCCCTCACCGCAGACCGCGGCCGTGCTCGCCGCCCTCGCCGCAGCGGGCGACGGCTGGAGCCACGGCTACGACCTGTGCCGTGCCCTCGGCCTGAAAGCGGGCACCGTCTACCCGATCCTCATCCGCCTCGCCGAACGCGGGCACGTGGACACCTCCTGGGAGACCGATCCGCCGCGCGGCCGCCCGCCCCGCCACCTCTACCGGCTCAGCACCGCGGGCGCCGAGCTCGCCCGCTCCCTCGCCGCCTCGGCCCAGGCCGCCGACAGCGCCACCCCAGGCACCGCCCGGCTCGCGCCGCGCACGGCCTGACCTTCGACCGCCCGCCCCACCCCTGCCGTTCGGAGGCTCCCGATGCTCGAATTCCTGCTCTTCCTGGTGGTGTTCATCCCGGCGCCGCTGCTCGCGGTCATCCTGCTCGCCGTGCGGCTGCGCGGTGCCGTACGCGACGGCGGCTTCGGCGGTCTCGGCCCCCGCACCGTGGCCGCACTGCGCGCCGGCACCCGGTGTCCCGTCTGGCGAGCGCTGGCCACGGTCACCGTCGCGGCCGCGGTCCTCACCGCCGCGCTGGAACAGGCCTATCTCGCCTCGGTCGCGAGCGGACCGGGCTGGGGCACCGACGTGGCACTGCTCGCCGTGGTGCTCGGGCTGCTGGCCTCGCTCGCCTGCGGCGCACTCGCCGCGCTGGCCGGGGCCACCGTGGCGCGCGCTCGCGGCTTCGGCGCCGGGACCGTCGCCGGGCTGCTCGCTCTCGCCGCCGTCGCCATCGGCGCCACGGCCGCGCACCTGCCGCTGTACGCGGTGTACCGCGCCGACCCGGCGAGCTTCCCTACCGTGGCCAACCTCGCGGAAGGCGACCTGCTCATCCCGTTCCAGGTGTTCCTCGCCTCGCTGATCTGGTCACTGCCCTGGCCGGTGCTCGGCGCGGCCTACGGCGCCCGCAGGGTGCCCACCGGCGACCGGCCCGCCACCCGCGACCTCTGGCAGGTGCTGCTCGACCTGGCCACCACTGATCTGCCCGAGAGCCGGGCGGCTTGGGGTGCGGCACTGCGCGCCGAACTCGCCGCGATCGAGCCGCCTGCCGAGCGCCGCAGATTCGCCCTCGGTGGCGTGTGGACGGCGCTGCGGACCGGGCGGGCGCGGGGTGCCTGGGTGCCCGCCCTCGGCGTGGCCGTCGTCGCGGCCGCGAGCATGTTCGCCGCGTCCCGCTGGTCACTGGCGTATAACCGCGGCGGCATCCTGAGCTACTGGATCGGTGTGCCGACCACCCTGCTGTTCGTGGTCACCATCGCCACGGCCTGGCGGCACCGGTCCTTCGGCGTGGCGCTGCGCACCGGTGCCCTGGCCGGGCTCGCGGCCATGCCGGCGGTGCTCGCCGTCAGCATCCCCGAGTCCGTGGTCTGGTTCCACCGGCGGGCCGGTTACCTGAGCACCGGCGACGCGGTGCCACCGACCTGGCAGGACGCCGTCAACGACGTGCTGCGGCCGGAATTCCTCCTCGCCATGGTCGTCTTCTGGGTGATCGGGGCGGTCAGCGGCGCGGGTCTCGGCGCCGCGCTGGCCCGCCTGCGTACCCCCGGTGTGGTCGGCAGCTGACCGCACCACGGCGGCCGCCGCACCGACGCCGGTGCGGCAACCGCCGGACTCGCCGGTCAGAGGTCGGGTGCGGTGAGCGCGATGCGATCGGTGGCCGAGGGCCAGTTCGGCACCACGTACTGGAACGTGCCGCCCCCGGCGCGGGACTGGACGGTCACGGTGATGCTGCCGCTCGCGTCGGCGCTGGCCGGGACGTACACGTCGGCGGCCGAGATGAACGTCTCGTCGAAGTCGGGCAGCGCCGTCGTCAGGTCGGTGCGCCGGTCCAGGTGCTGGTCGTGGGCGAACATGCCGATCACACGCTTGCTGCGCGGCGCGGTGACGCCGTTGAGGATGTTCGTGCCGTTCACGGCCAGCGCGTCGCTGCCCGTGCCCTGGTCACCCCACCACTCCTTGTAGCGGGTGACGGTCAGCGCGCTGTGTCCGGGACCGACCGGCACCCGGGCGCTGATGCCCTCGCCAGGCCGGTTGGTCAGCAGCCGGATCAGCCGGTCGGTGCGCCGGAACGGCGGCAGGTACTGGTGCTGCACCTGCCCGCCCGCATGGTTGACGGCGAACTCGTAGCGGGCGGCCGGGTCGGCGGTGAACGGACCGAACGCGGCGTCCGCGCCGATGGTGAACTGCGCCAGGGGAGTGGCGGTCAGGCGGCGGCCGGTGGTGGCGCTGACCTCGTACACGTCGACCCGCACCCCGGTCGCGGCGGCATTCGAGGGGAACAGCACCGCCTTGCCCGACAGCGTCACCGGCCCCGTCTCGGCCGTGACAGCGGTCGTGGCCGGGCTCGCCCCGGTGAAGAAGCGGAACATCTGTGTGAAGCTCTGCGTCGAGGTGACGGTCTGCGTGTGGGACTGGTCGCTCTGGTACACGTTCGTGGCGCCCCAGATGCGCCGCAGCGTCGAGCCCTCACCCCAGATCGCGAGCGTGGGCACGCCGCCCGGACGGCTGAACGCGGTGGCCCCGTCGAGGTTCACGTAGTGCGCCACCTTCGCCGCCCGCGAGCGCGTGTCCAGGAAGCTGTGGCTGAGGAAGGTGCCCAGCGAGTGGGCCACCAGGTCGACCTGCGCCGCCCCGGTCTGCTGGCGCAGCTGGTCGATGCGCTGCTCCAGCCGGTTGAGCACCTGGGCGCTGCTCTCGGCGGTGAAGCTGTAGTCGTAGTCGATCGCGTCCACGAAGCCGACGGGATAGCCGTTGCTCGCGAAGCGTTTGGCCTGCGTCTCGAACTGCGCCGCGGAGCCGGCGGCGCCGTGGAGGAAGATGACCGGCCGTGGCGCCGCGGCGGCGGCCGGTCCGGCGTTCACCGCCACGGCCACGCCGGACAGCAGCGTGGCGGCCGCCAGCGCGCTGAGGACCTTTCGCATGGATCCACCTCTCATTCACCAATGTGGATGATTCGAGGCGATGCTATGGCCGGGGGTGTTGCCGTCGGGTCGGCGAAATCACCTGCCTTGTGCCGAAGGCGATGAAGAGGGCGGCTCCCCGGCCGGGGAGCCGCCCTGCGAGAGGCGTTCGGAGAGCGGTTACTGGTACGAGACGAACACCGGCGACGGCTCGACCGCGAAGGTCTGCTTCGGGGAGAACGTCGGCTTGTCCTCGTCGTAGAAGTTCTTCCAGCCCCACCAGACCTGGGCCGGCGCACCTGCGCGCACGTTGTCCCAGGTCGCCATCTTCTCGCCGGCCGAGCCGAAACCGTCCGCGTGGATCACCACGCTCAGCTCGTCGGCGCTGGTGTCGATGGCCGACCGCCCGGTGATCATGTCGGTGCGGAACTGGTGCAGCATCAGGATCTTCTGCGGCAGCCGGTTGGCGCGGGTCAGCTCGGCCAGCCAGGCGGCCGTCTTGTTGATCTCGTTGCCGCTGACCGAGCCGATCTGCACCATGTGGATCTGGTGCGGCGCCAGCCGCCACTCCGGGTCGAGTGCGAGCCCCACGTGCGGCTGCTTGAGCAGCTCGGCGTACCGCTTGGCCTGGGTGAGGAAGTCGGTCCGGCCGGGCTGCAGGTCGAGCAGGACGTAGATGCCGGCCCGGCCCGCCGCGTCCACCCACGGCCGCAGGTGCTCCACCGTCGACTCGTTGGAGTAGTCGCCGTCCGGCCCGGGGTCGCTCGACGCCACCGTCGTGATGATCTCGAACGCGGGCACCACCGGCTCCTTGACCAGGGCGCTGTACTGCGCGGCGACCTTGCGGGCGCGGGTCACCGCCTTGTCGACCGGCTGCTCGCCGAGCGAGCCGAGACCGGCGTCGCCCGGGTGCCCGTACAGGGCGATCATGCGCCGGTTCGGGAACACCACCTGGCGGCCGCCGGGCAGCAGGATGCCGGTCGCGGCGGTGTCGATCCGGTTGCGCAGCCGGTCGGCGGGGCCGAACGCGCTGCCCAGGCCCAGCACGTGCGTGCTCTGCCGGGCCGCGATCGTCTTGATCACCTCATCGTCGGCCCGCGGGTCGGGATCCTTGATCACGAGGACCTGGGCGCGGCTCGCCTTCGCGGTGGCGGTGGCCGCCGCGGCCTCCGGCCGGTCGAGGGCCAGCACGAGCAGCTTGTCCAGCGGCGCCGCGGCGCCGAGCCGGGGCAGCTTGCCCGCCTGGTACGCCTGCACCTCGGCCCCCTCGACGGGATGCTCCTTCGCCCAGCCGGCCGCGGCGTCGCCGACCGGGATCAGCGTCTCCGGCGCCAGCCGGGCGAGTTCCTCGCGCAGCGCGGCCGCCGTGGCGTCCTCGGCCGTGGTGAGCAGGACGGGCACCCCCAGCTCGACCGCGGCCGCGCCCGCGTTCGCCATGCTCGCCTGATCCTGGTCTCCCACCAGGACCACGGCCGGAGCATGGCTGAACAGCGCACGGCTGGCCTGCAGGGCGAGTTCGGCGCCGGTGGCGCCGGCCGCGACGGTGGTCACGTCGGCGGGCAGGACGGTCCGGGACGTGGCCCGGGAGTCGGAGTCGAAGGCCGCCACGGTGCATCCGCCGGTCAGCAGGACACAGGCGAGCAGGGCAGGACGAAGCCTGGACAGAGCCATGGTGCGCCTCACAGGGTTCAGCAACCACGAAGTGGACATTCTGCTCAAAAGGTAACGTCCTGATCGCACCCTGTCCGGCGATTCGCCAATCGCCACGAACCTGCCGGTCGCGCCTCAGCCGGGCCTGGCCGGACCCCGCTGCGCCGGGACGTGGACCGTCGCCATGGAGATCTCGCGCCGCAGCCGGAAACCGAGCCGCGCGTAGAGCGCGATCGCCGCGACGTTGTCGTCGTGCACGTGGAGGAAGGCCGTGTCGCCGCGCTCGCGTACCGCCGCGATCACCGCCCGGGTCAGCCGCAGCGCCAGACCCTGCCGCCGGTGGGCCGGGTCGGTGCACACGGCGCTCAGCTCGCTCCAGCCCACTGGGCGCAGCCGCTCGCCGGCCATCGCCACCAGCGCGCCCCCGCGCCGGATGCCCAGGTACACACCCAGCTCCAGGGTGCGCGGCAGGAAGCGGCGGCCGTGGCGATGGCGGGCGACGAACGCCGTGATCTCCGGCAGGTCGGCGGGGCCGAGCCGCACCGCCTCGGCGTCGGGGCATACCGCCATCTCGCCGCTGTCGACGAGCTGCAGCCCCAGGCCGATGTTGGTGAGCGCCCAGCCCTCGGGTGGCGCCACCACGACCCCCGCCCCCGGCCCCGCGTCCCCGGCGGTCAGTGCGGCGACGTCGGCCCAGTCCGCCGGGCCGGGCGGATCCGGGATCGCGATGAACCGCAGCATGTCCGGCGGGTAGCGCAGGATGCGCCCGCGCCGCTGGGCCAGGTGGGCGTGCGGCCCGGACAGCGCCGACCGCACCGGGTCGTCGAGTGGATGCGTCACCGTCTCATGTTCGTCCATGGGCGACGGTCCGCGGGATGTCCGCCGGATCGATCAGCGTTCCGTCTCTCGCGGACCTCCGTCGCCGTGCGGTGACCGTCCGATGACCTCTGGTGCTGCAACAATCCTGCAAACGGTGATCCATTGACTTCGAACCGCCCGCGGCGCACCGTGTTAACGGGAATGCGCTTTCCCGAAACACCGGCGGGGCGGGCGACCTGCCGGGCGTGACCGGGGTGTGCGGGCATCGGCCGCCCACCGTTGCCCGATCGGACACCTCCGGCTCACTAGGGAAGACCCACGGTTCCCCCGGTTCGGCGCAGGTGCAGGCGCCGGCGGGCCCGAGCATCCGGGCCGCGGCAGACCGCCGACCACTTCGACATGACCACCCGCATCCGGGTCGACGAACGACCTGCCCGGCGAGGGCGGCGGCCGCGAGGACCGCCTGCTCGGCCCGGAGGCAGCGGCGACGCCCGATTTCGAAGACGAAGGTGAGACAGATGAAGCGCTCAGTCGTAGTACGGCTGCTGGCGGCGGGGGCCACCGCGGCCACCGCCGCCGCGATCGGCCTGACCCTCCAGGTCCCCCAGGCGGCGGCCGCCGTCGGCGGCGTGACCGGCTACGCCACCCAGAACGGCGGGACCACCGGCGGCGCCGGCGGCCAGACCGTGCAGGCGTCCACCGGCACCGCGATCCACGCCGCCCTGTGCAACCGGGCCAGCAGCAGCACCCCGATCATCATCCAGGTCTCGGGCACGATCAACCACGGCAACACCGCCAAGGTGTCCGGCAGCAGCTGCAACACCGCTGACGGCGTGATCGAGCTCAAGGAGATCAGCAACGTCACGATCATCGGCGTCGGCAGCGGCGCGATCTTCGACCAGCTGGGCATCCACATCCGGGACTCCAGCAACATCATCATCCAGAACGTGACCATCCGGAACGTCAAGAAGTCCGGCTCACCCACCTCCAACGGCGGCGACGCCATCGGCATGGAGAGCACCGTCCGCCGGGTCTGGGTCGACCACGTCACCCTGGAGGCGTCGGGCGGCGAGTCCGAGGGCTACGACGGCCTGTTCGACATGAAGAACGACGTGGAGTACGTGACGCTGTCCTACAGCATCCTGCGCAACTCCGGCCGCGGCGGCCTCATCGGCTCCAGCGAGACCGACACCGGCAGCGGGTACATCACGTTCCACCACAACCTGTACACGAACATCGACTCGCGTACGCCCCTGCTGCGCGGCGGCATCGCGCACATCTACAACAACCACTACGTCAGCCTCAACGAGTCCGGCATCAACTCCCGGGCCGGGGCGCGCGCCAAGGTGGAGAACAACTACTTCAAGAACTCCAAGGACGTGCTCGGCACGTTCTACACCGACGCGGCCGGCTACTGGCAGGCCAGCGGCAACATCCTCGACAACGTGACCTGGTCGTCCCCCAGCTCGGACACCAACCCGGCCGGGCCGAGCATGCCGTCGAACACCACCGTCAGCATTCCCTACTCCTACAGCCTCGACGCGGCCAGCTGCGTGCCGTCCGTGGTCGCCGCGACCGCCGGCGCCAACAAGGGCCTGCAGGTGTCCAACGGCAGCTGCACCCCGGTCTCGCCGACCGCCGGCCCGTCGGCCAGCCCCACCCGGACCGCGGGCCCGTCGCCGTCGGTCAGCCCGACCCGCTCGCCCAGCACCTCGCCGACGGCGTCGCCGAACCCGCCGAGCGGGACCAACCTCAGCCTCGCCTCCGGCGCGGGCGCGGACGGCTCCAGCAAGGCCGACGGCACCAGCTACGGCAACGTCCGCGACGGCAGCCTGAGCACCTACTGGTCGCCGACCGGCGCGACCGGTGACATCTCGGTCAAGTGGGGCTCGAACGTCACCGTGGGCCGGGCCGTCATCCGGGAGCCCTCCGGCACCTCGGGCAGCATCGGCTCGTGGCAGCTGATCAACTACAACACCGGCGCCGTGCTGGCGTCGGGCAGCGGGGCGGGCACCATCACCTTCACCGCCACCTCGCTCAGCAAGATCACTTTCCGGATCAACAGCTCGTCCGGTGCCCCGAAGGTCGCCGAGTTCGAGACGTACGCGTCGTAGCGGACATCCGCTCGCGCAGGTCAACGGGGGCCGTCGGCAGCGACGGCCCCCGGTTCCGTCTGCGTGGGGCGGCGGACCTTGCCCTGTTTCGCGATGATGGTTCGAGCCAAGGAGGAGACATCATGACGCCGCCGCCCGCCGAACCCGCCGAGCCCTCACCGTCGGCGGCATCAGCGCCGCACCACCCTGCGGACTCGCGCGAGTTCCTGGCGTGGGCCCTCGTGTCGGGTGTCCTGGGGCTCCTCATCGCGGTGGGCGCGCAGGCGGCTCCGTGGACGGTCGTCAGCATCTTCTTGCTCGGGCTGTCGCTGGTCTGCGCCGGTGGACACATCGCGGCGGTGATCGCCAAGCAGCATGCGCTGTGGCGCGAGGGCCGGGGACGATGAGCGGGCACCCCTGATCCGTCCGGCAGGCCGCTCCGGGACGCCGGGCCGGGTGCGGGATGCGTACCCTGGCGGCGTGTTCTGGCTGTGGTGCGTACGGCTCTGCGTCCTCGGACTGGGCTGGCACGCGGGTCTGCTGATCTACGGCTTCATCCCGCCCGCCGGGCCGATGCCGGAATGGCTCGTGCTCTGCTCGGTGGTCGCCGTCCTCTGCGCGGTCGTCCCGTGGCGGAACATCGTCTTCGACCAGCAGGCGCGCAAGCTGTGGCGGGCCCGGCCGCGCTGGTGGCCGTGGAGCGTGCTGGGCGCCGTGCTGCCCGCACTGGTCGCCGTGGCCGCGTCGGCCACCCGCCTCGTGCCCGCCGACACCGGCGGCGAGCGTGGCATCGCGGCGGTGTCGATCCTCGTGTTTGGCCTGTCACTGCCGGTCTATGCGGCCTGCCACCGGGCCGCGCACGGCGACCGGCAGACTGGGCCGGTGCCGGTGCCGGTGCCCAGGTCGGTGCGCCGCGCCCGCGAACGGGCGGCGCGACGTGGAGGCACCTCAGGAGCGGCCCGGCGCTGACGGCTTCGGGGCGCGCGGCGAGCGTCTGCTTCGTACCCTGTCGGCGTGTACTGGCTCTGGTGCGTGCGGCTCAGCCTGCTCATCCTCGCGTGGGACGCGGGTCTGCTGATCCACGGCTTGACGCCCGCGTCCCGGCCGCTCCCGCCCCAGCTCACGACCGCCACCGCGTTCAGCGTCATCGGGGCGGTCGGCATGTACGCGGCGATCGTCGGCTACTACAAGGTGCGGGTGCTGTGGCGCGCGCGCCCGCGATGGTGGCCGTGGAGCCCGGCGGCCGTCGTACTGCTGAGCCTGGTAACGATGGTCATGGCGGGCTCGGGGCACCCCGACCTGAACGACACCGCCGGAGAGCCCGGTGCGGCGATGCTGTCCATCATCGGGTTCGGCCTGTCCCTGCCGGTCTACCTGGCGTGTTCCCGCGTCGACCGGCGCATCCGGCCGCCAGCCCGGGTCGCCCGGACGAAGAAGGTGCACTGATCACTTTCAGCACCGGCCGGTGGGTCGATCTGGGACACACCTCGCTGGCAGAAATTGACGCTCCACGTCGGGAACTGCTGTTGCACGTCCTTGACAAGCAAGCTCGCCACCTGGTCCGGGATGGCATCGCGCTGGTTCTGGTCGAGTAGCGTGGTCATCTGACCTCCACTGGTAGTGAGTGGTGGGCGGAGGGCGGCCGACGTTGCGAGCGGCAGCCTGTCCTCCGCGACTGTCTATGTGGTTGATCGATGGTGCCGAGGTCGCCGAGGCAGCGCGCCCAGACGCCAGAAGGCGGCGTGGGCGAGGATCCTGGACGGGCAAGGCGTGATCTCGCCGCAGTTGGCGCACACGCCCGTGAACGGGACATTGTCGAGATGCTGCTCAATGAGTGCCTGGGCGGCGGCCGTGGTCTCCGGCAGCCGAACGACACCACGGGCGAGGACGCTTATGGTCACGGAGTCTCCGCTTCTGCAGATGTCAGTACTCGTTCGGCCCAGAGCCGGGTGGTACAGGGATGCGGAACGCAAATCCCGAACTGGGCGCAACCCGAGCACCATCCCTCTTCGGTCGATGTGTGGGATCCGGCCGCGGTCTGGGCGGCTGGAACCAGCGCAATGAGATCGTCGGTGCGGGTCATGCCGACTCCTCGCGATCGTTGATCTGGCTCAATGTCACGCCTAGGCTTTTCTGGACACGAACGGGAGGGATCGGCATCACCTCCCGCCCGTGCCGTGTGAACAGCGTCGCCCGAATCTCGGGCGGGCTGAAGGTGGGCGGCGTTAGCCGCTGCGTTTGCTAACAGATCGGATGCCGCCGATGAGTAGCGCAGGTCGGGAGCTGCAACGCTGGCGCAAGAGACGTCGGCTGTCCCTGCGAGCCCTTGCCGAGAAGGTCAACTACAGCTACGTCTATCTGTGGGAGATCGAGAGAGGCGGCAAGCCGGCACTGGCCATGGTGATGGCAGCATGTGATCGTGCATTGGAAGCAGGCGGGGAGTTGGCCCGCCTTGCTGAAAAGGGCGGGGATGTGAAGCGACGGGAGTTCCTCCAGAGCACGGTTGCCGCACCGCTGATGCTCCGTGGTGCCCTGAGCGGGCTCAATGATCAGCTCTGGAAGGTCTACGTCGCGGCCTCGGACAAGAGTTCACTGCTTCCGCTGGCCAATGCCCAGCTCGTGATCACTGACGACGACCTGATGCGTGCTGATGTATTGCAGCTCATCGGGGAGATCTACTTCGACGGCAACCGCTACTCGGACGCGGTGCGCTGCTACACGGAAGCCGCGACAGCCGCCAGCGGCACGAACGCTGATCACGACCTCTGGGCTTGCGCGCTCATCCGCCACGCCTTCGTCGGCGTCTACGAACGCCGGTTCGCGGACGCACTGCGCCTGCTGGAACTGGCCGAGGGTGTGGCAGCTCGCGGGGACAGTCAGCTCACGACCTCGCCATGGGTGCAGGTCGTAAAGGCGCAAGCGCTGGCCGGCCTGGGCGATGCCAGCGGGTGCAGGCGGTCGCTGGACCTGTCCCACGCTCTTGACGGCCGTACGAACAACGGTGGCTGGCTGCGGTTCGACGGTTCTCGCATTGCCGAGGAGGCCGGGGCCTGTTTCATCCAGCTCGGTCGCCCAGACCAGGCCGAGATCCAGCTTGAACAGGCGCTCGCCGGTCTCGCTACGTCGTCGAGGCGGCGTGGCGTCGTCTTGGCGGACCTGGCCATGGTCGGCGTCATGCGCAAAGATCGCGAATACGCGCTCCACTACGCCAGCGGGGCGCTGTCGATCGCGCGAGAGACCGGCTCCGGCCTGCTCACGCGCAAGCTCATGAACATTCAAGCCGAGATGCTGGGGGCATGGTGACCGGTGGTGAGATCTTCCGTGAGGCGTGGATCGCCGGGGTGCGCAAGCACTTCCCGGGCGAGCCGAAAGCGTCCTACATCGTGCCGTGGGAGGGCACGCCCCACTGGGAGCGCGCCAGCGCCGGGGCCGTATACGAGCAGGTCGCGCTCCTCATCCGGCAGGGCGGCACCGACAAGCTGACGCGAGAGCAGAAAGGGCGCTTCGTCGCCCTCTGCTGGATCGCCCAGATCTACCACCACATCCCCGACCCGAAGCCCGCCTACGTCGCGAACTGGGAGCAGTTGCCGGACTGGCAGCAGGAGACCGACGCCGACATCTTCGAACACATCGCCGCGACCATGGACTGAAGCACCGCGCCCGGCACAAGCCGCCTGCTCGTTCGGCGTACCAGTGACACTGCGGGCCGGACACGCCGATGACGCGGCGCTCGGGGCGCCGCGCCATCGGGCTGTCGGGGGCTGCCTCAAGCGAAGTCGAACAGCGGCGGGAACACCAGCACGACCGTCCAGGCCCAGACCGCGTACACGGCCAGGTACCGCGTCTGCCACTGCTCCAGCTTGCCGAACGGCATCCGCCCGCGGATGAAGCCGAGGAACAGCCACGCCGACCAGGCCAGGTTGGCCAGCAGGATGAGGTTCTCACCCAGGGCCGCGGTCTTGTTGGCGGTGAAGCCGAACCCGGTGATCCGGCCGGTGATCGCGATCAGCACCAGCACGTCGATGACCAGCGCACTGACCACGAGCGCCAGCTGCAGCTTGTCGAACAGGCCGGGCCTGGCCGCGGGGTTGCGCGCCGACAGGGCGTACAGCAGCAGCCCCAGCACCACCACGAGCAGCAGGTCGAACACGATGAGCACTTCGCGCTCGACGTCGATGACGCTGGTGGTGAAGGCGACGGCGCCGAGGAACGCCAGCAGCGTCGCGGTGAACAGCGGCGTGAACACCTTGGTCAGCACGGGCGCCATGTTCTCCACGACGCTCTGCTTGGCCTCGACCAGCCACGCGGCGACCACGACCGCGGCGGCCGCGCCGCAGGGCAGCAGCCACTGCGAGATGAACGTCTCCGGGTCGATGCCGATGGCGTTGAACGTCCCGGCGGTGAACGCGGTGAGCACCCCGCCGCCGAGCGCGAGCAGCGCGTAGTAGATCAGGAATTCACCGGTGAACCTGATGAAGTCCATCCGGCGCTGCCCGGAGCGCCACTCGCCGCCGACGTAGGCGACGCCGACCACCAGCCAGAGCGCGATCGGCAGGTGGATCGCGGCGAGCACCAGCGTGTGCGAATCGCCCGCCATCGGGTACGTGTTGACGGCGGTCGCGCCGAGCGCGAAGAACGCCGCGAGCAGCCCGATGACCCCGGCGCCGAGCCGGCGCTGCCACGCGAAGTACGCGGCCAGCGGCACCAGCGCGAACAGGCTGGCGTTGCGAAGGAAGAAGGAGGCGGCGTCGTCGCTGTCCATGTCGAGGCCGAGCCAGCCGGGCACCTTGATCGCCAGGGCGGCCGCGGCCGCGCAGGCCACCATGACCGGCAGCTCCCGGCGGCTGCGGGCAGGTGCCTCGGGGTCGTCGCCGGTCAGCACCAGCTGCTTCCACAGCCGGTCGGAGTGCTCCCGGGCGAACTCGCGGGAAAGCTCGTCGAGGCTGCCCATGCGCTTGACGGCGATGAGGAAGGCCTCGTCGGGGTGCAGGCCGGCCTCGGTGAGGTCGGCGATGCGGCCGCGCAGGTGGTCCTCGAGTTCCTCGGCGTCGGCCTGGTGCATCGAGTGGCGGCGGCGCACGTACGCGCGCCACTCGGCGATCTGGGTCTCCAGGTCGTTGTTGCTGTCGACGGTCATGCCGATCACGCCCCGGCCGGTGCGATGAGCGGCAGCGGCATGGGCGCGGCGTTCCACACCCCGCGCAGGGTGTCGACGACCGCGGCCCACTGGCGGCGCTGCTCGGTCAGCTCGGCGCGGCCCAGGTCGGTGATGCGGTAGTACTTGCGGCGGCGCTCGCCGGCCGGGCTCTGCCAGTGGGACTCGACGTAGCCGAGCCGCTCCAGCCGGTGCAGCAGGGGGTAGAGCAGGCCGTCGGTCCATTCGAGATGGCCGCCGGACAGGTCGTTGACCTGTTTGAGGATCGCGTAGCCGTAGCTCTCGCCCTCGGCGAGGATGCCGAGGACGAGGGGGGTCGCCGAGGCCGCGACGAGATCTTTCGTGATGTGCACGAGGGATACCGCCTATACCTAGAACTGCTATGTATGGTAGTTCTAGGTGTCAGCCGAGCGCAACGCCCTGACCTGTGAAGATCTGGTGGAGGGGCGGCCGCTGTCGGAAACTGTTCGGGCAAGATCGACGTGATCTTGGCGGGGTGGCGCGGGGTGCGGGTGCGGGATCATGGTGTGCGAGGCTGGGGGCGTGGGGCAGGATCCGTTAAGCCAGGCGCAGCAGCTCGCGGCCGCCGGTGACCATGAGGGTGCGCTCGGGCTCGCGCGTGAGCTGGAAGCGCAGTACGCCGCGCAGGGCGACGACGGAGCGAACCTGCTGCTCTGGGTGCGGCTGAGCATGGCGCGGTGGCTGGCGGTGCAGGAGCGGCCGGACCGGCAGGCGGCGCTGGCCGTGCTCGACGCGGCCGAGCAGACCTGGCGATCGGCGGCCGTGCAGGGCTCGGAGATGGTGCACCTGCTCGGCGCCGAGCTGATGTCGCTGCGCAGCTTCGTGCTGCGCCAGCTCGGGTACGCCGCCGAGAGCCTCGCCGCGGGGGAGCAGGCCCTCGCCTTCTTCACCGAGCTGGAGCAGGACGCGCCCGAGATGCTGTCCGCGGTGGGGCGGGTGCCGCTGCTGCTCAACCGGGGCGCGGCGCTGGCCGACCTGGGCCGCACCACCGAGTCGCTGGCCCCGCTGGCCCAGGCCCTGGCGGCGCTGCGCGAGGCCGGGGGCGCCGCCGTGCACCGCGATGTCGAGATCGAACTGCTCGTGCTCCAGGGCACCTCGCTGACGCTGCTGGGCCGCTTCGCCGAGGCCGGCGCGGCCGAGACCGAGGCGATCGCGCTCGCCCGCAAGGAGTCCGGCCGGTCCGCCCGGCACCTGCTGTCCACCGCGCTGACCAACCACGCCACCACGCTGACCCGCACGCGGCGGTACGACGAGGCCCTCGGCGCGGTCCGCGAGGCGATGGCGGTGCTGCGCGAGACCGACGGCGAGCCGGTGACCGCCGTGCAGCGGCGCCGCTGGGGCCTGCCGCTGTCCACCGAGGCCGAGGTCCTGCTCGCGCTGGGCCGCCGCGAGGAGGCCGCCCGCGCCGCCCGCCGGGCCGAACCGGTGCTGCGTGAGTACGCCGCCGAGGTGCCGCTGCTGGTCGCAGGTTCGCTGGCCAACGTGTGCCTGCTCATCGGCGAGGCCGAGGACGACAGGGCCTACGCCGACGAGGCGCTGACCCGGCTGACCGAGCTGAGCGAACGCTTCCCCGGCCGGTACGAATACTGGTGGCGGCGCGCCCGTGACCTGGTCGGACGGCTGCACGACAAAGCCGGGTGACGGCGAACCTCTCCTCGCTCCGTCTTCCCGGCCGTATTCATTGTATCGGTCGCGCAAGTCGTACAGATCGCCCCGAATGATGATTTTCGGGCGCTGAGCTGCGTTTAGCCTCGTCAAGCCACCCAATCCCACGTCACCGGGGAGCACTGTGCCTGACGCCAGAACGCAGGAGATCGCCATTGAACAGCAGGCCGTCGATCAGGTCTACGAGCGCGTCGAGGTGATGCGGGCACAGGCCCGCGAGCTGGCCCGGGAGGGCCACCAGCGCGCCACCACCGGGCTGACCACCGGTCTCGTCGAACGCGACGCGATGGTCATCCGGGCGGACCGGCGCCTGCGCACCCTGGACGCCGAGGCCGAGGGTCTCGTGTTCGGCCGGCTCGACTACGACGACGGCGAGGTCTACCGCATCGGCCGCCTCGGGCTGCGCGACGAGCAGTCCGAACCGCTGCTGGTCGACTGGCGCGCCCCGGCCGCGGCAGCGTTCTACCGGGCCACGTCCGGCGAGCCGCTCGGCGTCGTGCGCCGCCGCATCATCATCAGCCGGGGCCCCGAGGTCATCGACCTCGACGACGACCTGCTCGACCCGGACGGCGCCGGTGAGCTGCGCGTGCTCGGCGAAGGCGCGCTGCTCGCGGCGCTGCGGCGCTCGCGCGGCCCGCTCATGCGCGACATCGTCACCACCATCCAGCGCGAGCAGGACGAGGCCATCCGCTCGCCCGCCCGGGGCGTGACCGTCGTCACCGGCGGTCCGGGCACCGGCAAGACCCAGGTCGCGCTGCACCGCGCGGCATACCTGCTCTACACCGACCGGGGGCGCTTCGCCGACGGGCGGGTCCTGGTCGTCGGTCCGTCCACCGTGTTCACCAACTACATCAGCCGGGTGCTGCCCGCGCTCGGCGAGGACAGCGTGCACCTGCGCGCCATCGGCGAGCTGTACGACGGGGTGACCGCCACGCGCCGCGATCCCGCGGCCGTCGCCGAGATCAAGGGCGCGGACAGCATGCCGCGGCTGCTGACCGAGCTGATGTGGCAGACCCCGCCGGGCGCGCCCGAGCGGCTGCGGCTGGTGTACGCGGGCCAGGTGCTCACCCTCGACGCGGCCGCTCTGGCCCAGGCGCGGGTACGCGCCCGCGAGCGCGCCGACCGGCTCGGCACCGCCCCCAACGCCGCCCGGGGCCTGGCCGCCGCCGCCCTGCTGGAGGCGCTGTGGACGCGCGTCGACGGCGAGCACCTGGAACGCGGCGCGTTCGTCGAGGACCTCGCGGACCGGGGCGAGTTCCTGAGCTTCCTGCGCGACTGGTGGCCCCACCTGACCCCGCCGGACGTGCTGTCCTGGCTGGACGACCCGGCCCGTTCCGCGCCCCTGCTCGGCGCTGCGGCCGCCGAGGCGCTCGCCGCGACCTACCGCGACCGTGACGGCTGGGCCGTGGACGACGTGCCGCTGCTCGACGAGCTGACCGGCCTGCTCGGCGAGGCGCCCCCGCCGCGCCGCCCGGCCCAGGCCGAGGCCGGCTGGCAGCTGCGCGAACTCACCACCGGCACGCAGCGCGTCGACACGTTCGTGCTCAGCCTCGGCCTGCACGACGGCTGGAGCCTGTACGCGCCCGGCCACCCGACGCCGATCGCGCTGGCCGGGCCGCGGATCGACAACGACGCGACGCACGCCGCGCAGCGCTGGGCCGAGGCCGTCATCCTGCGCGAGGGCCACCGGGTGTTGAGCTGGACCGACGGCTTCGACCCGCACGGCGAGGACGGGTACGTGCCGGTGCTCGCCGAGCCGCTGCCGCCGCCGGAGCCCGAGCCGGAGGACATCGGCGGGGACGACTACGCCCACGTCATCCTCGACGAGGCGCAGGACCTGTCCCCGATGGAGGCCCGGATGATCGCCCGCCGGGCCGCGTACGCGTCGATGACGATCGTCGGCGACCTCGGCCAGGCGACCCACCCGCTGGCCGCCGCGTCCTGGCCGGAGCTGCTCACCCGGCTCGGCCGCCGCGAGGCGCGCACCCTGGAACTGCGCACCGGCTACCGGGTGCCGCAGGCGCTGGCCGACTACGCCGCCCGGCTGCTGCCGCCCGGCATCGCCCCGACCCGCTCCTACCGGCCCGGCGGCGAGCTGACCGTACGCCGGGTCGACGACCTGCACGCCGCGGTCCGCGAGGCGGTACGCGACGCGCCCCGGGATGCGACGACCGCCGTCATCGCCGCCGACCACACCGCCGCCGCGCTGGCGCCGCTGGTCGAGGGCGCGACGGTGGTGCCCGCCGGCGTCGTCAAGGGCCTGGAGTACGACCACGTGATCGTGGTCGAGCCCGCCGAGATCCTCGCCGCCGAACCCCGCGGTGCCAGCCGCCTCTACGTCGTCCTCACCCGCGCCGTGGCCAGTCTCGCCGTCCTCCACCACGCCCCCCTGCCCCCGGCCCTCCACCCCTGACCCCGGCCCGATGTTCAAACACTCGCGGCCTCGGTGGTGAACCGAGGCCGCGAGTGTGCAGAGTCGACAGACAAGGGTGCCGGGGTGTCAGGCCGTGCTGTCCTTGGGGCTCTCGTGGTCCCCGGCCGAGGCGGCGATCGGGGGTTCGGCTGCCGGGGCGGCGGGCTGGGCGGGGGCCGCCGGGTACGGGTCGGTGGCCTGTGCGGGAACGGCCGGGAACGGCTCGGCCGCCGGGGCGTCGTCGCGGCCGGTGCGCAGGGCGAGCCGGTCCAGGGACAGGAGCTGCACCGCGGCGATCGCGGCGGCGATGACGAGCAGCAGCGGCAGCGGGTAGAGCCAGCCGGTCACGCCGCCGCCGCCGTCCAGGCCGCGGTAGCTGTACTCCGTCATGGTCTGCAGCACGACGACCTGCATCGGCGCGGAGTCCGGCCGCATGCCGGCGATCAGCGGCCACAGGGTGTCCTGCGCCGCGACGACCCAGACCATCAGCCCGGCCAGGCCGACCACGGGCAGGGCCCGGGTCAGCCGCACGCCCCGGAACAGCAGCGCGCTGCCGAACAGCACCGGGATGCTCAGCGACGCGGGCGGGACCAGGAACAGGAACTCGCTGCCGTCCTCGATCCGGTGCCGGAACGCGTCCGGGATCAGCGCGGGCAGCCCGGTGAACAGCCACGGCGCGAACGGCAGCAGCAGCAGCTCGCTGCGCCGGCCGAGTGGGCGCAGCGCGCCGATGCCGTATCCGGCGAGCACGGCCGCGGTCACCCCGAGCAGTGTGGACAGCAGCGGCGGGATCCAGGTGGAGACCAGGTGCGGCAGCACCCCGGACTCCCGGGCCGGGGCCGAGAACGACAGCGAGCTGGTCAGCCACGGCACCAGCGAGCCGAGCGCGATCAGCGCCGCCACCGCGGTGACCACCAGCGAGACGACGGTCCACGGCGAACTGCCCGCGGCCTGGTCGGGCGCGGCCTCGGCGGCGGCCTCGACCACCCGGGCGCGGGCGGCGATCAGCCATACGGTGACGCCCAGGCCGAGCACGGCGAGCACCGCCAGCAGCAGCACGGCACCGGCCGAGGCCACGCCCAGGTCGGCGAAGCGGAACCCGACGTCGAAGATCAGCATGGCGGGCGATCCGAAGCGCGGGCCGTCCGGCCCCCGCAGCAGGTACGGGAAGGTGAACGACTGCAGGGCGTACGCCAGGGAGGTGGCGGTGATGACCCCGCTCACCAGCAGCAGGCCGGGCCAGGCGTCGCCGAGTCGGGTGGACCGGCGCAGGACCAGCAGGAACGCGGTCGCGCCCAGGCCCACGGCGAGCGCGGCGAACGCGCCGTACTGCGTGAGGAAGGGGTTGAGGTCGCGCGGCGACTCGAAGGACAGCAGCCAGGCGACGGCGGCCATGGTGGCGCCCACGGCGGCCATGGGCAGTGCGAACGCGGCGCGCACGGCCCACCGCCCGCGCCGTCCGGCCAGCGCGGCGAGCCAGGCCAGCAGCAGGCCGCCGATCAGTGCGGTGAAGGTCAGCGCCAGGGCCAGCAGCAGCGGCCCGACCAGCGACTCGGCGAATTCGTCGATGATGGCGCTGTAGTTGTCGCCGCCCACCGACTCGGCCGGCTTGTCGAGCAGGGAGGCGTCGGTGAAGCTCGCCAGCAGCGTCCGGACGGACGGGACCAGGTAGCCGGTGAACAGGAGCACGGTCGCTGGGATCAGTGCGAGCAGGCCGAGCAGCACACTCGTGCCGTTGCGAGGTGTCTTGGCGGGGGTGTCCAACATGTACCGGATGCTAACGTCCCGGGCCGACGCGGACAGCTTCGCCGAGGGGTCGCGCCGCGACCGCGACCGACGATAAAGTCATCTGGTGATGACATGTCGCGCATAAACTTGACTGATTCCAGAAAAGGGGCCAGACTTCCGGGCGTGGCCACGACCCTGGACTTCCAGCGGTTGCTGCGGGGGGCCGCGCTGCGCGTCACCCGGCCCCGGGTGGCGGTGCTGGGCGCGGTGCACGCGCTTCCGCACGCCGACACGGACTCGATCATCGCCGCGGTGCGCCGGGGCCTGCCCGAGGTGTCCCACCAGGCCGTGTACGACTGCCTGCACGCGCTGACGGCCGCGGGCCTGGTGCGCCGCATCCAGCCGTCCGGCCTGGTGGCCCGCTACGAGGCCCGGGTGGGGGACAACCACCACCACTCGGTGTGCCGGTCCTGCGGGCGGATCGCCGACGTCGACTGCGCCGTCGGCGAGGCGCCCTGCCTGACCGCTTCCCACGACCACGGCTTCGCCGTCGACGAGGCCGAGGTCATCTACTGGGGTCGCTGCCCCGCCTGCTCCACCACGTAATCCCCGATCGACCTGATCCGGCAAGTCACGGAAGGAACCCGATGTCCGAGAACCACGACGCCATCGTGCACGACGCCGAGGCCGGCGCGGAGTCCCGCTGCCCGGTCGCGCACGGACGCGCGCCGCACCCGACCCAGGGCGACGGCAACCGCGGCTGGTGGCCCAACCACCTCAACCTGAAGATCCTCGCGAAGAACCCGGCCGTGGCCAACCCGCTCGGCGAGCAGTTCGACTACGCCGCGGCGTTCCAGACGCTGGACCTGGCCGCCGTCAAGCGGGACATCGCCGAGGTCCTCACGGCGTCGCAGGACTGGTGGCCGGCCGACTACGGGCACTACGGCCCGTTCATGATCCGTATGGCGTGGCACAGCGCGGGCACGTACCGGATCAGCGACGGCCGCGGTGGGGCCGGCGCGGGCCAGCAGCGGTTCGCGCCGCTGAACAGCTGGCCGGACAACGGCAACCTGGACAAGGCCCGCCGCCTGCTGTGGCCGGTGAAGAAGAAGTACGGCCAGAACCTGTCCTGGGCCGACCTGATGATCCTGGCCGGCAACGTGGCGCTGGAGTCGATGGGCTTCAAGACGTTCGGCTTCGGCGGCGGCCGCGCGGACGTGTGGGAGCCGGAGACCGACGTCTACTGGGGCCCGGAGACCACCTGGCTCGGCGACGCCCGCTACACCGGTGACCGCGAGCTGGAGAACCCGCTCGGCGCGGTCCAGATGGGCCTGATCTACGTCAACCCGGAGGGCCCGAACGGCAACCCGGACCCGATCGCCGCGGCCCGCGACATCCGCGAGACGTTCCGCCGCATGGCGATGAACGACGAGGAGACGGTCGCCCTGATCGCCGGCGGCCACACCTTCGGCAAGGCGCACGGCGCGGGCCCGGCGGACAACGTCGGCGCCGAGCCCGAGGGCGCGTCGATCGAGGAGCAGGGCCTGGGCTGGAAGAACAGCTTCGGCACCGGCAAGGGCGGCGACACCATCACCTCCGGGCTGGAGGGCGCGTGGACGAACACGCCGGTCCAGTGGGACAACAGCTTCTTCGAGATCCTGTTCGGGTACGAGTGGGAGCTGTCCAAGAGCCCGGCCGGGGCGCACCAGTGGAAGCCGAAGGACGGCGCGGGCGCGGGCACGGTCCCGGACGCGCACGACGCGGCGAAGTCCCACGCGCCGATGATGCTGACCACCGACCTGTCGCTGCGCTTCGACCCGGTGTACGAGCAGATCTCGCGCCGCTTCCTGGCCGACCCGGCGGCGTTCGCCGACGCGTTCGCCCGCGCCTGGTACAAGCTGACCCACCGTGACATGGGCCCGGCCGTGCGCTACCTGGGCGCCGAGGTCCCGGCCGAGGTGCTGATCTGGCAGGACCCGCTGCCGGCCGTGGACCACGAGCTGGTCGGCGCGGCCGACGTGGCGGCGCTCAAGGAGCGGATCCTGGCCACCGGCCTGACCGTGGCCGAGCTGGTCTCGACCGCGTGGGCGGCGGCGTCGACGTTCCGCGGCAGCGACAAGCGGGGCGGCGCCAACGGCGCCCGCGTCCGCCTGGAGCCGCAGAGCGGCTGGGAGGTCAACAACCCCGACCAGCTCGCGCGGGTGCTGCACGCCCTGGAGGGCGTCCGGGACGCGTTCAACGCCGCCCAGTCCGGCGGCAAGAAGGTCTCGCTGGCCGACGTGATCGTGCTGGCCGGTGCCGCCGCGGTGGAGAAGGCGGCCGCCGACGCCGGGTACGCCGTCACGGTGCCGTTCACGCCGGGCCGCACCGACGCCGCGCAGGAGCAGACCGACGTGGAGTCGTTCGCGGCGCTGGAGCCGAAGGCCGACGGCTTCCGCAACTACCTCGGCAAGGGCAACCGCCTGCCCGCCGAGTACCTGCTGGTGGACAAGGCGAACCTGCTCACGCTGAGCGCGCCGGAGCTGACCGTGCTCGTCGGCGGCCTGCGGGTGCTGGGCGCGAACTACAACGGCTCGAGCCTCGGCGTGCTCACCGAGACCCCCGGCCGCCTGACCAACGACTTCTTCGTGAACCTGCTCGACCTGGGCACCACGTGGCGGTCGACCTCCGGCGACCAGGAGACGTTCGAGGCCGTGGACGCCTCGGGCGCGGTCAAGTGGACCGGCACCCGTGCGGACCTGGTCTTCGGCTCGAACTCCGAGCTGCGGGCGCTGGCCGAGGTGTACGCGAGCGACGACGCGAAGGAGAAGTTCGTGACGGACTTCGTCGCCGCGTGGGCCAAGGTCATGGACCTGGACCGCTTCGACGTCTGATCCGCACCACCCCTCAGGAAGCCCGCCGCCCCCCGTCGGCGGGCTTCCTGACGAAAGGAAGGGCACCTTCTTATCGCCTTCCGATGTAGAAGGTGCCCTTCCTAACCTCGTCAGGCTTCGGACGTCGGGCTGCGGCGTCTGCGAACGGTGGCCACGACGCCGGTCGCCAGCAGTGCGACGACGGCGGCCAGGACGAACGTCGCGGCGCGCGGGTGCGGGGCGCTGTCGGATTGCGACGCGGCGGCCGGGGCGAGCGCCGGGGCGGTCGCGGCGGGGGACGGGGACGGCGAAGCGGTGACCACGGTGGCCTTCGGGTGGCCCGCGCCGGTGGCCGCGGCCTGCGGCGCGGGGCCGGTCGCGGGCCATGACCGCGCCGAGGTGGCCGTGACGGCCAGGTGGCCGAGCGAGGTGTCCAGGATGACCGCCTTTCCGAGTAGCAGCTGCACGCGCACGGTGGCGGCCTCGGCGGACACCGCGGAGTCGGTGAAGGTGCGGCCCAGCTCGCCGATGGAGACCCGTACGGACAGCAGCGAGCGGGTCGGCGTGCGGCCGCGCAGCGACGCGTTGACGTACACGTCGGTGGAGATCTTCTCGGCGGACAGCTGCGCCACCGGGCGCCCTGCCGCGGTGACCTCCAGCACCGCGGGCCGGTAGTCGACCAGCGACCGGGCACGGCTGCCCCCGGCCACGGCGAGCAGTTTCGGCTGGCTGACCACCTTCACGGACACCTCGGCGGCCGTACCGTCGAACAGCGACACCTCGGCCAGGGAACTGCCCGCCCCGGCGGCGACGCCGACCCGGTGGCCGGGCAGGCGTACCAGCTCGGTGAACGCCTGCGACGCGCCCACCGACCGGACCCGCAGCAGGCTCGTCCCGGCGTCGGCGCCGTCGGCGCCCCCGGCGGAGACCGCACCGCCGCCCGCGGGCAGCAGCGTCAGCGAGCCGATGCCGGTCGCGGCGCGGGTCAGCGGACCCGTCTGCCCGCACCGGTAGTCCCGTCGCCAGGACGCGTCGGAGGTCAGCCTGCCCGCCTCCGCATCGAGCAGGCCCGGCGCGTTCAGGGCCAGCAGCCGCGTCTCCTGCGGCCCCGGTGATCCGGCCGCGGTGGCGATGCTGCGGGAGACGGCCGGCTCGCCGGGGTCGATGCCGAGCACGGCAAGCTCGCTCAGGTGTGCGGCCGCGACGGCCGGCTGGGCGGACGCGCTGTCCACGGCGCCGGTCGCGGAGGCCAGCCGCAGGTCGACCGCCAGCCGGTCACCCAGGATCGGCAGGTCCAGGGCCCGCAGCCGCAGCATGTCGGCCTGCGCCGAGGCGGTGAACCGGGCGGTGCAGTCGGGCGCGGCCTGGGCGGCGCCGGCCGGGAGCAGAACCGCGCAAGCTCCGGCGGTGAGCCCGACCGCGGCCGCGGCGGCACCGGTACGTCGTAGCCATGTCATGAGAACCCGTCCTTCTCGTCAGGGGCAGCGACATCCGCACAACGAGGACCGGCCACAACGGACGTTCGGCGTTATCGATTCGTTACCGAATCCGATCCGGCGCGCACCGCCGGTCCGGCAGGCCATGGACCTGTTGCGCCGTATCGGGAAGAATGCGCAGCGCACGCCCCCGCACACGGAATAAGGTACAAATGCGACGCACTGCTGCAGTCCTCGTCTCCCTCCTGCTCGCCGCGGGCGTCACGCTCGCCGCGCAGACTCCCGCACACGCTGCCCCGGCGCGGGCCAACGGCCAGGCGAACACCGTCGTCTTCATCCACGGCTGGAGCCCCGACGGCGACGCGAACTGCGACGCCTACTGGTCCGCCGTCACGAACCAGTTCACGAACGCGGGCTGGACGGGCGATCTGGTGACGTTCGGCTACTACTCGGGCAACACCAACTGCGACATCCTGTTCCCCGGCGACACCATGAACACGTCCATCAAGGCGGTCGGCAAGGCGCTGGCCAACGAGCTGTACAGCCGCTACTCGGCCAACGGCGTCAAGGTCGACGTGGTCGGGCACTCGATGGGCGGCCTCGTGATCCGCTCCGCGCTGACCGAGACGGCCAAGGGCACGGCCGGGTATCCGCCCTACCTCTACGTCGAGGACGTGGTGACGCTGGGCACCCCGCACGCGGGCGCCACGTTCGCGGGCTGGTGCAGCCTCACGCTGTGGCTGCAGTGCAAGGAGATGGCGGCGGGCAGCTCGTTCCTGAACGGGCTGGCGGCCCGCCCGGAGTCCGCGATGGGCACCGACTGGACCGTGATCTCGTCGTTCGACGACGGCGACGTGGACGAGTCGTCCGGCGTCGCGATGAACGCCCAGCACAAGATCCAGTACGACGCCGACCTGGACCACACCGAGCTGCGTACGGCCACCGGCAGCTTCAACGCCCGCTACTGGCACACCGCCACCGCCACCACCTGGAGCGCCTGGGGCACCCGCGTCGGCCCGCTCCAGTGGGCCAAGAACGCCTGCTACTACCACACCTCGACCTGACCGGACGGATTGAGACAGGGAGATTTGCCTCTGGTGCGAGGGGTCGCGGTCGTGCAACGATCCCTTCGCATCGCGGTGTGGCGGCGTCCTGATCGGACCGGTGGCGGTTCTCGCCCGCCATCCGCCAGTCAGGAGGGACACCCCCGTGAGACTCAACCGACGGGCCGGTCGACGACCGGCCTCGATGGTGCTCGCCGTCGCCGCCACCGCCGCGCTCGCGGCCTCGGCGACCGCGGGCGCCCAGGCCGCCCCGCCCGGCTCGGAGGCCACCGCGCTGTACCTGGTGCAGACGGTCAGCGACCCGGTCGCCACGTACGCCGGCGGCGTCAGCGGCTACGCCCGGACCCGCCCCGCCGCCGGTGAGCGGGTGGACGCGCACTCCTCCGCCGCCCAGCGCTGGCGTGACCGGCTGCGCGGCGAGCACGACGCCGCCCTGCGCGGCGCCCGCGTCGACAGCCGCCGCAAGGCCTACGACTACGGCGTCACCTTCAACGGCTTCAGCGCCCGCCTTACCGCCGCCGAGGCGGCCCGGCTGCGCGCCGACGGCGGCGTGCTGCGCGTCTGGAAGAGCGAGCAGCTGACCGCCGACACGATCACCACCCGTGACTTCCTGGGCCTGACCGGCTCCGGGGGCGTGTGGAACAAGCAGTTCTCCGGCGACGCGCACGCCGGTGAAGGCGTCATCGTCGGCATCATCGACTCGGGCATCTGGGTGGAGAACCCGTCGTTCGCCGCGCTGCCCACCCCGCGCCCGGACCAGCGCACCATCGACAAGAAGTGGAAGGGCACCTGCGACGTCGGCACCGAGCAGCCGGTGTCCTGCAACAACAAGGTGATCGGCGCCCGCTACTTCCACGACGACGCCAACGTGAACGAGGCCGAGTTCCTGTCCCCGCGTGACTACAACGGGCACGGCTCGCACACCGCCTCGACCACGGCCGGCAACTTCGGCGTGGCCGCCTCGATCAACGGCGGTTCGGTCGGCACCGTGTCCGGTGTCGCCCCGGCGGCGCGCATCGCGGCGTACAAGGTGCTGTGGCACAACCCGGCGGCGGGCAACTCCTCCGGCGGCACCGCCGACATCGTGGCCGCGATCGACGCGGCCGTCGCCGACGGCGTCGACGTGATCAACTACTCGATCTCGGGCTCGCGGCAGTACGTCGTCGACCCGGCGGAGATCGCGTTCCTCAACGCCGCCGCCGCGGGCGTGTTCGTCGCCGCGTCGGCGGGCAACTCCGGCGACGCGCTCGGCGCGGGCAGCGTCGCGCACAACTCGCCGTGGCTGACCACGGTCGCGGCCAGCACGCACGACCGCGGCAACACCAAGACGCTGACCCTGGGCGACGGCTCGACCTACACCGGCGTCGGCGTGGGCCCGGCGGTCGGCCCGGCCACCCTGATCGACTCCACCGTCGCGGGTCTGGCCGGCGCGGACCAGGCGCTGGTCAACCTGTGCTACCTCGGGACGCTCGACCCGGCCAAGGTGGCCGGCAAGATCGTGCTATGCGACCGGGGCGGCAACGCCCGCGTCGACAAGAGCAAGGCGGTCGCCGACGCCGGCGGCATCGGCATGATCCAGGCGAACACCAGCAGCGCCCAGTCGCTCAACGCCGACTTCCACTCGGTGCCCAGCGTGCACCTGGACGCCACGGCGGGCGCCGCGGTCACCGCGTACGCCGCCACGGCGAACCCGACCGCGACCATCTCCGCGGTCAGCACCGACCCGGTGCGCGCCCCGGTCATGGCCGGCTTCTCGTCCTACGGCCCGGCCCTGGCCGGCAACGGCGACCTGCTCAAGCCGGACATCACCGGCCCCGGCGTGGACGTGATCGCCGCCGTCGCGCCGCCGAACGCGGGCGGCAACAACTTCAACTCGCTCTCGGGCACCTCGATGTCCTCGCCGCACATCGCCGGCCTGGCCGCCCTGCTCAAGAGCAAGAACCCGAAGTGGTCGCCGATGTGGATCAAGTCGGCGCTGATGACCACCGCCACCACCAAGGACAACACCGGCCAGCCGATCCAGTGGTCGCAGGGTGACGCCACCCCGCTCAACTACGGCTCCGGCCACGTCGTGCCCGGCAGCGCCTTCGACCCGGGCCTGGTCTACGACTCCACGCCGGAGCAGTGGCTGCAGTACGCGTGCGGCATCGGCCAGCTCCAGCTGATCACCGAGGAGTCGTTCTGCCAGTCGGTCGGCTCGATCGACCCGAGCGACCTGAACTACCCGTCGATCGCCGTCGGCGACCTGCCGGGCGTGCAGACCGTGACCCGCCGGGTCACCAACATCAGCAAGAACTCCTCGGTGTACGCCGCACAGGTCACCGCCCCCGCCGGGTTCAAGGTCACCGTGTCGCCGAAGACGCTGACGGTGCCGCCGGGCGCGACGAAGTCGTTCAAGGTGACCATCACCCGCACCACGGCCACCGCGGGCACCTGGGCGTTCGGCTCGCTGAGCTGGTCGGACCTGCGCGGCCACAAGGTGACCAGCCCGATCGCGGTGCGCTACGCCGCGCTGGCCGCCCCGGTCGAGGCCACCGGCTCGGGCGTCAGCGGCAGCGTCGCGCTGCCGGTCCGGACCGGCTACGCGGGCACGCTGACCACGGCGGTGTCCGGCCTGGCCGCCGCCGATGTGAGCAGCCTCGCCTTCGACGGCCCGAGCGCGAGCTTCACCCCGGTGGTGTCGGGTTCGACCAAGAAGGTCACGGTGACGGTCCCGGCCGGCACCGCGCTGGCCCGCTTCGCGACGTTCGACGCCGACGTCCCCATGGGCACCGACGTCGACCTGCACGTCTTCCCGGCGGGCATGACCACCGGCGAGGTGGCCACCAGTGACGGCGGCACCGCGCAGGAGTCGGTGACGCTGGGCGAGGGCAGCTACGACGTGTACGTGCACCTGTTCGCGTCGTCCGGCGCGCTGACCGTGCCCGGCCACGCCTGGGTCGTGCCGTCCGCCGCGGCCGGCAACCTCACGGCCACCCCGGCCACCCAGCCCGCCTCCGTCAACGGTGCCGCCACGGTGACCGCGACCTGGTCCGGGCTCACCGCGGGCGTGCGCTACCTCGGCGTGCTCACCTTCGGGGACGGCACCTCGGCCGTCGGCCGCTCGGTGTTCGCGATCACGGGCTGAATCCCGTGACGAAGAAAGGGGCGTCCTCCCGGCCGGGAGGACGCCCCTTTCGCACGCGGGTCAGTACTGCATGACGCAGTACACCACCGTCGGATGGGTGAACCGGTACCACCGGTTCCACTTGTAGTCCTTGGTGCACTTGTTGCCGTTCGAGGCGCCCGGCACGATGTCGATCACGTGCACTGTTCCCTTCGCCTTGCACTTGGCCGCAGCGGTGACGAAGCCGCTGCCCGTGGCGAACTTGTAGCAGTAGGTGCGCACCAGGTGCAGCTGCAGGCAGAGCCGGTAGCCGTCCACCGTGATGTACGGCCCCGCCGGGTCCGAGCAGCTGTTCTGCTTGTAGTCCACCGACAGCACCCGGTACGTGCCCTGGGAGCCGTTGCAGTTGCCCACCCCGAGGAACGTGCCGCTCACGTCGACGGAGATGCAGTCGCCGATCGAGACCGGCGCGGGCGGCGGCGCGGCCTCCGTGGTCGGCGGCGGCGGGGGAGGGGAGTACGTGTACTCCGACTGCGCCGCCGCGGGCGTGCGCGGCGAAGGCGCTTCACTCTTGTTCGCGTTGTACAGCACGAACCCGCCCACGCAGAGCCCCGCCAGGCACAGCACCAGCACGCCGGCGATCACGCCGATGATCAGGCCGGTGTTGTTCTTCTGCGGCGGCGGCAGCGGCGGGAACGGCGGCGGAGGCGGCGGGAACGCGCCCGGCGGCATCGGATCTGGGGGGCCCGGCGGGCCCGGCGGAGGTGGCAGCGTCACCCGTGGAGTCTCACACGGATCATCAAGCGCCGCCGAAACGGAGGTCCACAACAGACGGACTCCTCCGCGCGGGTGAGCCGCCCGCTCACCCGCGCGAGCGATCACTTCGCCCAGCTCAGCGCGCAGGATCAAGGCGCCACGAGAGCAAGGGAGAGAAGATGACCATCGCACGTGCCTTCGTCGCCGCGCCGCTGCTGCTGCTGGCGTACGGCGTCATCCGCATCATCGACGGACTGGACGGCGTACGCGGACCCGGCGTCGCCTGGACCACCGGCCACCTCGCGTTCGTGCTCGCGCTGGCGCTGTTCGTACCCGTCATGTGGACGATGCGGCGCCTGGCCGGAGCCGGGCGGGCCGCCACGGCCGCGGCCGCCGTCGGGTTCGCCGGGATCGCCGCGCTCACCGTGCAGTTCGGCATCGACCTGGTGCTCGGTTTCCTCGCCGCCGACAAGGCCGAGATGAGCGCCATGGCCCGCTCGATCATGGAGCTGCCGGGCGTGACGCCGGTGGTCTACACGTTCGGCCCGATGCTGTTCTACGTCGCGCAGGTGTGGCTGGTCGTCCAGCTCGCCATGCGCGGCCGGGTCAAGTGGTGGACGCCGGTGCTGGTGCTGACCGACATGATCCTGCCCTTCGTGAACAAGGACCTCATCCCGATCGGCGCTGTCTGCCTGCTGATCTCCTTCGCGCCGCTGATCCGCGCCGTGCGGGTGAGCGCCGCCGCCAGACCCGGCAACGCGGATCCAGCGGACCACACGGGCATCGCACAGCCGGCTCCGGTGGCCTGAGCGTGCACGACGAGCACGCCCGGCGGGTGGCTGCCGTCCGCCGGGCCGGCTGCTCTGGCCGGGCCGGTTGGCTAGGCTGGGCGACCATGCGGCACGACTGGTGGCGGGACCTGGGCTTGGCCGCGCTGGTGCTGCTCGCGCAGTCGGCGCCGTTCCTCGTGACGCACCCGGCTGCGGGCGGCGACTGGCCCCTGGTGTCCTGGCTGCCGGTGGTGCTGTCCGCGCTGCCGGTCGCCGTGCGGCGGCGGTGGCCCGCGAGCTGCCTGCTGCTGTCGGCGATCGGCGTCGGCCTCTACGGCCTCGCCGAGACCGCTCCCGCCCAGCCCATCTGGTACGGCCCGCTCATCTGCATGTACGCGGTGGCGTACCAGTCCACCCGGGTGATCCGGATCGCCTCGCTCGCGGTCACCGCGCTGGGCATGCTGCTCACCATCGGCTCCCTGAACACGGCGGTACGCGAGCTGTCCACCTGGTCGGCCGCGTACGCCCTGGGCGCTCTCACCCGGGCCCGCCGGGAGACCGCGCGGGCCGCCGAGCGCCAGGCCGCGGAGCTGGCCGCCGAGCGCGAACGCGCCCGCATCGCCCAGGACCTGCACGACATCCTCGGCCACGCGTTCAGCCTGATGGTGGTGCAGGCCGAGGCGGGCGCGGCGGTCGCCCGCACCGACCCGGACCGCGCCGAACGCGCCTTCGACGCGATCGCCACGGCCGGCCGCGACGCGATGACCCAGCTGCGCACCACGGTCGGCGCGCTGCACGACGCCGGGCGGGCGCCGCAGCCGACCCTGGCCGACCTGCCCGAGCTGCTGCGGCAGGTCGAGGACGCCGGGCTTGCCGCCCGCCTGGCCGAGCACGGACCACGACGGCCGGTGCCCGCCCAGGTGCAGCTCGCGGCATACCGCATGATCCAGGAGGCGATCACGAACGTGGTGAAGCACGCGGGCGCGACCTCGGTCGAGGTCGCACTCGACTGGCGGCCCGGGGAGCTGGCCGTCACGGTGACCGACGACGGGCGCGGGCCTGACGCCCGGGGGACCGGCGGGCACGGGCTGACCGGCATCGCCGAGCGGGTGGCCGCCGCCGGCGGCCGGGTGGCGTACGGGCCCGCGCCGGCGGGCGGATTCCGGGTGGAGGCGGTGTTCGGATGATCAGAGTGGTGGTCGCCGACGACCAGGAGCTGGTCCGGGCGGGGTTCGCGACGATCCTGTCGGTGCAGCCGGACGTCGAGGTGGTCGCCGAGGCGGGCACCGGCCGTGAGGCCGTCGCCGCGGTCGAGCGGCACCGGCCCGACGTCGCGCTGCTCGACATCCGCATGCCCGACCTCGACGGCATCGAGGCCGCCCGGCTGATCTGCGCGGACACGGACACCCGCGTGATCATGCTGACCACGTTCGACTCCGACGAGTACGTCTTCGCCGCGCTGCACGCCGGGGCCAGCGGCTTCCTGCTCAAGGACGTTCGCCGCGACGACCTGCTGCACGCCGTGCGGGTCGTGCACGACGGGCAGTCGCTGCTCGCGCCCGGCGTCACCCGGCGGCTGATCGACGACGTGCTCGCGGTGCACCGCCGTGAGGGCCGCGCGCACGTGCGCCAGGTGCCGGGGCTGGAGCAGCTCACCGACCGCGAGCGGGAGACGCTGGTGCTGCTCGGCCGGGGACTGTCCAACGCCGAGCTGGCCAAGGCCCTGTTCGTCACCGAGAACACGGTGAAGACCCACGTCAGCAACGTGCTGAGCAAGCTCGGTCTGCGCGACCGGGTGCAGGCGGTGATCTGCGCGTACGAGTCGGGCCTGATCGCGCCGGGCGGCTGACCGCTTCCTGCCATGAGTGATCTCCAGCGGCTCTTGGCTGGACGGCGATCGGCGTGGATGATTCCGGCGGAGTCTCAGCGGAGGGAGCACCGGTGAAGGCGATCGTCGGGAGTCCGGCCTCGTGGTGGCGGGTCGCACTGGTCACGGTGGGCGTGCTGGGGCTGCTGTCGGGCACCCACCGGCTGACCTTCTACACCAGCCAGACCACGGTCGTCGCGCTCGGCTACTTCGGCGGCGTCCTGTACTGGTCGGTGCGCCGCGGCACGAGCGACCCGGCCGCGCCCCGGCTGCGCGGCGCGGTCACCCTCTGGATCATGATCACCATGCTGGTGTCGCACTTCGTGAACAACCACGGGGAGAACCCGCTGCCCGGCCTCGTCGACCCCGATCCGGCGACGGCGCTGGTGAACCGGTCCACGTTCCTGCTGCACTACGTGCTGCCCCTGATGGTGCTGGCGGACTGGCTGGCCTTCGGGCCGCGCCGGGTCACGCGCTGGAGCGACCTGCCGCTGTGGCTGATCTGGCCGACGGCGTACGTGGTGCTGTCGGTGTTCCGCGCGTTCGCCTTCCCTACGGCGGAGAACCGGTACCCGTACGGCTTCCTGGACCCGACCGAGGGCGGTTACGGCTCGGTCGTCGTCGGAGTGCTGCGCCTCGCCGTCGGCATCTCGCTGCTCGGCGCCGCGTTGATCGGGGTGGACCGCCTGCTCGGCCGCCGTTCCGCGCCTGCCGGCAGCACCGGCCCCGCGCCCGATCAGGCGGCCACGTCGCCGGCCGCCTGACGGGGTCAGATCCCGCCGCCGGGCTGTGCTCGTGCGAGGCGCAGCTGCTCGAGCACAGCCGTGTCGGCGGCGAGTCCCGGGAGGCCGACCTCCCGGTCGAGTGCCACGACGAGTTCGAGTTCGCCGATCGCGCGGTCGAGATCGCCGTTGTCCCGATGGATCATCGCGATGTTGTAGCGGGTGACCCCCTCGCCCGCCCGGTCGCCGACCTCCTGCCGGATGAGCAGGCTCTGCTCGTAGCAGGCCAGGGCCTGCCTGCGGTCGCCCAGGCCGTGGTACGCGCTGCCGATGTTGTTGAGAGTGATCGCTTCCTCGGCCCGGCTGTCGGTCTCGCGCACGAGGCTCAGGGCCTGTTCGTAGCAGGCCAGGGCCTGCCGCCGGTCGCCCAGCCCGCTGTACACGCTGCCGATGTTGCTGAGCGTGGCGGCCTCGCCCGCCCGGTCGCCGACCTCCCGGCGGATGGGCAGGGCCTGCGCATAGCAGGCCAGGGCCCGTTGCCAGTCGCCCAGCGCGTTGTGCGCGAGACCCATGTTGTTGAGCGCCGCCGCTTCGTGGGCGCGGCTGCCGATCTCCTGCAGGATGGGCAGGGCTTGCTGGTGGTACGCCAGGGCCCGCCGGTCGTCGCGCAGAGCGTGGTAGGTGCTGCCGATGCTGTTGAGGGTGATCGCCTCGCCGGCCCGGTCGCCGATCTCCCGCATCAGGCGCAAGGCCCGCTCCAGGTAGGTCAGCGCACGCGGCTGGTCACCCATCGCGTGGTGGACGCTGCCCATGTTGCTGAGCGCGACCCCTTCGCCGACGCGGTCACCGACCTGCCGTAGCAGAGACAACGCCTGCTCGAAGTAGTCCAGGGACCGCCGGCGGTCGCCCAGCCTGGTGTACACGTTGCCGATGTTGCTGAGCGTGGCCGCCTCGCCGGCGCGGTCACCGGCTTCCCGCATGATGGCCAGCGCTTGCTCGTAGTGGGCCAGTGCCGGTCGAGGCTGTCCGGTGGCGGTCTCCGCCCAGCCCAGGAAGTAGAGGGCGGCCGCGTCCGGGCCGAGGGTCAGCGTCGCCTGCGACAGCGACGCCACGTCGGCGAACCGTGACCGGCTCAGCCACAGCACAGCGAGGCCGCTCCCGGCCTCCCGGGCGATCACCGGCTCGCGGCCCGCCACCGCCAGCCGGTGCACCTCCGCCCAACGCGCGACCGACGTCACGACGTAGGCCCGGATTCCGCCGGTTCCATGACCCAGAGCTTGTGCAGGGACCGGGCGGCGGCGGCGCAGGCTTCGACGTACTCCTCTTCGGTGAGCAGGGGACGGATGAGCGGACGCAGCACGTTGGACACGAAGTAGCGGGGCTGGCGGGTCTCGGGGTCGGTGCCTTCCTCGATCAGGCCGAGTTCGGCGGCCCGCTTGACATGCTGGGCCGCGTCGGGGTGCTCGTGGATGGCGTACACCGTCTCGGCGGGGATGGGCAGTTCGACGACGTTGACCTTCGCGAGCATCTTCTGCAACTCGGCAGGCTGTGCGCCGAGGAGGTTCTTGGCGAGGATGGTCTCCCGCCGGAACTTGTCCGCCACGTTCTCGATGGCGGTGAGCAGGCCGTCGACGTCGAGGGTGGCATCCGCGACGATCCGGTCGAGCCAGTCGAGCAGGCGGGGGTTGCCGGCCGCCGCCTCGATGGCGCGCTGCCGGATGGAGAGATCGAGGCGAGACCCGGGCCGCAGGTTCGGCAGGTTCGTGATCTTCTTGATCTGCTCGACGGTGGTCAGGGTCTCCAGGGACTCCACGACCACGGTGGTCGCGGCCGGCGCCGGGAATCGGTAGCGGCTGGTGATGATGACCCGGCTGGGGCTGCCGGTGTCCCTGATCGCCTTGAGCAGCGCCGGGAGGATGTCGGCCAGCTCGCTGGAGAGCACGTGGCCACCGGCGCGCTCGTCGAGGTTGCCGTCCTCGAAGTCGTCGAAGACGAACAGGCAGGGGGTCTTGCCGAGGGGCCCGTCGACGTCGAGCAGATGCCGTAGCCGTACGGCGAGGGGGGCCTGCTCGTTGTCGAGCAGCTTGGCCGCCTCGATCTGCTGCTCCAAGGTGGGGAAGGTGACCTTGGTGGTGAGTTCCCGGAACTTCGTCAGGTCCACCTTGCCGTACCAGACGGCGCGCTGGTGGGTCGGCATCCGCTCCAGCAGCCGGGAGGCGAGGCTGCTCTTGCCGAGGCCGCCCATGCCGTGCAGGACCAGCGCCTCGGCGGCGCCCGCGGTCCCCGAAGACTGCTTGAGGGTACGCAGGCAGCGCTGGATGATGCGGCGCCGCCCGACGAAGGCGGTGCGCGAGGCGACCCGGGACCGTTGCGTCTGCGGGTCCAGGAACTCCTGGTCGGCGCCTCGGATCGGGATCCGGGCACGTCCCCGGGTGTTCAGGGGAGTGACCATGGTCGTGAAGGGCGACCTGTCGGCGTACACGCGCAGCAGGTGCCAGTTGCTGCTCTCGGCGGCGTACAGCTGCCGGCGGGCTTCGATGACGGCCCGGTCGAGCGGCTCCCCGCCGGCCAGCGCCTGGTAGAGGTGGGCGGCGAACACGGTCGCCGAGACGTCGCCGACCGGCAGCGCCCAGCCGAGGACGGTCGGCGCTCCCGCGCGCACCAGGCTCTCGCTCATCGAGGGGAACGTGCCGCCGTCGGGGGCGTTGCCGGTCAGGCAGCCGGAGAGGAAGACCAGCCGCGGCCAGTGCCCGGACATGGCGTCGGCGATCTGGTCGGCGGTGACCGTGCTGAGCTGGCCGAGCTCGTCCTCGGCCAGGAAGGTGGGCTGCCCGTCGGCGCTGATGGTGGCGTGCCCGCTGAGGTGCAGCACGTCGAAGTACCCCGCGCCGTGGTCGCGGCTGAGGAAGCGCAGGCCCTCCAGGGTGCCGCTCTCCTCGACGACCAGCTCGGTGCCGGTGCGCGAGGTCGCGTCGAGGATGGCCGCCTCCTCCGCCTCGTAACTGAGCACGGGCTCGACCCCCTCCGGGGAGGTGGCCATGAACAGCACCCGCAGCGGGCGGTTGGGGAGATCGACGGTGGCCGGGCGGGCGGTGTTGGCGCCGATCGCCCGGACCGGCAGCAGCGGCGAGCGGCCGGCGACGGTCAGATAGGAGCCGCCGTCGGCGAGCAGCTCCCAGGGCAGGTGCCGCAGCCGCTCGGCTGCCGTGATACGCAGGATGGCCCCCTGCGGGCTCTCCAGGGCCGGGTCCAGCCATCGCTCGTCGCCGTCGAGGAAGGTGAACAGCTTCGCCCCGAGTTCGCCCAGCTGCGGTGAGTCGAACGCAGGCTGAGCGATCGCGTGTTGGCCGTAGTCGTGCTCAACGGCCTCGATCAGGTGATCGACAGCGGTCTTGTCCAGGCCGCGGGTCTTCGACGTCCCGTCACCGGTGTACAGCCGAAGCTCGCAGTAGTCGGAGGTCTGCTCGAAGATCTCGAGATGGAAGGTGCTCATGGGGATCGTCTCCTGCTCAGCGCCGCGAAACGGCGCGCTGGAAGACGATCTCCAGCTCCGCTTCGCTGACGACGGATACGTCGACCTGGGTGCCGTCGGAAACCAGGATCGTGACGGTGATGCCTTCCGGGCGGTGCGAGTGCCACCAGTCCCAGATCGTCTTGGCGGTCTGGGCGCCCGCGAACACGAGCCCGATGACCGCGACCACCAGCTCGGGGGAGCGCTGCAGCTCCACTGACGACACGTTGTCCCCCGGCCGGGCCTTCGACACGAGAGTGGCCCGCAACTCCGCGGCCCATTGCGCCGCATCGACGCCGGACACCTCGACAGTGGCTGAGCCCATTTCTACTCCCTCGTGATCTGCTGCAACTGGAAGAGGAAGTCGCGCATCTCGTCCGAAGCCGGATGGCCGGTCTGCTCGGCCAGCGCGACAGCCTCCCGCTGGGACTCCAGCGCCTCATCGACCCGGGCCATGTGCATCAGCAGAGCGGCCAGGTTGAAACGCGCCACCGCCTCCGCTCCGCGATCCTCCACGAGGCGGAGAATCTCTGCCACCTCCCGGAAGCCGTTCTCCGCCCCCATGAGATCGCCTTTTTCGAAGCGCAATGTCGCGATGTTGCTGAGGATGACGGCTTCGGCGCCGCGGTCGCCCAGCTCGCGCAGGATTGGCAGGGCCTGCTGAAAGCTGGCCAGCGCCAGCGGGTCTCCCGCAGCGTCGAGCGCGCTGCCGATGCCCGCGAGGGTGTCTGCTTCACCGGCGCGGTCGCCGACCTCCCGCCGGATGGACAGTGCGTGCTGGTAGCAGGTCAGCGCCCGCTGCGGGTCGTTCAGCGCGTCGAAGACGGCGCCGATGTTGTGCAGGGTGACGGCCTCGCCCGCGCGGTCGCCGACCTCCCGCCGGACGGACAGTGCCTGCTGGTAGCAGCTCAACGCCTGCTGCCAGTCGCCCAGCTCCTTGTGCGCGAGCCCGATGTTGTTCAGGACGACGGCTTCGCCTGCGCGGTCGCCGACGTCGCGCTGAATGGGCAGAGCCCGCCGGTAGTAGGTCAATGCCCGTTGCCGGTCGCCCAGCGCGTTGTGCGCGTGCCCGATGTTGTTGAGCACCCCCGCTTCGCCGGCGTGATCGCCGACCTCTCGCAAGATGGGCAGGGCCTGCTGGAAGTATTCCAGGGCCTGCTGCCGGTCACCGAGCCCGTCGTGCACGCTGCCGATGTTGTTCAGGGTGGCCGCTTCGCCCGCGCGGTTGCCGACCTCTCGCTGGATGGGCAGGGCCTGCTGGAAGTACTCCAGGGCCTGTTGCCGGTCGCCCAGCATGTAGTGCACGCTGCCGATGTTGTTCAGGGTGGCCGCTTCGCCCGCGCGGTCGCCCACCTCCCGCTGGATGGGCAGAGCCTGCTCGTAGTGGATCAGGGCCTTCCGGGGCCGCCCGGTGGAGGACAGGGCCCAGCCTAAGAAGTAGAGGGCGCTGGCGTCCGGGCCCAGGGTCAGCGTCGCGCGTGCCAAGGCCGCCATGTCGGCGAACCGTGACGTGCCCACCCATACCCGGGCTACCTCGTCTCCGACCTCAGCGGCGATGCTCTGCTCCCGGCCCGCGACCGCGAGCCGGTGCACCTCCACCCATTGTGCGACCGTCGCAGCGGACTCGGTGCGAGCCGGATGTTCCCACTCCGCAGCCATCCCCCGGGCAGCCGCTGAGCCTGAACCGTCCGTCAACTTCGGCACCCTCCCGCCTCGGCTCCCCGAGGCCCGGTGCCGGGCCTCGGCGTCGTATCACCGTCATCTGACGGACAGCCCGGCTCGTCCGCCGACCTGGTTCTGCGGCAGGCGGGTGGCGCGGATCCACGGTCCAGCACGGCGACACTCCCGGCACCTCGACCGTGCCGGCGCTCATCCCTCATCCCTCGTCATGCGCCGCAACTGGGCGAGGGCCACTCGCATGTCGAGCAGGTCGGGGTGCCCGGTCTGCTCGGCCAAGGCGATCGCCCGGCGCTGGGCCTCGACCGCCTCATCGAGTCTCGCCATGCGGATCAGCAGGATGGCAAGGTTGAACTCCGCGGAGGCCGCCGACGCTCGATCACCGACGAGGTGGAAGATCTTCAGCACGGCGCTCAGGGCGTCCTTCGCGCGGGCGAGATTGCCGTATCCAAAGTGGATCGCACCGATGTTGTTCAGGCTGATCGCTTCCCCGGCGCGGTCGCCCACCTGCCGCTGTATCCGCAATGCCTGTTTAAAGCAGGTCAATGCCTGCTGCCGCTCGCCCAGCCTGTTGTGCACGCTGCCGATGTTGTTGAGGGTGATCGCTTCCCCGGCGCGGTCGCCGACCTCGCGCCGCATGAGCAACGCCTGCTGGTAGTGATCCAGGGCCCGCTTCTGGTCGCCTAGCTCCTCGTGCACGTATCCGATGTTGCTGACGGTCGCCGCCTCGGCGGCGCGATCGCCGACCTCCCGCTGGAGGGGCAACGCCTGCCGGTAATGGTCGAGGGCCTGCTGCCAGCCGCCGAGCCTGGCGTGCACGCCGCCGATGTTGTTGAGGGTGATCGCTTCCCCGGCGCGGTTGCCGACCTCGCGCAGGATGGGCAGTGCCTGCTGGTAGTAGCTCAGGGCCTGGTGCCGGTCGCCCAGCCCGTTGTACGCGAGTCCGACGTTGCCGAGGGTGGCCGCTTCCCGGGCGGGGTCGCCGAGCTCGCGCAGGATGGGCAGTGCCTGCTGGTAGTAGCTCAGGGCCTGCTGCGGATCGCCCAGCCCGTGGTGCACGAGTCCGATGTTGTTGAGCGCGCCCGCTATGCCGCGGCGGTCGCCGAGCTCGCGCAGGATCGCCAGCGCCTGCCGGTAGTGGGTCAGGGCCTGCTGCCGGTCGCCGAGCCCGTCGTATACGAGGCCGATGTTGTTGAGGACGGCTGCCCGGGTGCCGCGGTCTCCGTCCTTCCCGAGAAGATCCAGCGCACACTCGTAGTTGGTCAGGGCTGGCCGGGGCTGTCCGGTGGCGAACAATGCCCAGCCCAGGTAGTACAGAGTCACGGCATCCGGGCCCAGGTCCAGCGTCGCTCGGGCCAGGGCCGCCACGTCGGCGAACCGTGACGTGCCCAGCCACAGCCGAGCGAGCCGATCCCCGACGTCGCGGGCGATCGCCTGCTCCCGCCCCGCCACTGCCAACCGGTGTACCTCAGCCCAGTGTGCCACCGTAGCGGTGGACTCGATACGAGCCGGATGTTCTCCTAACTCAGCGAGCGCGCTTGCGGCCATCGGGGCTGGGTCGCCCGTCAACTGTGGCATCCTTCCGCCTCGGCTCGGTCACGCCCGGCGCCGGGCGGTCTCCGCGGTGTCACGGTTGACTGACGGACGGCGCGGCTCGCTCTTTTCTCCAGGCGATGCGGTTCGCCATGTGACGCGAAAAGCATCGCAGACAGTGCCCCATAGCAGCATGCGCCAGCGAGATCGTCACTCGCACGGGTCAGCGGATGCGCTCGAACTCCAGGAAGCGGTATTCGACCAGGTCGTGCAGCAGCACCCACTGCAGCGCGTCGCCGCCGACCAGCGACTGCCAGTACTCCCCGGACAGCCGCAGCGGCCGCCCCGCCGCGACCAGGGCGCTGATCCACCGGTCCCGCGTCCGCCGCAGCTCCAGGTACGGCGTCAGGTCGATGTCGCGCACCAGCGTCAGCCCGTGCCCGGCGGCCAGCGTACGCACCTGGTTGACCGTGATCAGCGACGACGCGTGCCACCCGGCCCGGAACTCCTCCAGCCGCCGCGCCGCACGGGCCGAGGCCGGCGGCGACTTGGAGGCCAGGAAGTCGTCGCAGATCGCCAGCCGCCCGCCGGGCCGCAGCGAGCGCGCCGCCTCCCGGAAGTACCCGTCGGCGTCCGGGCTGTGCAGGAACGCCTCGATGGAGAACGTGAGATCCGCCTGTCCCGCCAGTTCGTCGGGCAGCGCGAGGTAGTCGCCTTCGCGGACGCGTACCCGATCGGCGGCTCCCGCCCTGGCGATCAACTCGGCGGCCCGCGCGGCCTGCACCGGGCTGAGGGTGATGCCGTCACCGCTGAGGTCGGCCCGCTCGGCGAGGTAGAGGAGGCTGGCCCCGAGCCCGCACCCGAGGTCCACGACGTCGGCCCGCCGGTCCACGTTGGACAGGATGTCCAGCAGGAGTTCGTCGACGTGATGGAACGCCGCCTCGCGTGTCTCCACTCCCGGGCCCCAGACGGCGCGGTGGATGGACGCGCCGCCCTGTCCCAGCCGCTCGAAGGCGGCCGCGTTGCGATCGTAGTAGCGCCGCACCCGGTCCCTGCGCGTCGCCGTGTCGGGCTGAGAGGTCATGGCCGGGTACTTTAGACCAGTTCCGCCACCCGCGCCCGGCGAGCGCATCGACGCTGGTCAACGGCCAGAGATGCGAACCGGTCCTGGTGCCCGCGCCGAGGAGCGGGGCCACCAGGACCGGGGTTTCAGGGAGGAAGGTCAGCCGGCGACGGCCACCGGTTCGCGGGCCTCCTCGGCCTGGCGCAGCTTCTCGCCCTCCACGTCCACATCGGGCAGTACGCGGTCCAGCCAGCGCGGCAGCCACCACGCCCCACGGCCGAGCAGCGACATCAGCGCCGGCACGATGGTCATCCGGACCACGAACGCGTCCACCAGCACGCCGAACGCCAGCGCGAAGCCGATCGACTGGATCAGCGTCTCACCCGAGAACACGAACCCGCCGAACACGCTGATCATGATGATGGCCGCGGCGGTGACCACCCGGGCGCCGTGCCGGAAGCCGGTGACGACCGCCTCTTTGGCCGGTGCGCCGTGCACATAGTCCTCGCGCATCCGGGTCACCAGGAACACCTGGTAGTCCATGGCCAGGCCGAACAGGATGCCGATGAGCAGCACCGGCAGCATGCTCATGATCGGCCCGGTCTGCTGTACGCCGAACAGGTCGCCGAGCCAGCCCCACTGGAACACGGCCACCACCGCGCCGAACGTCGCCGCGACGCTGAGCAGGAAGCCGAGCGTGGCCTTGAGCGGCACCAGGATCGACCGGAACACGAGCAGCAGCAGCAGGAACGCGAGCCCGACCACGATCGCCAGGTACGGCACGAGCGCGTCGTCGAGGGTGGTGGACACGTCGATGGCCAGCGCGGTGACGCCGGTGACCGCGATGGCGGCGCCGGTGCCCTCCGTGATGCCGGCGGCGCGGTCGCGGATGGTGTGCACCAGGTCGGCGGTGGCCGGGTCGTTCGGGCCGGTCTTCGGGATGACGGCGAGCAGCGCGGTCCGGCCGTCGGGGCTGACCCCGTTCGGCGCCGCGTAGAGCACGTTGTCCACGCCGGACAGGCGCATGGCCAGCGCACCGGGCACCTGCTGCGGGTCGGCCCCGGCGGGCAGGTCGGCGACGACCACCAGGGTGCCGTTGAAGCCCGGCCCGAAGCCGGTGGTCATCAGGTCGTACGCCTTGTGCTGGGTGGTGTCGGCGCCCTGCATGCCGTCGTCGGGCAGGCCCAGGCGCAGGTCGGCGGCCGGGATGGCGAGCACGCCGAGCGCGGCGACCGACAGCAGCAGCGCCGGGACGCGGAACCGGACCACGAGCCGCGCCCAGCGCTCGCCCAGCGGCACCGGGCCGCTGTCGGACTCGGGGTCGGGCGTGGTGCGGCCGAACAGGCGGCCCTTGATCAGCCGGTCGCCGGTGAAGCCGAGCAGCGCGGGCAGCAGGGTGATCGCGACCAGCACCGCCACCGCGACGGTGCCCGCGGCGGCCAGGCCGAGGCCGCGCAGCAGCGGGATGCCGACCACGGACAGCGCGGCCAGGGCGATGATCACGGTGAGGCCGGCGAAGACCACGGCCGAGCCGGCGGTGCCGACGGAGCGTCCCGCGGCCTCGGGGCCGTCCTTGCGGACCAGCAGCTCGTGGCGGTAGCGCGAGACGATGAACAGCGCGTAGTCGATGCCGACGGCCAGGCCGAGCATCAGCGCCAGGATCAGGCTGTTGGAGTTGAGGTCGGCCCAGCGGGCCGAGATGGCGACCCCGGCCAGGCCGACGGCGATGCCGGCCAGCGCGGTGAGCAGCGGCAGGCCCGCCGCGACGAGCGAGCCGAGGGTGATCACCAGGACCACGGCGGCGATCGCGATGCCGATGACCTCGACGATGCCGGTCTTCGGGTTGGCCCGCAGCGCGTCGCCGCCGACCTCGACGGCGAGCCCGGCGTCACGCGCGGTGGCGGCCGCGTCGAGCAGCGCGTCGCGGTCGGCGTCGGTCAGCTCCATGCCCTGCACGCGGTAGCTGACCTGCGCGAAGGCGTAGCGCCCGTCGGGGGAGATGGACTTCGCGGTGTACGGGTCGAGGACCCGGGCGACCTGCGGCTCGTCGCTCAGCTCGGACACCACGCGGCCGATGGCGGCCTGCACGTCCGGGTCGGCGACGGTCTTGCCCTCGGGCGTCTGGAAGACCACGCGCGCGCTCGCGCCGCCGACGTGCGCCTCGGGGAAGCGCTCGGCGAGGCGGTCGATCGCCTGCTGCGCCTCGGTGCCGGGGATGCTGAAATCGTTGCTCATCTTGCCGGAGAGCGTCGCCGCGCCGGCGCCGGCGAGGGCGAGCAGCAGCACCCAGACACCTAGCACCAGCCAGCGCCGGCGGTATGAGAACCGGCCGATCCGGTAGAGGAAGGTCGCCACGTCGAGGACTCCAAACGGGGAAAGGGTGACTGTCATCACGGCGAAACGCGCTGTTCACACGCGCGGGGGAGTCGCCGTATCCGGCTCGGACACTAGCCGTTCGTCAAGGAGTGAGCAAGCCGATCGGCAAGGAGTGAGCAAGACGATCGGCAAGTTTTCAGCTTGACGTTCGGCTAGTCTTCAGCTTGACGTGCGGCTGGGCGGCGGCTTGCCGATCGGCTAGCTTTGACGCGGACGAGGGACTGGCCTTACAGTCTTTGATCTGGTAAGGAGTACGCCGTGACCGCTGTGGCACAGGAGCGCACGCGGCAGCGCCTGCTCGACGAGGCCTGCCGGCTGTTCGCCATGCACAGCTTCGCGGGCACCTCGCTGCAGATGATCGCGGACACCCTCGGTGTGACGAAGGCCGCCATCTATCACCACTTCAAGACCCGCGACGAGATCCTCACCGCGGTGATCCAGCCCGCCATCGAGGAGCTGCGCACCGCGATCGCCGTCGCCGAGGTGCAGCGCACCCCCGCCGCCCGGGCCGACGCCATGCTGAGCGGCATGGTCGACCTGACCGTCAAGCACCGGGCCCTGATCGGCATGATCGGCATGGACGCCGGGGTGACCAGCGCCCTGCAGAGCCATCCCGACATCGTCGAGCTGATTCAGCGTCCCGCCGAGCTGATGCGCCTCGACGGCAGCCCCGGCGCGGAGATCAACGCCACCATCGCGCTGGCCGGCATCGCCACCGCCGCCTCGTCGCCCGTGCTGCAGCACCACGACCAGGCCGAACTCCGCGAGCACATGCTCGCCGCCGGCCGCCGCGTCCTCGGCCTGCGCACCCGCCGCTCCTGACCCGCCCTCGCCCCGCCGGCCGGGCCACGGCGCGGCAAATGCAGTTTCGGGGAAACTGCACGCACTCGCGGGCGGGAAGCTGCAGTTTCCCCGAAACTGCGCAGCCCGGAGGTCCGCTCGAACGCGGGCTGGGCGAATGCTGTGCGGGAAGCAGGCAGATGGCGCCAGGGTGGGCGGGATCGCCACGTCATTGCCAGGCAGGGTGCAGGTTGTCCGGGCGCGGCTTCGAGGTTCGCCGGTCAGCGTGGAGGCACACCGATCGCAAGGAGGCGAAACGAACATGGTGAAGCTCTCGAAGAAGACGCTGGTCACGGTGGGCGCGGCCGGGGTGCTGGCGCTCGGGATCGCCGTACCCACCGCGGCCATGGCGGCCGACAAGGACACCGGCACCAGCAGTTCGGCCCAGCAGGGCAGGCAGGAACATCAGCAGCAGCTCGCGGCGGCGCTGGCCAAGGAGCTCGGCGTCGACGAGGCCAAGGTCACCGCAGCCCTGGAGAAGGTGCGCAGCCAGCTGCACCCCGACGGGAAGAGCGGTGAGAAGAAGGACGACCGCACCGCCGACCGCGCGGCGCAGCTCAAGGAGCGGCTGGCGGCGGCGGTCAAGGAGGGCAAGCTGACCCAGGCCGAGGCCGACGCGATCACCAAGGCCGCCGAGGCGGGCGTGCTCGGCGGCCACGCCAGGGGGTCGGACCGGAACTCCTCCAACCGGTCCGGCGAGTGAGCGTGCGGCGGCGCCGGAAGAGGTGCCGGCGCCGCCGCACCCTCACGGGGGTCTGAGGTAGCGCGCGTAGACATGTGCCGTTCGCCGCCGCGCAGGCGCCGTTGGGCGCAAAGTCCGCCCGAACGCATCGATAGCCGCCGGTACGCCGAGGCGATGGCCCTAGGCTGCCGCGCGGGAGCCGTACGGACCGCACCGGGATCGCGGCCCGTCTGTCAGCTGCCGAGGGCGCCCCGCCGTGTGACGCGGGGACGGCAGGGCTCGTCCGCGCAGGCGCGGCAGATCCGCCCTGCCTGCGCACCCGTTTCGAGGAGCGCAAGCTCATGAAGCTACGCAAGGCTCTCTACGCCGTGTGGGCGGCGCTGGCCGCCGTCATCGCGGCCACGGTGGTGATGGTGGCGTCGCCGGCCGCGCAGGCCGCCACGCTCACCGAGGTCACCAACTTCGGCGCCAACCCCGGCAACCTGCGCATGTACCTCTACGTGCCGAACAACGTGGCGCCCCGGCCGGGCCTGCTGGTGGCGGTGCACTACTGCACCGGCAGCGGCCCCGCGTTCTACAGCGGCTCGGACTTCGCGCGCCTGGCCGACCAGTACGGCTTCATCGTCGTCTACCCGTCGGTGACCGCCAGCGACGGCTGCTTCGACGTGGCGTCCAGCGCGACGCTCACGCACAACGGCGGCGGCGACTCGCTGAGCATCGTGTCGATGACGAAGTACGTGCAGCAGAACTACAACGCCGACCCGAACCGCACCTACGCCACCGGTGTCTCGTCCGGCGCGATGATGACCAACGTGCTGCTCGGCGCGTACCCGGACGTCTTCAAGGCCGGCTCGGCGTTCGCGGGCGTGCCGTTCGCCTGCTTCGCCGGGTCGAGCAAGTGGAACAGCCAGTGCGCGCAGGGGCAGCTCATCCGCACCCCGCAGGCCTGGGGTGACCTGGTGCGCAACGCCTACCCCGGATACACCGGGGCGCGGCCGCGGATGCAGCTGTGGCACGGCACCAACGACGAGATCCTGCACTACAACAACTTCGGCGAGGAGATCAAGCAGTGGACCAACGTCCACGGCCTGAGCCAGACGCCGACCACGACCGACACCCCGCAGTCGGGCTGGACCCGCACCCGCTACGCCAACGGCTCCGGCCAGGTGCAGGTGGAGGCGATCAGCATGGCGAACACCTCGCACAACCTGCCGGTGCAGTACGCCGCGGCGGTCGCGTTCTTCGGCCTGAACACGACCAGCCCGTCGCCGTCGGTGTCGGCGTCCCCGTCGCGCCCGCCGTCGCCGAGCCCCTCGGTGTCGCCGTCCACGCCGCCCTCGCCGAGCCCGTCCAGCCCGCCGCCGCCCGGCGGCTGCACCGCCACCTTCACCGTGGCCAGCCAGTGGGGCGCGGGGTATGTGGCGGCGGTGCGGGTGACCGCGGGTTCGTCGGGGACCAACGGCTGGCGGGTCACCCTGCCGCTGCCGTCCGGCAACACCGTCGTGAACTCCTGGAACGGCCAGTTCAGCGGCACCACCGGCACGATCCAGGTGACGAACGTCAGCTACAACGGCCGCCTGAACGCGGGCGGCTACACCGAGTTCGGCTACCAGGCCAACGGCGCGGTCCCCAGCCCTGCCTTGACCTGCACCGCGCTCTGACCTGACGCGCCATGACGAGAGCGCCCTGCACGGGTTCACGACCGGGCAGGGCGCTCTTGCCGCGCAGCGGCTCAGCAGCCTTCGGGGAGCGTGAAGCGGTAGCCCCGGGCCTTCAGGACGGGGATGACCTGGTCGACGGCGTCGACGGTCTGGCTGCGGTCGCCGCCGCCGTCGTGCATGAGCACCACCGCGCCGGGCGTGATGCCGTCCAGCAGGCGGCGGGCGAGTTCGTCGGTGCCCGGCGGCTCCCAGTCGGTGATGGCCAGCCGCCAGCCCAGCGGGCGCATGCCCAGCGACGCGGCGACCTGGGGCGACTCGCCCCACGCGCCGAAGGGCGCCCGGAAGTAGGGGATGCGCGCGTGCGGCACGGCGCGGCGGATGGCGGCGCTGGCCTGCTCCAGATCGGCCCGGATCTGCTCGGGCGTCAGGGCGCTCAGGTCGTCGTGGTGCATGCTGTGGTTGCACAGGGTGTGCCCGGCGGCGGCGATCCGGCGTACCACGTCGGGGTGCTGCTCGACGTGGTCGCCCCAGAGGCAGAAGACCGCCTTGACGCGGTGCTCGCGCAGCACGTCGAGCAGGCGCAGGGTGTCGGCCGGGTTGGGGCCGTCGTCGAAGGTGAAGCTGACCACGTCGCCGTGGCCGCCAGCGGTGTCGACGATGTCGGCGCTGACGGCCGGCTTCGCCTGGGCGCTGCCGGCGGCGCCGAGGGCGGGACCGACCGCGCTGAGCGCTGCGGCCAGCCGCGGGACGCGGCGGGTGAGGGCGTACGAGGACATGTGGTGGCCTTTCCGGACGGTGTCCATTCGTCCCGGTCATTCTTTGCGCGGCGTTTCCGCAACGTCAACGACTTCCGGAAACTTTCGTGTACAAGATCGACCGAAGCTGGGTGGCGGCGAGCCGGCGCCTGCCTGATGACGCACCATCCTGAAGGATTCTTGGGCAGATCGTTTACCGAAAGTTTGCGATAATCATTGACGGCCTCGGATGAGAAGGGCAATACTGCGGACGCGTCCGGGCCGTCCGAGGGGCCCGGCGACGGCGGCGTTGCGACCCGGTGTGGTCGGCGGAGTAGGGCCTTCCGGCCGCATCCGCAGCGTTCGGCGTCACGCCTCATCCGGGGGCGGAGCAGAAAGAAGGGGCCGGCCCACCTCACGGCGGACCGGCCCCGATCGCTGCAAAGCCGGTTACCGGCGCGGCCGCTGCGGGATGCGCGGCAGCACGTACGGCGCGCCGCTGAAGATGAGGTCGCCCTTCATCAGGTTGTACGCCCGCTTCGGCTGGTAGTTCTCGTCGTAGATGTTGGCCAGGCCCTCGTTGCCGAACCAGTTGGGCACCCAGGAGTACTTGTCGGTGAAGCCCCACACCGTGAACGACAGGCAGTGCCGGTCGGCCAGGCAGGCCTGCAGCAGCACGCTGTAGTTGGCGGCCGACGCCTGCAGCCGCGGGTTGATCTCGTTGGAGTCCCCGTTCTCCATCGCCTCGGTGATCTGGCTGCGCACGTCCACCTCGGTGAACGCGGTGGCCAGACCGAGCCCGGCGAACTTCTTCAGCGCCGCGGCGACCTGCAGCGTGTCGTAGTTGCCGTACTGCGTGCCCAGGTGGCCCTGGCTGCCCACGCCGTCGATCGGCACGCCGGCCGCGAGCAGCTGCTTGGCCATGTCGTACACGAACTGGGTCTTGTCGTTGGCCGGGTCGCCGGAGCCGAAGGCCTCGATGTTGTAGTCGTTGTAGAACAGCAGCGCCTTCGGGTCGGCCGCGCGGGCCCAGCGGAACGCGTCGGCGACGTAGTCCGGGCCCAGGTGCTGCGCCCAGAAACCCTTGTAGTGCAGGGTGGACGGGGTGTCCCACGGGTCGCTGACGGCCTCGTTGACCACGTCCCACTGCCAGATCTTGCCCTTGAAGTGGGTGACCACGTTGGTGATGTGGTTCTTGAGGATGTCGCGCAGCTCGGCGGTGCTGATCGAGCCGTCGGCCACGCCGGAGGTGAGCCAGCCGGGCAGCTGGTTGTGCCATACCAGCACGTGGCCGCGTACCCGCTGGTTGTTCTGCTTGGCGAAGGCGATCAGCTCGTCGGCCGGGCCCCAGTTGTAGACGCCGCGGGTGGGCTCCAGGCTCTCCCACTTCATCACGTTCTCCGCGGTGACCGAGGAGAACTGCGATGCGGCGAGCTGCCGGTACTGCGGGTCGGCGGGGTCGTTGAGCGCGGCCATGTCGACCGCGGTGCCGATGTAGAGGTCGTGGCGCATGCCGAGGGTCCGCAGGCTCTGGTCGGCCGGGTTGCCCTGGTGGCCGGCCGTGGCGGGCAGGCTGTTGAGCGCGCCGACGGTCGCGACCGCGGCCACGCCGGTGGCGATCCACCGTCTGAGCTTCATGTGCGTTCCTTCCGTGAGGACGGTCGACGGGGTGTCGACGGAGGTGCACGGGGGATTGCGTGGTGCGTGAGCGTCGCGGACCGCGCGGGCTCGAAAAGGGCGGTGCGGTCCGATCGGGAGCGACGCCGAGAGTTCCGGAATCTGTTCCGTAACTTGGCCGGAACGTTACGGCCGCCGGTGCGGGTCGTCAACCGGAAGAACTTCCGGAAATAGCAGTCCGGTGCCGTGACGCGCCCACGTCACGGCACCGGAAGTTTCAGTGTTCCAGGTAGGTGGCGTGGTCGAAGTCGGCGTACACGCCGTCGTTGCCGAGGTCCTGCACCCACAGGCCGAGGAACGCGCCGGTGAAGCCCCACGCGGCCGGCTCGCCGTCGATGATCAGCGCCGCGTGCTCGTCGGACAGGATCGTCGCGTCCAGCTCGACCGGCAGCTCCCGCCAGCCTTCGCCCAGGTCGTAGGCGAAGCGCACCACCGGCCCGTCGTACACCGCGCGCAGCCCGACCCGCCCGGCCGTGCTCGCGTCCACGGTGAGCTCCGGGTACACCGTGCGCCGGCCGCTGTCGGAGCTGAGCAGCTCCAGCACCGCCCGGCCGTCGTCGGCTCGGGTCAGGTAAAGGTAGTACCAGTTCAGGGTGTTGTAGTACGCGGTGATCCCGGCCAGGTGGCGGTGGTCGCGCGGATCGAACTCCACGGCCGTCTCCAGCGAGCACCGCTCGGCGCCTACCCGCCGCGCGACCAGGCTCGGGGTCTGCTTGCCGACCGGCGACTGCCCGCCGCGCACCCGCAGGTGCGAGGGGCGCGAGCGCAGGTCGATCCAGTCCGGTGTGGCGGGACGGCGCAGGGTGGACCAGCAGACGGACAGGTCCGGGCCGTCGAAGTGGTCGGTGGCGGGCTCGTCGGGCCACGGGTGGGCGGGCAGGTCGGGCGCCTGGTACTCGTCGGCGGGAATGCCGCCGGGGATGCTCGGCCAGCCGCCGTCGGGCCAGTCCACGCGCTGGATCGCGGTCTCCCGGCCCAGCACGCAGTTGCCACGGGGGCTGTACGGGCGGGCGACCAGGTGCGCCAGGTACCACTCGCCGCCCTGGGTCTGCACCAGGCTGCCGTGCCCGGCCTTCTGCAACCGCAGGTCGGGACGGTCCACCGAGGTCAGCAGCGGCCCGGCCGGGTCCACCTCGTACGGCCCCAGCAGGTTGCGCGACCGCGCCACCGTGACCTGGTGCTCCCAGCTGGTGCCGCCCTCGGCGGTGACCAGCCAGTACCAGCCGTCGCGCCGGTACAGGTGCGGGCCCTCGGTCAAACCCGCCGCGGTCCCCCGGAAGATGATCTGCGCGTTGCCGACGAGCTGCCGCTTCTCCCGGTCGTAGCGCTGGATCTCGATGCCGCCGAAGCGGTCCCGTCCCGGCCGCCAGTCCGCGCTCATCGACAGCAGCCAGGTGGTGCCGTCCTCGTCGTGGAACAGGGCGGCGTCGAAGCCGTGCGAGTGCAGCGGCACCGGGTCCGACCAGGGTCCGCTGATGTCCGGCGCCGTGGTGAGGAAGTTCTGGGGGTCCCAGTAGCCGCTGGCGAAGCTGGCGACGTCGCTGTAGACGAGGTGGAACAGGCCGTCGTGCCAGGTGAGGTCGGGGGCCCAGACGCCGTTGGAGTCGCCGCAGCCGCGCAGGTCGAGCAGGCGGCGTTCGGTGACGATGCCGCCGAGGGGCTGCCAGTGGACGAGGTCGCGGGAGTGGTGGACGCGTACGCCGGGGTACCACTCGAAGGTCGAGGTGGCCAGGTAGTAGTCGTCGCCGACGCGCAGGATCGAGGGGTCCGGGTGGAACCCGGGCAGGACCGGGTTGCGGATCGACCGGGCGGCCGTGGCCACGTGAGCGGTCTCGGTCGACATGGGGGCTCCTTCTGGTCTGTTTTCCGGCGAAGTTCCGGAAGCCTTCGGCCGGAACTTTCAGAAATCCCGCTCACCGTAACGGTTCAAGTCGAGATGCGACAGCCCCTTGACCGTGCAGTAGCCCACGTCGTAACGTGCCCGCCATCACTTGAAAATACCGGCACCGTTCCGAAAGTTTCGGAGCCGTATTTCCGCACCTCCCGCCGACCCGATCGGCATCCGAGTACCTGGTAAGTCCTCGAAGGGATGGCACATGACAGCGTTTCTCTCCCGCCGTACGCTGCTCGGCCTGGCCGGGGCCGGCGCGGGCGCGTACCTGCTGAGCGCCTGCGGCAGCGACGAGCCGGCCGACCCGAACGCGCCGCAGACGATCAACTGGTGGCACATCCAGAACACCGAGCCGATGCTGCCGGTCTGGGCGGCGATCGCCAAGGAGTACGAGTCGGCGCACACGAACGTGAAGGTCGTGATCCAGCCGCTGGAGAACGAGGCGTTCAAGGCGAAGCTGACCACGGCGACGCAGGCGGGCTCGCCGCCGGACCTGTTCCAGTCGTGGGGCGGTGGCGTGCTCAAGCAGCAGGTCGACGCGGGTCTGGTCAAGGACATCACGGCTGACGTGCAGCCGTGGATCGGTTCGCTGCTGCCGGCGTCGGTGCAGCCGTTCACGATCGACGGGAAGATCTACGGTGTTCCGTTCGACGTGGGCATGGTCGGGTTCTGGTACAACAAGGACCTGTTCGCCAAGGCCGGGATCACCGCGCCGCCCACCACCTGGGCTGAGCTGCTGACCACGGTAAGCAAGATCAAGGCCGCGGGCATCGTGCCGATCGCGCTGGCCGGCAAGGACAAGTGGCCGGGCCACTTCTACTGGGCCTACCTCGCCATGCGCATCGGTGGCCTCGGCGCGCTGCAGCAGGCCGCGGAGACCAAGAACTTCGACACCCCGGACTTCGTCGCGGCCGGTCAGCGGCTCAAGGAGCTGGTGGATCTGCAGCCGTTCCAGAAGGGCTTCCTCGGCGCGGAGTACGGCTCGCCGGACGGGCAGGCCGCGACCATGGGCAACGGCGGCGCGGCGATGGAGCTGATGGGCCAGTGGGCCCCGTCGGTCCAGGCCTCCTCCTCCACCAGCAAGAAGGGCCTGGGCGACAAGCTCGCGTTCTTCCCGTTCCCGTCGGTCGACGGCGGCAAGGGCACGGTGGCGGAGGCGTTCGGCGGCGGCAACGGGTTCGTGGTGGGCAAGAACGCGCCCGCCGCGACGACGGACTTCCTGAAGACGCTGCTGGACGTGGCCAACCAGCGCAAGTCGGCGGAGACGGGTGCGGTGCTGCCGACGGTGAAGGACGCCGCGGACGCGATCAAGGACCCGAACAGCAAGACGGTGGCGTCGAGCCTGGCCGCGGCGACGGGCTTCCAGCTGTACCTGGACCAGGCGTACCCGCCGGCGGTGGGTCAGCAGGTCAACGACAGCGTGGCCGAGCTGATCGCCGGGTCGAAGAAGGCCGAGGACATCGTCAAGGACATCACCACGGTGGCGAAGAGCCAGTAGCCATGCGTCCTGACCAAGAACCCGCAGCCGTGGACGAGCACCGAGTGGAGCAGGCCCGATGAGCCCATCGACGACGACCGACCTGCGACGCGACGACGCGGCGACCGAGCTCTTGGCGGCAGCCCCGGCGGCCACGCACCCGCGTGGCCGCCGGGCCCGGCCCCGCTCCGGCCGCCTGGGCACCATCGTGGTCTTCCTGGCCCCGGCGCTGGTGCTGTTCCTGCTGCTGGTGATCGCGCCGATCCTGGTCGCGGGCTACGCCAGCACGTTCAAGTGGAACGGCTTCGGCCTGCCCGAGAACTACGTGGGGCTGGACAACTTCACCCGCGCCTTCCAGGACCCGACCTTCCTCGGCGACCTGTGGCGGTCCCTCGTGCTCATCACCCTGTCGCTGGTGATCCAGCTGCCGGTGTCGCTGGGCCTGGCGATGCTGCTCAACCAGCCGCTCAAGGGCCGCAGCGTGTACCGGCTGATCTTCTTCGCCCCGTACGTGCTCTCCGAGGTCACCACCGCGGTCCTGTTCACCCTGGTGCTCTCGCCCAACCGGGGCCTGGGCGACACGCTGTCGAAGTGGCTGGGCGCCGACGCCGGAGCCGTCTTCGCCGATCCGGACACCGTTCTGATCGCCCTGTTCCTGGTGATCTCGTGGAAGTACTTCGGCTTCCACATGATCCTCTACCTGGCGGGGCGGCAGGGCATTCCGCGTGAGCTGACCGAGGCGGCCACGACCGACGGGGCGAGTGCGTGGCAGGTGTTCCGGCACGTCACGCTGCCGCTGCTCGGGCCCACGATCCGGATCAGCGTGTTCCTGTCGGTCATCGGCAGCATCCAGCTGTTCGACATGGTCTGGGTGCTCACCGGCGGCGGCCCGATCCACGCCTCGGAGACCATGGCCGTGACCATGTACCAGTTCGGCTTCCGCCGCTTCGAGGTCGGCTACGCCAGCGCCATCAGCATCATCATGTTCCTGCTCAGCCTGATCTTCGCGCTGTTCTACCAGCGATACGTGCTGCGCCGCGACACCGAGGGCGCGATCACCACGAGGGGAGTCCAGCGATGACCGTCAACCGCGAGAACCCGGTGGTGCGGGTGCGCCGTACCGTGCTGCACCTGGTGTCGATCGCGATCGGCGCGCTGATCGTGGTGCCCGTCGGGTTCGGGGTGCTGGGCGGGTTCAAGGACAACGGCCAGCTGTCCACCAACCCGCTCGGCTGGCCCGACCCGTGGGTGCCGGAGAACTACACCGGCATCGTCACCTCGGAGGTGTTCTGGCGGCAGCTCGGCAACAGCACCCTGATCGCGCTGGCGACGGTGCTGGTGGTGGTCGGGGCGTCGGCGATGGCGTCGTTCATCTTCGCGCGGTTCGCGTTCCGGGGGCGGGAGGCGCTGTTCACGCTGTTCGCGGTCGGGCTGATGTTCCCGTTCGCGGTGGCGATCCTGCCGCTGTTCATCCTGCTGCGCGGCATGGGCCTGCTGGACAACCCGCTCGGCGTCATCCTGCCGCAGGCCGCGTTCGGGCTGCCCACGACGATCATCATCCTGCGGCAGTTCTTCCGGACCATCCCGGCCGAGGTCGAGGAGGCGGCGACACTCGACGGGTGCACGCCGTTCGGGTTCTTCTGGCGCATCCTGCTGCCCATGGCCAAGCCCGCGCTGGCGACCGTGTCGGTGCTGGCGATCGTGGCCAGCTGGAACAACTTCATGCTCCCGCTGGTCGTGTTCACCGACCAGAGCTGGTGGACCCTGCCCGTCGGGGTCCAGGCCTTCCAGGGCCAGTACGCCGACGACACCGCCCGCGTACTGGCCTACGTCGTACTGTCCATGATCCCCGCGCTCGGCTTCTACGCCATAGCCGAACGGCAGCTCGTCGGCGGTCTCGCCGGCAGCGTCAAAGGCTGAACTCCCGCCGGGGGGCGGGGGAGAACCGGCACGGCAGCCCGCCGAACGGGCTGCTGTGCCGGGGATCCGCCCACCGTAGGCTCGGGCGATGACGAAAGGGCGAACCGTGGCCTCCGAGGACAACCGGAAAGTGACCATCGCGGCGATCGCGCGCCTGGCCGGGGTGTCGGTGCCCACCGTCTCGCGCGTCATCAACGGCCGCTCCGACGTGTCGCCGCAGACCCGCGAACGCGTCGAGGAGCTGCTCACCCGGCACGGCTACCGCCGCCGCCCGCCGAGCATGCGGGCCAGCTCCGGCCTGCTCGACCTCGTCTTCAACGACCTGGACAGCCCGTGGGCCGTCGAGATCATCCGGGGCGTCGAGGACGTCGCGCACGCGGCCGGCATCGGCACCGTGGTCTCGGCCATCCACCGCCGCACCTCGGCGGCCAAGCAGTGGCTGGACAACATGCGCAGCCGCTCTACCGAGGGCGTCATCTTCGTGACGTCCACCCTGGAGCCGCCGCTGCAGGCCGAGCTGCGCCGCCTCAACATCCCCGTCGTCATCGTGGACCCCGCCGGGGTGCCGCCGCAGGAGGCGCCCACCATCGGGGCGACAAACTGGGCGGGCAGCCTGCGGGCCACCGAGTACCTGATCGGCCTGGGTCACCGGCGGATCGGGTTCATCGCCGGGCCGCCGCAGCTGATGTGCAGCCGGGCCCGCGTCGACGGGTATCGGGCCGCGCTGGAGGCGGCCGGGATCGCCGTCGACGACAAGCTGATCTACCCGGGCAACTTCTACCACGAGGCCGGGTTCGCGGGGGCACCCAGCTGCTCCAGCTGCCCGAGCCGCCCACCGCGATCTTCGCGTCCAGTGATCAGATGGCGCTGGGCGTCTACGAGGCGGTGCGCCAGCGCGGCCTGCGCGTGCCGGACGACGTCAGCGTGATGGGGTTCGACGACCTGCCCGAGGTGCGCTGGTGCTCGCCGCCGCTGACCACGGTCCGGCAGCCGCTGGCCGAGATGGGGCTGCTCGCCGCGCGTACCGTGCTGCGGCTGGCCCAGGGCGAGAGGATCGAGAGCCCGCGCGTCGAGCTGGCCACCGAGCTCATCGTCCGCGACAGCGCCGCGTCACCGCGGCGCGAGCCGTAACCCCTACCGGTAGGCGTACGAAACTTTCATCACTAGGCTGTGGGTCAGGCCGCCGGAACACCCTCCGGCGGCTCGTCGCGCAAGGAGTCGCCTGTGGCCGAGAACAAGCCGCCCAAGGTCACCATCGCCGCGATCGCGGACCTCGCCGGGGTGTCCGTGCCGACCGTGTCCCGGGTCGTCAACGGACGCTCCGATGTGGCTCTGTCCACCCGGGAGCGGGTGGAGGAGCTGCTCACGCGCCACGGCTACCGCCGCCGCGCCAGTGCCGGGCGGGCCGGGTCCGGCCTGCTGGACCTGGTCTTCAACGACCTGGACAGCCCGTGGGCCGTCGAGATCATCCGGGGCGTCGAGGACGTCGCGCACGCCGCCGGCATCGGCACCGTGGTCTCCGCGATCCACCGCCGCACCGCCTCGGCCAAGCAGTGGCTGGACGGCGTACGCTCCCGCGCCACCGAGGGCGTCATCTTCGTGACCTCCATGGTCGAGCCGCCGCTGCAGGCCGAGCTGCGCCGCCTCAACATCCCGGTCGTGCTGGTCGACGCCGACGGCATCCCGCAGCAGGACGCGCCCACCATCGGCGCCACCAACTGGGCGGGCGGCCTGACCGCCACGGAGTACCTGATCCGCCTCGGCCACCGCCGCATCGGCCTGATCACCGGCCTGCCGCAGCTGATGTGCAGCCGGGCCCGGATGGACGGCTACCGGGCCGCGCTGGAGGCGGCCGGGCTGCCCGTCGACGACGCCCTCATCCACCAGGGCGACTTCTACCACGAGTCCGGGTATGCGGGCGGCACCCGGCTGCTGCGCCTGCCCGACCCGCCGACGGCGATCTTCGCCTCCTGCGACCAGATGGCACTCGGCGTCTACGAGGCGGTGCGCCAGGCGGGCCTGCGCGTGGGCGCGGACGTCAGCGTGGTCGGCTTCGACGACCTGCCCGAGGTGCGCTGGTCGTCCCCGCCGCTGACCACCGTCCGCCAGCCGCTGGCCGAGATGGGCATGCTCGCCGCGCGCACCGTGCTGCGGCTGGCCCGGGGCGAGCACGTGGAGAGCCTGCGCGTGGAGCTGGCCACCGAGCTGGTGGTGCGGGACAGCGCGCAGCCGCCGCGGGCATAGGAATACTCCGATATTTTTCCGGAAGTTCTTGACTCCCACTCCGGTTCAGACCCAGGATGGTGATCGCTTCCATCGATGTGTCGACGGCCGCCGGAGCGCCCGCCCGATGCGCGAGCCACCCTGCCCGGACGGCTGCGCAGCCATGCCCTCGGCGGGCGGTCCGGCGGCTCACCGCCACCCTCCGTAAAGGAGAGACCGTGACGCCTCCACGCGTCCGTATCCGTGATACCCGGCGCCGCCTGGCGTCGCTCGCCGCGCTGACGCTGGTGTCCGCGCTCGCCGTCCCGGCGCTGTCGGCCGCGCCCGCGGCCGCCGCCACCCCGCTGCGCACCCTGGCCGCAGCCAAGGGCAAGTTCATCGGCTTCGCCGCCGCCACCAACCCGCTGGCCAACGAGGCCGCCTACCGGACCATCGCGCAGACCGAGTTCAACCAGGTCACCGCCGAGAACGCGATGAAGTGGGAGTCGACCGAGCCGTCGGACAACAGCTGGACCTTCAGCGGCGCCGACCAGATCGTCGACTTCGCGGTCGCGAACAGCCAGCAGGTGCACGGCCACACGCTGATCTGGCACCAGCAGACGCCCGGCTGGGTGCAGGGCCTGGGCGCCACGGCGATGCGCACCGCGATCCAGGACCACATCGCGACCCTGGTCGGCCGCTACGCCGACAACGCGGCGCTCGTGTCGTGGGACGTGGTCAACGAGGTGTTCAACGAGGACGGCACCTTCCGGACCAGTTTCTGGTACAACACTCTCGGCCAGAGCTACATCGCCGACGCGTTCCGCTGGGCCCGCGCCGCCGACCCGAACGCGAAGCTCTGCATCAACGACTACAACGTCGAGGGCGTCAACGCGAAGAGCACCGCGATGTACAACCTGGTCCAGTCGCTGCGCGCGCAGAACGTGCCGGTCGACTGCGTCGGCTTCCAGTCCCACCTGGCCACGCAGTACGGCTTCCCGAGCGACATGCGGCAGAACCTGGAGCGCTTCGCGGCGCTGGGGGTCGAGGTCCGCATCACCGAGCTGGACATCCGGATCCAGACGCCGCGCACCTCGGCCAAGGACGCCACCCAGGCGCAGTACTACACCAACGCGGTGAACGCCTGCCTCGCCGTCCCGGCGTGCTCGGGCATCACCATCTGGGGCTTCACCGACAAGTACTCGTGGGTGCCGGACACCTTCCCCAGCGAGGGCGCCGCGCTCATCTACGACGAGAACTACCAGGCCAAGCCCGCGTACACGGCGGTGAACACCGCGTTCGGCGGCACGCCCACGACCGACACCCAGGCCCCGACGACGCCGGGCACACCGGTCGCCTCCGGGATCACGTCCAGCAGCGTGAACCTGTCCTGGACCGCCTCGACCGACAACGTCGGCGTCACCGGATACGACATCCTGCGCGCCCCGGGCACCTCGGGCGGCACGTTCACGCAGGTCGGCACGTCGACGACGGCCTCGTTCAGCAACACCGGGCTGAGCGCGAACACGGCATACCGCTACCAGGTCCGGGCGCGTGACGCCGCGGGCAACGTGTCGGCGGTGTCCAGCGCGGTCACCGTCACCACCACGACCGGCGGCGGCACCGGGGGCGGCTGCGGGGCCACCGCGACCGTGCAGACGCAGTGGCAGACCGGCTACGTGATCGAGCCGGTGCGGGTCACCAACAGCGGCACCTCGGCGATCAGCGGCTGGACCGTCACCTTCACCCTCCCGGCCGGGCACACTGTCACCGGCAGCTGGAACGCGACGCTGACTACCAGCGGCCAGACCGTGACCGCCCGCAACGCCGCGTACAACGGCAGCCTGGGCGCGGGCGCGAGCACCACGTTCGGCTTCCAGGTCAGCCGGCCCAACGGCGACACCGCCACGGCGAGCGGCTTCACCTGCGCCACGCCGTGACCTGACGCGTACGGTTCTCCCTTCACCGTACGACCAGGTGGGCCGCCGCCGCCCGGACGGCGGCCCACCTGCACGCCCGCGTGCCCCGGCTCGCAGTTTCGGGGAAACTGCACGTCCGGACGCCGGGATTCGTGCAGTTTCCCCGAAACAGCAAGCGGGCCATGCCGGTCAGGCGACCCGGGTCCAGCCCTCGACGATGAGCCAGGCGCCGAAGAGGAGGAAGAGGGCGGCGGCGCCGTAGCGGATGGCGCGTTCCGGCAGGCTCCGGCCGAGCCAGCGGCCGACCAGGATGGCCAGGGCGTCGGCGGCGACCATGCCGACCGTCGAACCGATCCAGGTGCCGAACCAGCCGTGCTGGGTGGCCAGGGTGATGGTGGCCAGCATCGTCTTGTCGCCCAGCTCGGCCAGGAAGAACGCGCCGCCGACGGCCCACAGCGCGGACCGGCCGCCCCGCTGGGCCTTGGACTTCTCGTCCTCGGTGAGGCTGTCGCCGCGCAGCGTCCAGGCCGCGAAACCGAGGAACGCCACCCCGGCGGCCAGGCTGATCCAGCCGGTGGGCAGCGCGGCGCCGAGGCCGACGCCGACCCCGACCGACACCAGGTGCACCAGTGCGGTGGCGATGGTGATGCCCGCGAGCACCGTGCCGGCACGGTAGCGGGTGGCGAACGTCATCGCCATGAGCTGCGACTTGTCGCCCAGCTCGGCGACGAAGACGACGGCGAAACTGACCACCAGGGCGGCGGCGAAACCTTCCACGTGTGTCCTCCCGGGACTGTTCACCGGGCGGAAGGCGCATGCGACGACCTCGGCCCGGCATGACTGCCTGAGCCGAAGGTCTCGCTCACCCCGCAGAGCGGGGCCCGATGGCCGGGACCGCCGGAGCGGACCAGTATGTCGACCACCGAATTGGGAGCTACTCCCCTTCGCGTGGACGACCCTATCCCGGCACGGCCGTGCACCGCCGCCGCGAGTGGCGGCACTCACAGCCGGGGGACAGCGCCGCTCCGGGTGCGGGGCGACGCGGTGGTGCTCCTGTCGCCGGAGCCGGCAGGGTCCCGGCACGGTGCCGGCCGCACCCGGGTCAGGCGATCTCCACCCCGGCGAGGGTGGCGTCGCGATATGCGGCGAGCCGTTCGGCCTGCTCTGCGACCTGCTCGCGGACGGCGGCGGACAGCTGCCCCCACGGCTCGACCGCGACCGTCAGCTTGCGGCCTGACTTGCGTGGACGCCAGACGCCGACCGGCTCGCCGTCGGCCAGCACCGCGCCGGGGCGGCCCAGCACCGGCCACAGCTGCTTGGCGCGGGCCGCGTCGGGCACCAGCGTGGTCCGGTCCTTGGCCTGGAGGAACAGGTCGAACGGGGCGAGCAGCCGGACACCGGTCGCGGTGGCCGCCGACAGCGCGGGTTCGTCGGCGGCGAGCAGCCAGCGCTTCTCACCCTCGACCGTCACCTCGGCGGTGTCCTGCGGCCAGTGCGCCTGCACGTCCTTGACCGGCGCGTCGAGGTAGTCGGCGACATGCTTGGGCGTGGCCGGGCCGAGCAGCCGCAGGTACGCCCGGATCAGGTCGTGGCGCTCGCCGGGGGCGGCCGCCTTCCGGAAGCCGCCGCTGCGCCGCAGCACCGGGGGAGAGGTGCCGGGCGCCAGCTCCAGCCCGGCTCGCACGGCAGCCAGCCGGAACGGCATCTCGTACAGGTGCGTCGCGTTGCACGGACGGCAGAAGCGCAGGTACGGCTCCGGCAGCAGCTCGGCCAGGCGGCCGGACACCTCGCCCTTGACCGTGGGCTCGCGCACGATCTCGCGCATGCGGGCGGCGACCTCGTCGAGCGCGTCCAGGATCGGGATGCCGGCCGCCTTGAGCGGCTTTGCCGCGTCGTAGATGCGCCGGCCCGCGTCGGCCTCGGAGTACGGCGTCACGGCGGCGGCCACCCGGCCCAGGTCGGCCCGGCGGTAGAGGTGCGGCGCGCCGCGTACGGTCCACAGCAGCACCAGGTCGTCGCCTTCCTGGGCGGCGGGGTCGAGACCGCGCACCGCCAACGCCCAGCCGGCGCCGTCGGGCCCGGTGTCCTGCACCCCCAGGTCGAGGATCGCGGTGTCGCCGAGGGTGCCCGCCGCGCGGTCGAGCTGCTGGGCGTGGACGCGGAAGCTCAGCACCTGACGCCGATCGATCATGACTCCAGCCTAGCCACGCCCGCCGACAGGCCGCCCGCTCGCGGTGCCGCCGTTTACCGCGCCGGGGGAGCGGGTATCTGCGGCCCGTTGACATCCATCGACCGCTGTCTGCGGGCAGGAGGCGAAACGATGATTCTGGTGGGACTGCTGCTGGTGCTCGGCCTGTCAGGGCTCGCTCTGGCGGCTTTCATGAACAACGATGGGCTCTACACCGCTCCGGCGGGCACGGTGGAGCTGTTCGGATACAGCGTCGAGGCGACGGTGGGCCAGGTGTTCCTCACCGGGGCCGTGGCCGGGGCGTTCGTGCTGATCGGCCTGTCCATGATGTTCGGCGGGGCCGGCCGGCGGGCGCGGCGCCGCATGGCGGCCCGCCGCGAGCTTGCCGAGCAGCGCGCCGAGATGCGTGACCTGCAGCGCAAGCACGACACCATGGAGTCCGAGCTGGCCGCCAAGCGGGCCCGGGAGACCGGCGCCGCCGACGCGCAGGCCGTGATGGACGCCAAGGCCGCCGCGAAGGCCCGCGAGGCCGAGCGCGCCCGCGAGGACGCCGACGCCGGGGCCGCCACGCGCTGACCCGCCGGCGACTCTTAAAAAGTCGCGCCCTCAGACAGGCTCTGAGGGCGCGACTTTTCAGAGGTTGCGGCAGGTCACGGGAGGATCATGCCGCGGCGGGGCGGCGGCGGGATCGCCGGGCCGCCGGGGCCGCCCGGGCCGCCCGGGCCGCCCGGGCCGGGTGGGGTGGTGGGCTTGACCTTGCTGCCGTTGCTGACCTCGATGGTGACCATGCCGCCGCGGATGGTGCGGCCCTCGGGCGACGTCCCCGCCGCGGTGCCCTTCGGGCAGTCCGAGTCGATCGGCTTGGTGGCGACGTCCACCTCGAAGCCGCGGCTGCGCAGGATCGAGCGGGCCTCGGCCACCGGCTTGCACTTCACGACCGGGATGCTGATCAGGGACCCGGTGACCAGCTTGTTGCTGCTGGGTTTGCTGAACTGGAGGTTCGGCTTGCCCTTCATGGCGTCGCGCATCGCGTACTGCACCGCCGGGTTGACCACCCGGTGCGACATCTTGTGCGTGCTCACCTGGGCCCAGTCCGGGTCGGTCTGGAAGCCGGAGATGGCCAGCTGCTTGGTGGTGATGGTCAGCGTCACCGACTTCGAGTCGTCGGTGGTGCCGGTCTTGCCCGCGATGTGCTTCTTGATGATGTCCTTGGAGTCGCGGGCGGTGGTGCCGCTGCAGCGGCCGTAGAGCGAGCGGTCGCCGATCGGGCAGCGGGCCGCGTCGATCGCCGCGCGGGCCACGTCCACCTGGATGTTCTGCTTGCAGCGCTTGTCGCCGACGTCGAGCTTCTCGCCCTTGTTGTTCAGGATCTTCTCGATCGGGGTCGGCTCGCAGTAGAGGCCGTCGGCCGCCAGCGTCGCGAACGCGTTCGCGATCTGCAGCGGGGTGTGGTCGGAGGCGCCGAGCGTGAACGGGCCCCAGCCTTCGGCGTGCGCGGCGAAGTACGCGTCGTCGATCTTCTCCTTGGGGTTGTCGTAGAAGCTCAGGCCCAGCCGCTTGGCGGTGTCGATGACGCGCTCGCCGCCCACCATCTCGAACAGCGGCACGAAGAAGGTGTTCACCGAGTTGCCGAACCCGGTCCACATGTTCTGGGTGCCCCAGTTCTTGTTGCCCGAGTTGTTGGGGCACCAGTAGCCGCCGCAGTTCGGGTCGCCCGAGATCCGGATCTTCGAGACGTACGGCGCCTTGGTGGGGATCGGCGTGGCCAGCGGGTAGCCCTTCTCCAGGGCCGCGACCAGCGTGAAGATCTTCATGACCGAGCCGGCCTGGTAGCCGCCGATGTCGGGGCCGCCGCTCAGCAGCGGGTTGGTGGTGTTGGGGTAGCTGCCGCGGATGCCGCGCTTGGCCAGCGCCGGGTTGGAGTGCTTGCCGTTGGCCGGTGCGGTGCGGCTGTCCAGCTTGAAGTTGCGGTTGGTGGCCAGGCCGCGCACCTTGCCGGTGCCGGGCTCGACGCCGGCCAGCATGACCGCGTCGGACTTCCACTTCCACTTCTTGCCGGGCAGGTCCGGGTTGTTGGTCAGGGCCCGGGTGATGCTCTTGTCCATGGCGGCCTGGGTGGTGACGTCCAGCGAGGTGATGATGCGGAAGCCGCCGGACTTCAGGGCGCGCTCGCGGTCGAACACGGTCGCGCCGAACACCTCCTGCTGGTTCCACCAGCGCTGGAAGAAGTCGCAGAAGAAGCCCCAGCGGATGTTGGTGGTCTGCACGCAGCCGTTCGGGGTGACCTTGCCGACGACCTTGAGCGGTTCCGCCTTGTGCTTGTCCGCCTCGGCCTGGGTCAGCGCGCCGGTCTCCACCATCTCCTGCAGCACGTAGTCGCGCCGCTCGACGGCGCCCTTCTCGCCGTCGCCGCTGACGACGTCGTACTTGCCGGGGAACTTGACCAGCGCGGACAGGAACGCGGCCTCGGCGGCGGTGAGGTCCTTGGGCTCCTTGTCGAAGTACACCTTGGCGGCGGCGTAGATGCCGTAAGCACGGTTGCCGAAGTAGGCGGTGTTCAGGTAGCCCTCGAGGATCTGGTCCTTGCTCATGCGCTGCTCGATGGCCATGGCGTAGCGCATCTCGCGCACCTTGCGCCTGGTGGTGTCCTCGGTGGCGTCCACGACCTCCTGCGCCGTGTCCGCCGAGTACGAGATCGACAGGCGCACGAACTGCATGGTCAGCGTCGAGGCGCCCTGCTCCACGGTGCCGGCCTGCTTGTTGGCGATGAAGGCGCGGGCGATGCCCAGCGCGTCGACGCCGTTGTGCTCGTAGAACTTCTGGTCCTCGGCGGCCAGCACGGCCTGCTTCACGACCTCCGGGATCTCCGACAGCGGCATGTCGCGGCGGTTCTCGTCGTACATCGTGGCGAGCGGCGTCTTGCCGTCGGACGCGTACAGGTAGCTGATCTGGGGGGAGCGCTTGACGGTCAGCTCGTCGGGGAGCTGGCCGAACGCCTCACCGCCGGCCTTGGCGGCCAGGCCGGACAGCGCCACGGCGGGGAAGGCGAACGCGGCGATCACCACGCCGGTGAGGAACCCGCAGGTCAGCAGGGACACCAAGTTCACGAATATGTTGTGGTCCCGCTTGCGCATCGGGTCACCGCCTCGTATCTGATGGGCAGGATCAGGCCTCGCATGGCGCACAGCCCAGGACACGGGCGGCGGGCGAGTGCACACGCGCGCGCCGCCAGCATTCCGGGCATCCGTTTGATGTGCAAGACGCACAACACACCACGGCTGGTTGCGCTAAGTGATCACGAGTTGCGGGCGGGTGTCACACGCACCCTCCGATCGGCCGGGTGCCCGCCATACCAATGGAGACCGAAGTGTTGACGCACCGGTAGCACGTCGGTAACGTTGCTCCCAACGTAGTGCAAGATTTCGACAAAGCGATGTTTGGTTTTGTCTGCCGCTTGTGCAAGTTCCCCAGCAGGGCCGCTCACCTGCCGGTGCTCATCCCGGTGGCCGCCTGTGCCCTCGCGACCCCCGGTCGATCCGCCCCCGCACGTAGCACCACGTCGACCGCCCGGTTCCGCTCACCGTCCGCGGCACGCCCGGCCACCACGCCGGATGCACGCCACGCCGGTTGCACCCCCGCCCCGGCGCTCCGTCCCTGTGAAAAAGGACAGTGATGAGACGAAAGAATCCGATCAGGACGGTGGCGATCGCGCTCGCCACCGCGATGATCGCCACCGCAGGATGGGCGGCGGTCGCGCAAGCGGCCGGCGGACCCAACCTCTCGCTCGGCAAGTCCGCCTCCGCGAGCTCCGTCAACGGCCCCTACGGCACCGGCAACCTCAACGACGGCAACAAGGGCAGCTACTGGGAGAGCTCAGGCTCCCTGCCGCAGTGGGCGCAGCTCGACCTCGGCGCCGCCACGGCGATCGACCAGGTCGTGCTGAAGCTGCCGGACGGCTGGGGCACCCGCACCCAGACCCTGGCCGTGCAGGGCAGCACCAACGGCAGCACCTTCACCGACATCGTCGCCGCCCAGGGGTACAGCTTCAACCCGTCGGTGGCGAACAACTCGGTGACCATCAACTTCCCGGCCACCTCGCCGCGGTACGTCCGCGTCAGCATTTCCGCGAACACCGGCTGGGCCGCCGCGCAGCTCTCCGAGCTGGAGATCTACGGCACCGCGAGCTCGTCGACCAACCTCGCGCAGGGCCGCCCCACCACCGAGAGCGGCCACGCCGACGTCTACGACTCCGGCCGTGCCGTCGACGGCAACCAGGGCACCTACTGGGAGAGCGCCAACAACTCGTTCCCCGAGTGGCTGACCGTCGACCTCGGCGCCGCCGTCGCGGTCAACCGGGTCGTGCTCAAGCTGCCCACCTCCGGCTGGGGCACCCGCTCGCAGACCCTGTCCGTGCAGGGCAGCACGAACGGCTCGACGTTCAGCGACCTCGTCGCCTCGGCGTCGTACACCTTCAACCCGGCCGTGGCCGGCAACTCGGTGACGATCAACTTCAGCCAGACCACCACCCGGTACGTGCGGATCGACATCACCGCCAACACCGCGTGGCCGGCCGGGCAGCTCTCCGAGGTCGAGGTGTACGGCCCCGGCAGCGGCACCGACACCACCGCGCCGAGCGTGCCGGGCAACCTGACCCTGAACGCGTCGGGCACCACCATCACGCTGAACTGGAACGCGTCCACCGACAACGCCGGCGGCAGCGGCCTGGCCGGCTACGACGTCTACCGCAACGGCACGCTGGCCGCGCAGGTCGGCGCCGTCACCAGCTGGCAGGACACCCAGCCGACCTCGGCGACCGTGTCCTACTACGTGCGCTCGCGGGACAACGCGGGCAACGTCTCGGCCAACAGCAACACGGTGACCCGCAACGGCACCACGCCGGACACCACCCCGCCGAGCGTGCCGGGCACGCTGAGCCACACCACGTCGGGCACGACGATCACCCTGAACTGGGGCGCGTCCACCGACAACACCGGCGGCAGCGGCATCAAGGGCTACGACGTGTTCCGCAACGGCACCTTCGTGCTGACCACGGGCAACGTCACCACCTGGAGCGACACCCAGGCCGCCTCGGCGACCGTGTCCTACTACGTCCGGGCCCGGGACAACGCCGACAACGTCTCCGGCAACAGCAACACGGTCACCCGGACCGGCGGCGACGTCACCGCGCCGAGCACGCCCAGCAACCTCACGCAGAGCACCTCGGGCACCACGATCACGCTCAACTGGAGCGGATCGACCGACAACTCCGGCGGCAGCGGCCTGGCGGGCTACAACGTGTACCGCGACGGCGGCCTCATCGCCACCATCGGCACCGCCACGACGTACCAGGACTCGCAGCCGGCCACGGCGACCGTGTCCTACTACGTGCGGGCGCGTGACAACGCGGGCAACCTGTCCGGCAACAGCAACACCGTCACCCGGACCGGCACCCAGCCGCCCGGCTGCACCAACGTGGCGCTGGGCAAGACCATGACCGCCAACGGCTCGACCTTCACCTTCACCCCGGAGAAGGCCAACGACGGCCAGGTCGCCACCTACTGGGAGGGCGCCGGATACCCGGCTCAGCTCACCGTCGCGCTCGGCGCCAACCACAGCATCACGCAGGTCAACGTGAAGCTGAACCCGGACCCGGCGTGGGGCACGCGTACCCAGAACATCCAGGTCCTGGGCCGCGAGCAGTCGTCGAGCACGTACACCAGCCTGGTGTCGGCGGCGAACTACCAGTTCACCCAGGGCAGCAACGTGGTGAACATCCCGGTCAGCGCGAACGTCGCCGACGTGCGGCTGAGCATCAACTCCAACACCGGCGCCCCCTCGGGCCAGGTCGCGGAGTTCGAGGTGTGCGGCACCCCGGCGCCGAACCCGGACCTGACCGTCACCAACGTGTCGTGGACCCCGAGCTCGCCGAACGAGGCGTCGACGATCTCGCTGACCGCGACCGTCAACAACACCGGCAACCAGACCGCCGCCGCCTCCAAGGCGGGCCTCTACCTCGACGGCGCCCTCAAGGGCACCGTGGACGTGCCGAGCCTGGCCGCCGGGGCGTCGCAGGCGATCAGCCTGTCCATCGGCAACCTGGCCCAGGGCTCGTACGCGGTCAGCGCCCGCGCCGACACGGCGGGCACGGTGTTCGAGCAGAACGAGAACAACAACACCGCCAACGCCGCGTCGAACCTGACCGTGGCTCAGGCCCCCGGCCCTGACCTGCAGGTCACCGGGATCACCACCAACCCGGCCAACCCGGCCGTGGGCGCGCCGGTCAGCTTCACGGTGACCGTCAACAACCGCGGCACCACCGCCACCGGCGTCACCACGGTGACCCGGGTGACGGTCGGCAGCACGGTGCTCAACACCAACACCGCCTCGATCGCCGCGGGCGCCACGGTCAACGTCGCGGTCACCGGCACCTGGACCGCGACCAGCGGCGGGGCGACCATCACGGCGCTGGCCGACGCCACCAACCTGGTGGCCGAGACCAACGAGACCAACAACAGCCGTACGCAGTCGATCGTGGTCGGCCGCGGCGCGGCGGTGCCGTACACCTCGTACGAGGCGGAGAGCGCCAGCCACAACGGTGTCCTGCTGGAGACCGACGCGCTGCGCACCTTCGGGCACACCAACTTCGCCACCGAGTCCTCGGGCCGCAAGTCGGTGCGCCTGAACAGCCAGGGCCAGTACGTCGAGTTCACCTCGGTGAACCAGGCGAACTCGATCGTGGTCCGCAACTCGGTCCCGGACTCCGCGAGCGGCGGCGGCCAGGACTACACGATCAGCCTGTACATCAACGGCACGTTCAACCGGAAGCTCACCCTGTCCTCGGTGCACAGCTGGCTCTACGGCACCACCGACGACCCCGAGGGCCTGACCAACACCCCGCAGGCCGACGCGCGCCGACTGTTCGACGAGTCGAACGCGCTGCTCGGCACGTCGTACCCGCCGGGCACGAAGTTCAAGCTGCAGCGTGACTCGGGCGACAACGCCTCCTTCTACATCATCGATCTCATCGATCTGGAGCAGGTGGCCGCGCCGCTGAGCAAGCCGGCCGAGTGCACCTCGATCACCAACTACGGCGCCGTGCCCAACGACGGCGTCGACGACACGGCCGCCATCCAGGCGGCGGTGACCGCCGACCAGAACGGGCAGATCAGCTGCGTGTGGATCCCCGAGGGCCAGTGGCGGCAGGAGCAGAAGATCCTGACCGACGACCCGCTGAACCGCGGCACCCACAACCAGGTCGGCATCAGCAACGTCGTCGTCAAGGGCGCGGGCATGTGGCACTCCCGCCTCTACTCGCTGATCCAGCCGCAGAACGCGGGCGGCATCAACCACCCGCACGAGGGCAACTTCGGCTTCGACATCGACAAGAACACCCAGATCTCCGACCTGGCGATCTTCGGCTCCGGCCGGATCCGCGGCGGTGACGGCAACGCCGAGGGCGGCGTCGGCATCAACGGCCGGCTCGGCGTCGGCACCAAGATCACGAACGTGTGGATCGAGCACGCGAACGTGGGCGCCTGGGTGGGCCGCGACTACTCCAACATCCCCGAGCTGTGGGGCCCCGGCGACGGGCTGGAGTTCAGCGGCATGCGCATCCGCAACACGTACGCCGACGGCATCAACTTCACCAACGGCACGCGCAACTCGACCGTGTTCAACTCGTCGTTCCGCAACAACGGCGACGACGCGCTCGCGGTCTGGGCCAGCAAGTACGTGAAGGACACCTCGGTCGACATCGGCCACGACAACCGCTTCCTCAACAACACGGTGCAGCTGCCGTGGCGGGCGAACGGCATCGCGGTCTACGGCGGCTACGGCAACAAGATCGAGAACAACCTGATCTACGACACCATGAACTACCCGGGCATCATGCTGGCGACCGACCACGACCCGATCCCCTTCACGGGTCAGACGCTGATCGCCAACAACGCGCTCTACCGCACGGGTGGCGCCTTCTGGAACGAGGACCAGGAGTTCGGTGCGATCACGCTGTTCGCGGCGACGGTGCCGATCCCGGGTGTCACCATCCGCGACACCGAGATCTACGACTCGACGTACGACGGCATCCAGTTCAAGTCCGGCGAGATCCCCGGGGTGGTCATCACCAACGTGAAGATCGACGACTCGAACAACGGCGCGGGCATCCTGGCCATGGCCCAGGCCCGCGGCAGCGCGACGCTGACCAACGTCACCATCACGAACTCGGCCGACGGCAACATCGTCACCCAGCCGGGCTCGGGTTTCACCTTCACCGGCAACTGATGTGAAGTAAGGAAAGGGCGCCTTCTCAACGCTCCGCGTCGAGAAGGCGCCCTTTCGGGCGTCCGCGCCCGGCCGAGGCCCGCGGTTTCGGGGAAACTGCGAGTTCGTGCTGCTGGATACCTTCAGTTTCCCCGAAAGTGCGCGCCATTCGTGGGCCGGCCGCCGTAGAGGCTCACGCGGTGGTCGGCGACCTGTCGTGGGGTGCGCTCCAGGAACAGGCCGGGATGGGCGGCGGCGTTGCCGACGCGTACCGTCCAGTCCTCGTACCACCACTGGGCTGAGCAGGCGCAGCCCATGAAACGGAAGTTGGCGTGGTAGAGCCCGACCTGATGCTCGGCGACCGTGAACAGGCGCCGCCGGTGGCCACCCCGCGGGTACACGGCGCCGCTGCCGGTGGCGTACATGGTGACGCCGTCGTCGGCCGGGGTCAGTTCGAGGGGGACGGCTGCTGCGGCACTGGTGCCGGAGAGGACGCGCTCGGACAGCCGGTAGCCGGAGCTGGAGTCCGCGACGACGTCGTGCACCACGACCGCGTCCTCGGGCAGCGGGTCGGGCAGCGGCAGCACCCGGGGCACGTTGCGGCGTAGGCCGGCGTGCGCGGCGCCGCGCTCGTCCTGCCGCCATACGACCCTGATCCGCTGGATCACCACCACCAGGCCAGGTTAAGAAGGGCACCTTCTACTACGCAAAGCGTTAAGAAGGTGCCCTTCCTTTCAGGGGGTCAGGGCGAGGTCGTTGAAGGCTTCGGCGGGCTGCTGGCCGGAGAGGTGCTGGATGGCGGCCATGATGTCGTCGGTGACCTGCCGGCGGGCGCGGCCGACGCTGATGCCCGGCGGCTGTTCGAAGCGCAGCGGTGCGCCGAAACGGACCGTGATGCGGCCGGGGCGGGGCAGGCGCGCGCCGACGGGCTGGATGCGGTCGGTGCCGAGGACGGCTACGGGGACCACGGGCGCGCCGGAGGCGAGGGCGAGCCAGGCCACGCCGGTGCGGCCGCGGTAGAGGCGGCCGTCGCGGGAGCGGCTGCCCTCCGGGTGGATGCCGAACGCGCCGCCGTGCTGGAGCACGTCGAGCGCGAGCTCCAGGGACTCCTGGGCGGTACGGTGCCCGCCGCGCTGGACCGGGATGGCGTCCAGGCCGGTGAGCAGGGAGCGGGTGAGGCGCCCCTTGAGGCCGGTGCCGGTGAAGTACTCCGCCTTGGCCAGGAACGCGACCCGGCGGGGCGTCATCAGCGGGATGATGAAGCTGTCCAGGAAGGACAGGTGGTTCGCGGCCAGGATCAGCGGACCGTCCGGCGGGACGTGCTCGCGGCCCTCGACGACGGGCCGGAACGCGAGCCGCGAGATCGGGGTCAGCACCATCCGGGTGGCGGTCTGGATCGACACGGGTCCTCCTAGGTCAGGCCGGGCCCAGGTGGGCGTCCAGCGCGGCGCGCAGCAGGGGGTCGACGTCTTCGGTCTGCACGGTCATCTGCAGGCTGCCCCACTGCCAGAGCTGGGCGATGCCGTGCAGGTTGGCCCACAGCGCACCGGCGACGACGACGGCCGGGGGAGCCGGGACGCCCGCGCGGGCGCGGCCGACCAGGCCGACCAGCACCCCGAACAGCTCGCGGCTGGCCTCCCGCAGGCCGATCTGGTTGCCGCGCAGCAGCTCGTGGCGGAACATCAGCTCGAACATGCCGCGCTGGGTGTGCGCGAAGTCGAGGTAGCGGCGGCCCAGGGCGAGCAGCGCGGCGCGGGGGTCGGCGTCGTCGCCGAGCCCGGCCAGGCGGCGGCCCAGGTCGAGGTAGCCCTCGCGGGCGATGGCGGACAGCAGCGACAGGTGCGTCGGGAAGTAGCGGCGCGGTGCTCCGTGCGACACCCCGGCTCGCCGGGCGATCGCGCGCAGGGTCAGTGCGCCGGTGCCGTCGCTGGTGACCAGCTCGACGCCCACCGCGACCAGGCGGTCGCGCAGCGTGGTGTCCGGATCGGCCATAGACAGTGTCTACCAGCTGCGGTAGACACTGTCTACTCGCCGCGACGGTGCCCTTTCTTCTCGTCAGGAAGGGGAGGGTTTGGGGGCCGGCTGGGTGTTGAGCAGGCCGAACTGGGCGTTGTCGAGAGTGCCCGTGCCGGTGACGCGGTAGCCGGGGCCCATGGTGCCGAGGCTGAGCCTGACCTCGGCCTCGCTGCGCTCGTACCAGGCGGGCTTGCGGGTGCCGCCGCGCTCGGTGCCGCTGCGTGAGGCCTGGAGCACCGCGCCGCTGCCGTTGACGTACGGCCGTCCCGGCACCAGCCGGTCGCCCGCCGTCAGCGTGACGACGGCCGAGTTCTCGCCGGTGTAGTTCCACTTCACCTCGGGGAACGAGCCGTCGTCGGTGCCGGACTGCATCTCCGTCGCGTTGAGCGTGTCGTCGGCGTACGCGGCCACCAGCCGTTTCTTCGCCTCGATGTCGTCGATGAGCAGCACCGTCAGGTCGGTGGAGTCGTACGTGCCGCGCAGGTGGATGTCGCGGGCGACCACCGAGTACCGGTCGGCCACGCCCATGCCGGTACGCCAGCGCTCCACGAACTGCGGCAGCGGCACGTTTCCCCAGGTGTGGTCGTGGTACGCGGTGCCGGTGAAGTCGCGCTTCTCGTCGTAGAACACGATGTGCCCCTGCGCCTTGCCGGACGGCATGGCGGCGTACCAGGCCTGGTAGTCGTCGGGCCCGCCCAGGTAGACGTGCCCGGTGCCGGGCCGGAACGGCGGCGCGAGGCTGATCAGGTCGAGGTTCAGGGTGATGTTGTCCGCCGAGCCGCGCAGCTGGTAGCCGTTGAGGTCGCCGGTCAGCCGGAACGGCCCCACCTTCACGTCGCAGCGGTCGGTGGCGCTGGAGAACTCGTTCCAGCTGTAGGTGCGGAACACGCTGAACTCGTTGCCCCACGGCGTGGTGATCAGCAGGTTGACCGCCGGGCGGCGGTCGGCCTCGGCGGTGAGCCCGTCACCGGGGCGGGTCTTCAGGGTGAAGGCCACCACGATGCCGTCCTCGCCGGTCAGCTCGGTGTGCCACCACTCGTACACCCGGGGATCGGCGTTGGTCGCCGCGGTGCGGAACCCGTCCTCCCACGCCTGGCAGCTGTCGGCCTTGAGGTTGAGCAGGGCGAAGTCGTTCGGGGTGAGGCCGTAGTGGTTGATCGTGGGGCCGACCCGCGACGGTGCCGCCTCCTCGGTGCGGCTGCACCCGGCGAGGCCGGGGACGGCGGCCAGGGAGCCCGCGGCGAGCGCGCGCAGCGCGGTGCGGCGGGTGAACCTTCCGGGATTCTCGTTCATGTCGCCGTCCCATATCGCCCGAGCGCCGCATCAGGCCCCATTGCCCTGGTTTGCGTAATGTAGCCCACGTCCGTGCCGCCCGGAGGCGAGATCGCCAGCCTCCGATGCCCGGGTATGGGCGGTGAAAGTTTCACGGGTCATCGGGTCCGATCTGCACTCGATGGATGTAGATGTTGCGAAGGCGTTTCAGGCGGCTTAAGCTCCCGTGCTGTGGGAGCGCTCCCGGTCGTTGACCTGGTTCTTTCCTGGTCACTCTCGTTGCCCGGCGGGAGGTGCCGGGGCGTTTCCGCTCCCGATCCCCTGACGAAAGGCTCGTCATGAGACTCCTGTCGCGCGCGTCCCGGCGCGGCCTGGTCGCCGCCACGGCCGCCGGTGCGCTGGCGCTCGGCCTGGCCGCGGCGCTGCCCGCGGTGAACGCGATGGCGGCGGCCGGCTGCTCGGTCACGTACACCGTGAACCAGTGGCAGGGCGGCTTCACCGCCAACATCACCATCAAGAACCTCGGCGACGCCATCAACGGCTGGACGCTGGGCTTCACGTTCCCCGACGCCGGTCAGAAGGTCACCCAGGGCTGGTCGGCGACGTACGCGCAGAGCGGCGCCGCGGTCACCGCGGCCAGCATGAGCTACAACGCCGCCCTGGCCACCGGCGCGTCGGCGAACATCGGTTTCAACGGCAGCTGGACCACCGCCAACCCGCTCCCGACCGTGTTCACCCTCAACGGCGTCACCTGCACCGGCGGGGTGGGCCCCACCAGCACGCCGTCGGGCGGACCGACGCAGTCCCCGTCGGCGTCGCCCCGGCCGTCCAGCTCGCCCTCGGCCAGCCCGTCGCAGCCCACCGGGCAGACCCCGGTGGCGATCAACGGGCAGCTGCGGGTGTGCGGGGTCAACCTGTGCAACCAGTACAACCGCCCGATCCAGCTGCGCGGCATGAGCACGCACGGCCTCCAGTGGTTCGGCAACTGCTACAACGACGCCTCGCTCAACGCGCTGGCCTCCGACTGGCTGGCCGACCTGCTCCGCATCTCGATGTACGTGCAGGAGCAGGGCTACGAGACCAACCCCTCCGGGTTCACCAACCAGGTGAACAACCTGGTGGAGGAGGCGACCGAGCGCGGCCTGTACGCGCTGATCGACTTCCACACGCTCACGCCCGGCGACCCGATGTACAACCTGGAGCGCGCGAAGACGTTCTTCGCGGCGGTCTCGGCCCGCCACGCGAGCAAGAACAACGTCATCTACGAGATCACCAACGAGCCGAACGGCGTCAGCTGGAGCACCATCAAGAGCTACGCCGAGCAGGTCATCCCGGTGATCCGGGCGAACGACCCGGACGCGGTCGTCATCGTGGGCACCCGCGCCTGGTCGTCGCTGGGCGTGTCCGAGGGCGGCAACGCCACCGAGGTGATCAACAACAAGGTGAACGCGGCCAACGTGATGTACGCGTTCCACTTCTACGCCGCCTCGCACCAGGCCAACTACCGCAGCGAGCTGGAGCGTGCGGCGGCGTCGCTGCCGATGTTCGTCACCGAGTTCGGCACCGTCACCTACACCGGCGGCGGCGCGGTCGACCAGTCCAGCAGCACCGCCTGGTTCGACCTGATGGACCGGCTGAAGATCAGCTACGCGAACTGGACGTACTCCGACGCCAACGAGGGCAGCGCGGCGTTCCGGCCGGGCACCTGCGCCGGCGGCAGCTACGCGGGGACCGCGAACCTGACCGAGTCCGGCAACTTCGTGCGCAACCGGATCCGTACCGCAGACAATTTCCCGACCAGCTGATCAGGTAAACGTGAACAGGGCTCCGCCGAACACGGCGGGGCCCTGTTTCGTTTCGGTGGGTTGTGGAGACTCGTTGGGGTCTGTCGGGATGTCCGAATGCCGGTAGGTTGTCGGGATCTCGCCGTCTTCGGGAAGGGACCCAACATGAAAGTCTGCGTGGTCGGCACCGGTTATGTCGGCCTCACCACCGGCGTGAGCCTGGCCTACCTGGGCCACCAGGTGACCTGCATCGACCTGGACGAGTCGAAGATCGAGCAGCTGCGGGGCGGCCGCCCGCCCATCTACGAGCCGCACCTCGACGAGCTGATGGCCGAGGCCGCGCACAACCTGACCTTCACCACCAGCTACGAGGAGGGCGTGCCCGGGGCCGAGGTCGTCTTCGTCGCGGTGCAGACCCCGTCGCTGGCCAACGGCAGCCCGGACCTGCGCTTCCTGCGCTCGGCGGCCGAGAGCATCGGCCGCACCGTAGGCGACGGCTTCACCGTGGTGGTGAACAAGTCCACGGTGCCCATCGGCAGCGGCAACTGGGTCGACGCGATCCTGCGCGACGCATACGAGCAGCACCACGCGCGCCGGGCGGCCGGCGAGTTCGCCGTCGCGTCCAACCCGGAGTTCCTGCGCGAGGGCTCGGCGCTGCACGACACCCTCTACCCCGACCGCATCGTGATCGGCTCGGACAACCCGCGCAGCCTGGAGGTGCTGGCCCGGCTCTACCGGACCGTGCTCAACCAGTCGTTCACCCCGCCGTCCTTCCTGCCCCGGCCGGACCAGACCGACGCCGTGCCGCTGGTCTCCACCGACCTCGCCTCCGCCGAGCTGATCAAGTACGCCGCGAACGCGTTCCTGGCCCTGAAGATCAGCTACATCAACGAGATCGGGCGGCTGGCCGGCAAGGTCGGCGCCGACATCGTCCAGGTGGCCCGGGGCACCGGCCTGGACGCCCGGATCGGCTCGCGCTTCCTGCAGGCCGGGCTGGGCTGGGGCGGCTCCTGCTTCGCCAAGGACACCGCCGCGCTGATCGCCACCGCCGCCGAGTACCACCACGACATGCCGATCGTGCGGGCCGCCCGCGACGTCAACCAGCGCCAGCGCACCCTGGTCGTGGACCGGCTGATGGAGGAGCTGCGCATCCTCAAGGGCCGCCGGATCGGCCTGCTCGGGCTGGCGTTCAAGCCCAACACCGACGACCTGCGCGACTCGCCCGCGGTCGACGTGGCCCGGCTGCTGCTGGCCCGCGGCGCCCGGATCCGGCTGCACGACCCGGTCGCCGCGGAGCGCTTCCGGCGCGAGCACCCCGACCTGGCCGAGCACCTGTGCCACAGCCTCGACGAGGTGTTCGACAACAGCGACGCGGTGGTGCTGTGCACCGAGTGGGCGCAGTACCTGGAGCTGGACTGGAGCAAGTTCGTCGGCCTGATGAACAACCCGGTGCTGCTCGACGGGCGGCTGGCCCTCGACCCGGGCCGGCTGTCCCGCCTCGGCTACCGCTACCTGTCCCTCACCGGCGACTCCGGCGCGGCCTGATCATCGCGGCTGGAGCGCGCTTGACCTGGAGCGCGCTCCAGCTCCTAGCGTGGGTCGGGTCAAGCCGTGGACAAGGGGGACCGACATGAAGAAGGTGGCACTCGGCCGCACCGGCGAGCAGGTCAGCCAGCTCTCGCTGGGCTGCATGATCATGGGTACGACCACCGACGAGCCCACGTCGTACGCCATGCTCGACCGCTACACCGAGGCGGGCGGGGACTTCCTCGACACCGCCAACTGCTACGCGTGGTGGTCGCGCGAGGGCAGCCTCGGCGGCGAGAGTGAGGAGCTGCTCGGGCGCTGGTTCGACCGCACCGGCCGCCGCGACGACGTCTTCCTGGCGACCAAGGGCAGCGCCATGGTCTGGGAGCAGGACGGGCTGTGGTCCGGTGGTGAGCCCGACTGGGACCTGGCCCGCCGCCGGTTCGAGGGAGCCGGGGCGGCGACCCTGGTCAAGGCCCTCGACGACAGCCTGCGCCGGCTGCGCACCGACCACGTGGACCTCTACTACGTGCACGTCGACGACCGGCGCACCCCGCTGGAGGAGACCCTGGAGGCCCTGGCCGGGCTGGTCGCCGCCGGCAAGACCCGGTACGTCGGCTGGTCGAACGTACGCACCTGGCGGCTGGAGCGCATCCGGCAGCTGTGCGCGCGCAACGGCTGGCCCGCGCCGGTGGCGCTGCAGCAGCAGCACACCTACCTGCGCCCGCGCGCCGGGCTGGACAACTCCTCCATCGTGGACGGCCAGCAGCTCGACTACCTGCGCGAGCACGACGACCTGACGCTGGTGGCGTACTCGCCGATCCTCAAGGGCGTCTACGACTCGGCGGCCAAGCGCGCCGGGCACTGGTCGATGGACGCCTACCGCGGCCCCGACGCCGAGGCGCGGCTCGCCGTGCTGGCCGAGGTCGCCGCCGAGGTCGGCGCCGCGCCGAACCAGGTGGTGCTGGCCTGGCTGCTGCGCGCACAGCCGTCCGTCGTCCCGCTGATCGGGCCGCGCACGCTGGAGCAGTACGACTCGGCGTACGCGGCGCTGGACGTGGTGCTGAGCGACGAGCAGGCCGCCCGGCTCGACGCGGCGGGGGCCTGACCGGGCCGCGCCACGCGGCATGAAGACGGTCACCCTGCGTTGCCGTGGTCGCGCGGGATGCGAAAGGGTCATACTGTGTCCCGGGCCGCGTGAGCGGCCACGGCGGGTGGGACCCCGAAAGGGAACACCACCGGCACCCGTGTCGTCTCGTCACGGGAAGAAAAGTCGAACCGTGAGGAGCGGGTATGGGCGAGCGCGTGCTGCGGGGCAGCCGACTGGGCGCGGTCAGCTACGAGTCGGACCGCAACACCGAATTCGCGCCGCGGCAGACGCGGGAGTTCTCCTGCGGCAACGGCCACCGGTTCGAGGTGCCGTTCGCGATGGACGCCGAGGTGCCCTCGACGTGGGAGTGCAAGTTCGACGGCAGCGTGGCGCGGCTGGTCGACGGCTCCGAGCCGGAGCAGAAGAAGGTCAAGCCGCCGCGTACGCACTGGGACATGCTCCTGGAGCGGCGCTCGATCGAGGAGCTCGAGGAGATCCTCGAGGAGCGGCTCGCCGAGGTGCGGGCCAAGCGCGGTCGCTGACCGGGCAACCCTGATGGCGACGGGTCAGCAGCAGGTCGCCGGCCGGCTGGCGCTGGTCGTGCTGCTGCTGACCCTGCTGACTCTGGGCGCGTACGTCGCGCTCATCGTGGCGCAGGGCGGCGCGCCGGTCGCCTGGTTCACCGGCGGGCTGCTGCTGGCGGCCCTGCTGGCGGGACAGGCGTGGCGCACCACCCGGCGCCGGACGGCGGCCCTGGTCGTGACCGGGGTGCTGCTGTGCGTGCTCGGCGTGCTGGCCCTGGCCACGATCGGGCTGCCGCTGCTCGCGGCGGGCGTGATCGCCTTCCTCGCCGCCGCCCGCACCCGCGCCACCACCAGCACCGACTGACCCGCGCCGCGGCGTTCATCGCGCATGATCGCGACTTCGTGTCAGAAAGCGCGGTCCCGGCGCCGCATGATCGCGGTCTCGTGTCGAAAAGTCTGGTCTGCCGGGTCATGATCGCGACTTCGTGTCGAAACCTGTGGTCCAGCCGCACTTTGTGACACGAACTCCTGATCATCGCACCGGGGGTGCCGGCCTCACGCCATCGCGGGTGCGGACTCCGCTCGCGGGCGCGGAGCAACTCCCCTCGCGGGTGGGGAGCCGGGGCCGGGTGGTGTGCCATTGTCGGTGCGCTATGTCACCGTCCGTGAGTAGATCGCCACCTGGTGGCAGTGCGAGCTGCGGAAACTCGGGCTGAAGGCGGTGGATCACTGTCCGTCGTCACGGACCGCGACGCTCGGAGGCTTTCCGGACGCGGCGCTGTCGCGGTAGTCTGCCTTCCGGCCGCGCCCAGCCCCTCCGACCCCCGGCGGCCGCCGTCGCGCATCCCCCTTCCGCGCGACGGGCGACGGAAGGACCCTGTACGTGCCTGCCCCGGTGCGCCGCCCGCGTTCCCGTCCCGCGTCCCTGCTGGCCGCTGTGCTCGCCGCCGTCGTGCTGATCACCGGCTTCCCGGTGTCCGCGTACGCCGAGCCGAACGAGATCCCCAACGCCAAGATCGCCCAGCTGCGCCAGAACCTGGAGAGCGTCGCCGGGCAGTACCTCGAGGCCGAGGCCGCGCTCGCCAAGGCGAAGAAGGAGCAGGTCGCGCTCAACCAGCGGATGGCCGCGGCCGAGAACCGCTACACGCGCAGCAGGTCCAGTGTCGTCAAGTACGCCGCCGAGGCGTACAAGTCCGGCCGGCTGGGCGTCATCGGGGTCATGCTCAACGCGAACTCGCCCGACGACTTCCTCGGCCGCACGGCCGCGCTGGAGCGGATGACCGCCCGCGACGAGGCCCGCATCGGCGAGATGGTCGCGGCCCGCAAGGAGATCGAGGAGGCGAAGGCAGCCGTCGACGCCGCCGTCGCCGAGCAGGCCAAGCAGACCAGGGAGATGGCCAAGCTGCGCAAGGCCGCCGAGAAGGCGCTGTCGGCGGTCGGCGGCGAGGCCACCCGGGGCTGGGTCGAGCCCGGCTCGCCGCTGGCGATCCCCGCGCCGCGCAACGCCGACGGCACCTGGCCCAAGGAGATCTGCAGCATCAACGACCCGACCAAGCCCGCCCCGGCGTGCATCACGCCGCGCCTGCTGCACGCCTACGAGCAGGCGCGCAAGGCCGGGTTCAAGCGGTTCACCGCGTGCTGGCGGCCCGGCGACATGTACGAGCACCCCAAGGGCCGCGCCTGCGACTTCGCCGTCGCGTCGGGCGGCGGCTTCGGTGGCACGGCCTCGGGTGACGCCCGGACCTATGGCAACAAGCTCGCGTCGTTCTTCGTGAAGAACGCCAGCAGGCTGGGCGTGATGTACGTGATCTGGTTCTGCCAGGTGTGGCTGCCCAGCTCCGGGTGGCGCAGATACTCGCCGACCGGCTCGTCGTGCGGTGACTCGCCGTCCAGCGACCACACCGACCACGTGCACCTGTCGGTGTACTGAGCTACTGCCCGGCCTGGCCGTCGATGCTCTCGCGCATCAGGTCGAGGTGGCCGCAGTGCCGTGCGGTCTCCTCGATCATGTGCGTCAGCGCGTACCGCAGCGTGAAGCTGTTGCCCTCGCCGTGGGCCCGCTCGTCCAGGTCGGCAGCGCCCTCGGCGACCGTGCGGGACCGCGCGCACTCGGTCTCGTAGGCCGCGACGATGTCCGCGAGCGTGTCGTCCGGTGCGAGCGGGAAGCCGCCGTGCGGCTGCTCCGCGCTCCACGGCCACGGCAGGTCCAGCCCGGCGAAGTCGATGCCGAACCAGAAGCGCTCGACCCCGGTCAGGTGTTTGACCAGGCCGGCCGGGGTCAGCGCGGAGGCGGGCACGGGCCGGGAGAACGCCTGCTCGTCGGTCAGCCCGGCGACCTTGAGCAGCACCGTGGCCCGCAGGAAGTCGAGCATGCCGGTGAGCGTCTGCCGCTCGGTGCCGTCCTCGGGCGGGCGGGTGCGCACCACCGGTACGAGAGGTTCGTCGATCATCCGGGCACCGTACGGGCGGGGGCTGACATTTCTGCCTCGCGTGGACAGAAATTCTCGCGTTGGGTGTAATGACCCGGCCGGTGGCGAGACCTACTAGCGACGAACCGCTACCTCGGGAGGCAGTCATGCGGTCAGACACGTCCCTGGCCAGGGCCGCCGCGGCAGGAGACCGGGAAGCCTTCGACCGGCTGTACCGCATGTACCGCCCCGGCCTGCTCGGCTTTGTGTACCGGCAGGTCGGTGACCACCACCTCGCCGAGGACCTGGTGCAGGAGACCTTCCTGATCGCCTGGCGGGACCTGGCCAAGCTGCGTGATCCGCAGGCGGTGCGGACCTGGCTGTTCTCCATCGCGTACAAGCGGTCCATGAGCGCCGTGGCGCAGACCGTGCCCGCGCCGCTGCCCGACGCCACGCTGCTGCCCGACGACGCCCCCGGCCGCCATCCCGAGCGCGCCGCCGAGCAGCGCGAGGCCGCCGAGCTGGTCTGGGCCGCCGCGCACGGCCTCCAGCCGCGCCAGCGCGCCGTGCTGGAGCTGGCCGTGCGCTGGGAGCTGTCCAGCCGGGAGATCGGCGAGGTGCTCGGCGTCGGCACCGCCCACGCCGCGGTCCTGGTGCACCGCTCCCGGACGGCCCTCGGCGGCGCGGTGCGCACGGTGCTCATCGCCCGCCGGCACGGCCGCTGCGCCGGGCTCGACGCGATCGTGCACGGCCGCCGCCGGCTCACCTCCCGCGAGCGCTCCCGCGTCGAGCGGCACGTGCGCGACTGCGGCCAGTGCCGCCGCCTCAGCGCGCACAACGGGGCGTACGCGCTGCTCGCCGCGCTGTTCGTGCTCGCCGACGGGCCGGTGCCCGGCGCCGCGCCGGTGCGGACCGCGGGGTGGTCGCTCGCGCTGCCCGCCAAGATCGCGTTCGCGTGTGCCGCGACGGCGGCCGTGGTGGCCGGGGTGTACGCGATCGGCCCGCTGCCCGGCGGCGCCGAGGTCGACGGCACGGGCCTGGCCGCGGCGGTCACCGGGCCCGTCGGGTCCACGCCGGGCGCCTCCGTCGCGCCGTCGTCGGCGTACCCGAGCGTCGCCGCCTCGCCCACGCTGTCGCCGTCGGCGAAGCCCAGCCCCAGCAAGGCGCCGACCACCCTGGAAGGGCAGATGCTCGCGCTGGTCAACGACGCCCGCCGGAAGGCCGGCTGCAAGGCGCTGCGGGCCGAGCCGAAGCTGGACAAGGCGGCCCGCGGGCACAGCGCCGACATGGCCAAGCGCGACTACTTCTCCCACGAGACCCCCGAGGGCGTCACCCCGTGGGACCGCGCCCGCTCCGCGGGCTACGACACGCCCTCGGCCGAGAACATCGCCGCCGGCAACGCCACCGCCAAGGCCACCTTCCAGCAGTGGATGGACTCCAAGGGCCACAAGGCCAACATCCTGAACTGCTCGTCCAAGTCCATGGGCGTGGGCCGCGCCACCGGCGGCACCTACCGCTACTACTGGACCCAGATGTTCGGCTACAAGTGACCCGCACGTGATCTTCGCCGCAGGGCGGGGGCGCGCGGTCGTCGCGGGCCTAGGCTGCTGGACATCTGGTACCGAGGGACCGGGTGGGCGGCGACCGGACGGCGGCGACCAGGCCCGGGGAAGGCGTGGCGCATGGACTGGACGCTCGGCCTCGGCGAGTCGCTGGTGGTGCTGGCCGCGGGCGCGGCGGCGGGTGGCATCAACGCGGTGGTCGGCTCCGGCACGCTGGTGACCTTCCCGGTGCTGCTGGCCCTGGGCTACCCGCCGGTGGTCGCCAACGTCTCCAACACCGTCGGCCTGGTGCCGGGCTCGCTGTCCGGGGCGTACGCCTACCGCAAGGACCTCGCCGGGCACGGCCCGCTGCTGCTGCGCCTCGGCACCGCTTCGGTGCTCGGCGCGATCGTGGGCGCGGTGCTGCTGCTGTGGCTGCCGCCGGGCGCGTTCAAGGCGATCGTGCCGGTGCTGATCGGCCTGGCGCTGGTGCTGGTCGTGGCGCAGCCGTGGCTGGCCCGCAGGCTGGCCGCCCGGCAGCCGGACCGCGCGCACCGGGTCGGGCCGCTGCTGCTGCTCGGCGTCTTCGGCGCGGGCGTGTACGGCGGCTACTTCGGCGCGGCCCAGGGCGTGCTGCTGCTCGGGCTGCTCGGCGTGCTGCTGTCCACCGACCTGGTCTGGGTCAACGGCATCAAGAACCTGCTGGCCGGCCTGGTGAACGGGGTCGCCGCGCTGCTGTTCATCGCGCTCGGCATGGTGGCCTGGCAGCCCGCGCTGCTGATCGCGGCCGGCTCGGTCGCCGGCGGCCTCGTCGGCGGCCGCTGGGGCCGCCGCCTGCCCCCCACCGCCCTGCGCGCCCTCATCGTCGTGATCGGCCTCGCCGCCATCCTCCAACTCCTCACCTGACCGCCCCCCGCGGTGATCGTTCGCGCGCGGGCCTTCCCCATGATCGTTCGACTTGCCTGGCACCTGGGCGTATCTTGAGCGCGCTTTCGCCCGATTGCCTGGCAAGTCGAACGATCATCGCCGGGCGGCCCGGCGGGCGGCCCGGCGGCCGGGCGGGCGGGGCGGGGGGTCAGGGGGTGGGGCGGGCGGCGGCGGCTTTGCGGGCGCGGTAGGCGGTGACGGCGGCGCGGTTGCCGCAGCCGGTGTCGCAGAAGCGCTTCGAGCGGTTCTTGGACAGGTCGACCACGACGTTGCCGCAGCCGGGCAGCTCGCAGATGCGCAGGCGGCTCAGCTCACCGGCACGTACCACGTCGACCAGCGCCATCGCGGCCTCGACCGCCATCCGGGCGGCCAGCGGCGCGTCGGACGGGGTGGCGTGCAGGTGGTAGTCCCACTCGTCGTGCTTGACCAGCTGGGGGAGCGCGTTCGTCTCGCGCAGCAGCGCGTTGACGATCTCGACGATCTCATCCTTGCCGGCCTCGCCCAGCTCCCAGATCCGGCGCAGCCGGGGGCGCAGCTCGTGCACCCCGCGCAGCTCGGCGGCGGTGTGTTCGCGGCGGCCGGTCCACCCGTACGCCTGGAAGAACTCGTCGAGCGCGGCCATGTCGGGCAGCTTCTCGCCGTCGGAGCCGGCGGTGTTGACCAGCGCCGCCGCCGCCACGAGCGCCACCTCCGTGTCATGGGCAAAGAGCATCTTGACTCCTGTCAACGGGCTCGGCTACTGTCATGAGCATAGCGATGTTTTGCTTATTACGCGGTACGCCGGCCCCGGCCGCGACGCGTGCTCCGAACCGAGGTGAATTCCATGCAGACCCAACGTTCCGCAGGTGTCGGCCTGGGCCTGGCCCTGCTGTCCGCGGCCACGTTCGGGACGTCCGGCACGTTCGCCCGCTCGCTGATCGAGGCGGGCTGGTCGGCCGAGGCCGCGGTCGCGGCGCGGGTGGGCATCGCCGCCCTCCTGCTCGCCGTGCCCACCGTGCTCGCGCTGCGCGGCAGGTGGCACGTGCTGCGCCGCAACCTGAGCAGCGTCGGCCTGTTCGGGCTGCTCGCCGTCGCGGGCGCACAGGTCGGTTTCTTCAACGCCGTCCGGTATCTACCCATCGGGGTCGCCCTGCTCCTGGAGTACCTCGGCATCATCCTCGTCGTGTTCTGGATGTGGGCGCGGCACGGCCAGCGCCCGCGCCGGCTGACCCTGGCCGGGTCCGCCGCGGCCATGGTGGGCCTGTTCTTCGTGCTGGACCTGACCGGATCCGACCGCATCGACCCGGTCGGCGTGCTGTGGGGCCTGGGCGCGGCGGTCGGCCTGGCGGCGTACTTCGTGCTCTCCGCGCGGGTCGACGAGCAGCTGCCGTCGGTCGCCATGGCCAGCAGCGGCATGGCGGTGGGCGCGGTGGTGCTGCTGGCGCTGGGCGCGTTCGGCGCGCTGCCGCTGCGGGCGCACTTCGGCGACGTGGTGTTCGCCGGGGAGACGGTGAGCTGGCTGGTGCCGATCGTGGGGCTGTCCCTGGTCGCCGCGGTGATCTCGTACGTGGCCGGCATCGGCGCGGCCCGGATCCTGGGCGCCCGGCTGTCCTCGTTCGTCGGGCTGACCGAGGTGCTGTTCGCGGTGCTGTTCGCCTGGCTGTTCCTGGGCGAGCTGCCGGTGCCGGTCCAGCTGCTGGGCGGCGCCCTGATCATCGGCGGCGTGATCCTGGTCCGCATCGACGAGCTGCGCGCCCCGGACCCGGCGGTCGCCGAGCCGCTCCCGTCCCGGCCCGAGCCGGCACTCGCGGGCTGGCCCCGCTGACCGCCCGGCGGCCGTGCGTTTGATCGCGGTCTCGTGTCAGAAGGTGGGCTGGGAGCCGAGGTTTCGACACGAGACCGCGATCATGATCAGGGCCGGCGGTGTGCGGGGAGCGCGCCGGGGAGCCGCCGGAGGGTGGCCCCGGAAGCCGGGAAGGGCGCTCAGCCGCCGGGGATACAGTGGTAGGCCGCTGACCTGGGGAGATCGCTCATAGGAGCGCGGAATGCAGGCCGATACCGCCGACCGGCCGCGACGACCGTCGATGGCGTTACGGCACCGGGTGCGAGCCCGCTGGAACGCTGCGTCGTGGCCGCACCCGGCCTGGGTGCTCGCGCCGCTGGCCCGGGTCGGGCCGCGGCTGACCGTCGCCTTCCTCTCGGTGGCGCTGCTGCTGCCGCTGATCGGCCTGGTCGCGGTGGACGAGCAGTACCGGGCCAGCCTGCACGCGGCACAGATCGAGGCCGAGAACGTCGCCGAGCAGGTCGCGCACACCGTGGCTCAGCCCGCCGAACCCGGCCGCCCGGTGCTCTACGAGCAGCCCGCGCAGCTGCAGCGCTACGTCAGCGGCGTCCAGCGTGACGACGGCCGCGACCTGGAGATAGTCGGCCTGGACCGGCGGATCCTGGCCGACGCGCTGCCGGACGACCAGGGCCGCCTGTTCACGCTCGACGGCGGCGGCGAGGTCGCCGCGACCATGCGCGACGGGCAGCCACGCTCGTTCCTGGAGGTCAGCCCCGACTTCCCGGAAGGTATCGAGGTGATGGCGGTGCCGCTGCGCGCGGCGCACGACCGGATCGTCGGCGCGGTGCTGCTGGAGTACACGCCGCTGCACCGGGAGCTGCTCGCCGCGGGCGGCGTCACCCGGCAGGTCATCGCGGGCGCGAGCCTCACCGGGATGGCGGCCGCGCTGCTGCTCGGCTACCTGCTTTCCCGAGGGCTGGTGCGGGACCTGCGCGGGCTGACCCGGACGGCGCACCTGCTCGCCGCGGGCGACGACGCGGCGCGGGCCCGGGCCGGTTCGCGCGGCGAGCTGGGTGAGCTGGCGGCGGCGTTCAACGACATGGCCGGGCGGATCGCGGCGCAGAAGGCGACCCTGACCGAGCTGGCCGTACGCGATCCGCTGACCGGCCTGCACAACCGGCGCGCGTTCACCCAGCGGCTGGACGAGGCGCTGGCCCGGTCCCGGCGGTCCGGCGCGCCGGTGGCGCTGCTGATGCTGGACCTGGACCACTTCAAGGACGTCAACGACCGGTACGGCCACCCGGCCGGGGACCAGGCGCTGCGTACCGTGGCCGCGCTGCTGGCGCGGGAGCTGCGGGCGGTGGACGTGGCGGCGCGGCTCGGCGGGGAGGAGTTCGGGGTGCTGCTGCCCGGCAGTGACCAGGACGAGGCGGTGCTGGTCGCCGAGCGGCTGCGGGTGGCGATCGCGCGCTGCCCGATCGTGTGCGCGAGCGTGACGCTCACGGTCACCACGAGCATCGGGGTGGTGTCGTATCCGCGCTGCGCGTGCACCGCCGACGAGCTGTCACGGCTCGCCGACGAGGCGCTCTACCTGGCGAAACGGGGCGGGAGGGACCGGGTGTGCGGACCGCCCGGACCGGATCAGGGGCCGCCAGGGCAGCGGTGAGCGCGGGCGCCGGTTCCGTTGGAGAATCGTGATCAGACGTCGGTCCGTGGCACCACTACTATGCGAGCGTGATTCACGTTCCCCCGGTCCGGAAGCCGTACCCCCTGCTTGCCGCCGCCGTCGTCCTGCTGCTGCTCGGCGCGGGCGTGGCCTGGGGCGTCGGAGACGCGCTCGGCCTGAGCCACACCCCGGCCGCCGTGCCGCGCGAGGACCTCTCCGCCGCGCCACCGCGCACGGTCGCCCCGGCGCCGCGGCTGACGTCGCTCACCGTGCCGGACGACCTCCGCACGACCAAGGCCGCCACCGCCGTGGCCGACGCGCTGGCCGCCCGCGGCCTGCCCCGCCCGGCCGTGACGACGGCGCCCGTGACGCCCCCTGCCTCGACCGGCACGGCGGGTGCAACGACGACGACCGGCTCGACGGCAGCGACGGGCGCCACCGGTACGGCGGGCTCGACCTCGGCAGGCTCCACGACGGCAGGCGCCACGACCGCGCAGAACGCCGGCGCACCGCCTGCCGCCGCGCCCGACCTGTCCGCGGTCCGCGGCCTGCGCGCGGGAGTGCTCGCGACCCTCGCCGCCGCGCCCGAGGCGTACCGGATCAGTGTGCGTGGGGCCGAGCTGGCCGTCGAGGGCGCCGACATGGCGGGGACCGCGGCGGGGCTGTACCGGCTGGCCGACCGGATCCGCTCCGGCGCCGAGCCGCTGCCCGCCGCCGACGTCGACCGCCTGATCACGCCCCGGCTCGGGCTGCGGCTGACCGACGCGGGGTCGGTGGGCCGCGAGCCCGACCCGGCGCGGTTCGCCGCGGGCGACGACTACAACCTGAACACCGACGTGGTGAAGGAGGCGCTGCTGCCCCGGGCGCCGTGGGTGGACGCGAACGCGGTGGCGCGCATCGACGCGCAGTTCCGGCAGTTCGTCGACCACTCGGTGGCGCAGGGCTACAACGGCGTGGTGGTGCCCGGTTTCCTGGAGTACGTGACGTTCGCCAAGGTCGGCGACGGCCGCGCCGTCTACCCGGCCGGGGACACCCACGTCGAGCAGGCCAGGGCGATGGTCGCCGCGTTCGGCCCGGTCTTCCGGTACGCGGAGGACATGGGCGTGAAGGTCTTCATGCTCACCGACATGCTCGCGGTGTCGCCGCCGCTGGAGGCGTACCTGACGCGGACCGTGGGCGGCCTGGACGTGGCCGACCCCCGGCTGTGGGCCGTCTACCAGGCCGGGCTCTCCGAGCTCTTCGAGAGCATGCCCTTCGTGGACGGGCTGATGATCCGCATCGGCGAGGGCGGCGAGGTGTACGCCGAGGACGGCTGGGACTACTCGTCCAAGCTCGCGGTCACCACCGACGCGTCCGTGCGCGCGATGCTGCGGGCGATGCTCGACACGGCGGGCGCGGCGAACAAGGAGGTCATCTTCCGCACCTGGACCGTGGGCGTCGGCGCGGTGGGCGACCTGCACACCAACCCGGAGTCGTACGCGCAGGTGCTGGGCGGGTTCGACGACCCGCACCTGATCGTGTCCACCAAGTACACCCTCGGCGACTTCTACAGCCACCTGCCGCTGAACACGACCCTGCTGCAGGGCGAGCACCGGCGCATCGTGGAGTTCCAGGCCCGGCGGGAGTTCGAGGCGTTCGGCTCGCTGCCCAACGACCTCGGCCCGCTGCACCGGCAGGCGCTGCGCGAGTTCCTCGCCGCCAACCCGAAGGTCGAGGGCGTCTGGAACTGGACCCAGGACGGCGGCCCGCTGCGCGCGGGTCCGATGTCGCTCTACCTGCGCACCGGCTTCTGGCAGCTGTACGACCTGAACACGTACGCCGTCGCGCGTTTCGCGTGGGATCCGGCCGCCGACCCGGCGCAGGTCACCGCGGACTGGGCGTACCGCACGTTCTCCGGCGACCCGGCCACGGTGGCCGCGATCGGGCAGGCCATGGCGCTGTCCCGGCAGGCGGTGACGCGGGGGCTGTACGTCGGCCCGTACGCGGACAAGACCGTGAAGGCGCTCGGCCTGGAGCCGCCGCCGATGATGTGGATCTTCGAGTGGGACATCCCGACCGGCGACTCCGCCGCGCTGGACAGCATCTACGCGGTCACCGGCGGGCGGATCGAGGCCGCCGTCGACGAGGGCGCCGAGGCCGTCACGCTGGCCCGCCGCATGCGGGACCTGGTCGCCGCGACCGATCCGGCGACCTGGCGCGACGCCGGGCTGCGCGAGCAGTTCACCAGCACCCTGGACTACCAGGTGAACCTGTTCGAGACGCTGGGCGCGTACCGGACCATGGTGCTGCGGCACGCGCAGTGGCTGGACACCGGTTCGCGCGAGGCGAAGGACGGCTGGCGGCTGGCCGAGACGGCCTACCAGGGCGCGCGCGACGTACACCGGCAGCGCTACGGCACCGACCTGGACCTGCCCGCGTTCAACTTCACCGCCGCCGACCTGGGCGCCGAGCGCGCCGACCGGGACCCGGCCATGGCGTGGGCGGCGCGGGCGCTGCTGGCGCTGCTCCTGGTCGTGGTGCTGCTCGGGCTGCGCGGCCGCGGCTTCGGCGGCGCGGCCTGCCGGGCGCTGCTGCTCGGCGCGGTGCGGCCGTGGCGGGTCGCCGCGCTGCCGACGCCTTCGTCGCGCGCGGACCGGGTGCTGGTCTGGCTGATCCCGGCCGTGGTGCTGGTGGCTTCCCGGGGGGTCTTCACCTGGTTCGCCGCACCGGCGCATCTGCTGGTGACGCTCGGCGGGTGGTTGCTCTTCGCCCTGGTGGTACGCCTGATCGTCGGCAGGCGCGACCCGTTCCACCTGTGGGCCGTGGTCGGCGGCGTCGCGCTGCTGCGCAGCGTGCTGCTGCTGGCGGCGCTCGCCGGGCGGGGGCCGGGCAAGTACTGGTTCGCGTTCTGGACCGCGCCGACGCTGCGCACGGTCTACGTCACGGTCGCGTTCGCCGGGTTCTGCTGGCTGTTCGTGGCCACCGCCGTCGTCCTGCGCGACCGGTACGGCCTGCTCCGCCGCCGCGCCGTCGGCCTGACGCTCACCGCGGCGGGCGTGCCGCTCGGGCTGCTCGCGGGCCTGGTCGCCCTGATCGGCCTGGAGAAGGCGCTGACCGTGTGGAACGACCAGATGGCGCTGCTGCCGTGGGGCCTGTCCCGCATCCTCGGCATCACCGTGTACCTGGGCATCCCCGCCGACCTGCCCCTGTACGCCGCCGCCGCGGGCGCCGTCCTCACGGTTCTCGGCCTGCTCCTGTCCATCGGCCGCAGCCGCCCGGCCACAGTTCCGGCGGCCGACACCGCGGACTGACGGCCTCCGGCGGTTAGGAAGGGCACCTTCTACATCGCAAAGCGATAAGAAGGTGCCCTTCCTTTCAGAAGTAGTCGTGGAGGGTGGGGGCGGGGCCGGCGGTGGCGGTGCGGAGGAGGTCGTCACTCGCGGGGTCGCCGCCGGTGAGGAAGCCGGCGCGGCGGAGCTGGTCGGGGGAGGCAGCGCCCGCGTACCAGGCGGCCAGGCCGCGCGGGGTGAGGCGGATCGCGCCGGTGCCGCCGGGCTCCAGGCGGGCCTCGCCGCCGTCCACCACGAAGCGGTAGTCGCCCTGGTGCCAGGGGCAGACGTCGTCGGTCAGCGAGAGGTCGGCCGTGCCGGAGAGATGGCGAGGCCAGCCACGGGCGGCGATCGCGGCGGGGGCGTCGACCACGCGGAGCATCCAGGGCTGGGCCGAGGCGACCTTCGCGTCCACGCGGGCCAGCAGCGACCACACCGGATCCTCGGCGCCGAGGCGGAGCACGATGGTCGGGGCGACGCTGGCCCAGCCGCCGAGCATCGCCAGCAGCGTGCGCGTCGCCTCCGGGGTGGCGCCGATCAGGTCGTCGACGGTGAGCTTGCCGCTCGCGTCGTAGCCGGGGCCGCGGTCCCAGCTCGCGTACCCGACCAGGTCGCCCGCGCCGTCGAGCGCGACGGTGAAGCCGTGGTAGTCGGCCAGCAGCTGCGCCGGGGTCGCCGCGAACAGGGTCCCGGAGCGCTCCATCAGGCCGGTGCTCGCGCGCGCCACCCGGCGGTACAGCTCGTACACCGCCGGGATGTCGGCCTCGGTCGCGGGCCGCAGCGTGATCTTCGGATCGGGCCGGATCTCGGCCAGCACCCGCGCGGCCACCGTGTGGTAGGTCAGCGCGCCGATCTCCTCCCAGCCCAGCGCCCGATACGGCAGCGGGGTGGTGTCGAACAGCGAGCTGAGCGCCGCGCCCCGCTCCCGGGCACCGGACAGCAGGCTCGTCAGCACCAGCCGGCCCAGGCCGCGCCCGCGCTGCTCGGCCGCGACCGCCACCCCGGCGACCCCGCTGACCGGAACGATCCGCCCGCCGAACCACTGGCCCTGCTCCCGGTCCACCGCCTTGGCGACCAGCCGTCCCGCTTCGTCGAACACGCCCAGCGTGGTCCGGCCCGGCGCGCTGGCCGCCCAGCCGTCCGGGATGGCCTGCTCGTGATACCCGAACGCCAGGCTGCCCAGGTCCCACGCGAGCTTGTGCTCCTCCGGCCGCACCGGCCGCACCTCATACGTCACGCGCCACATCCTGCCAGCCCGCCCGCCCCGGGTCCCGCGGTTATCCGGGTCAGGAGAGGGCGTCGATCAGGGTGGTCAGGGCGGTGACGAGGCGGGGGAGGCCGTCGTGCGGATCGCCGCCGGGTTCGGCGGCGTAAAGGTCACGGCGGATCTCGACCATCAGCGCCGTCACGCGAGCGTCGGTGCCGTAGTGCTTGAGGGGGACGTAGCAGCCGGCGAAGGGGGTGTCCAGGGCGATCTCGTAGCCGGCGAACGCCTCGCGGGCGGCGGCGCGCAGCCGGGGCGGAGTGTGCGCGGTGTCGGTGCCCAGGCAGATCGGCGGGCGGGGGCCGTCGCCGTGCAGCTCGTAGGGCAGCGCCTGGGACGGGTACGAGTGCACGTCGATCACGATCGCCCGGCCGGTCGCGGCCAGCCGCTCGTCCACCAGCGCCGTCATGGCCGCCGCGTACGGGTGGAAGTGGCCGTCCAGCAGCCGCCGCTCCAGCTCCGGCTCCGGGTCGCGCAGCGGCTCGCCGTGGGAGGTGCGCGTGTACACCGCGCCCATGCCCACGGCTCGCATCACCTCGCGGTCGTCGGGGAAGCGTTCCGGGTCCACGATCAGCCGCGACCACTCGTTGACGAAGCACCACGGCCGCCGCCGCGCCGCACCGGCCGCGCCCTCGGCGATGAGGTCGGTGTGCGCGTCGGTCATGTGGTCCAGCTCCACGGCCAGCGCCGCCCCGTCCAGCAGCAGACCGGCCGCGGCCGGGTCGCCGACCCGCCGGGAGGCGTGCGGCACGTGCAGGATCACCGGCGAGGAAGCGTCGCCGGGCGCGACCCGGAACACCGGAACGGACAAGGTCACCCTCCTGAAGATCGAATCGGGGGTGACGGTAGCCAACGGGTGCGACACCGCCCGGTCAGCCCCACGGGCGTAGCTCCGGCGCGGGGGCGCGGCCCAGCATCCAGGCGGCCAGGGCCCGCTCGTCGCCCCGCTCGGCCAGTCCCGCGAGCAGCTCCGGCAGCCAGCGGGCGACCAGCCCGTCCGGCCACTGCTGCCAGCCGTAGCTCAGGCCGAGGTCGGCGTGGTGCACCTCGACCTCGCGCCAGCGCGCGAACAGCAGGTAGGAGGCGGTGATCAGGCGGCCGTCGCCGGTCTTCACCTGGCGCTGCCACACCTCGGCCGACGTGCGCGCGAACGCCGCCTCGACGGCCGCGTCGGCGGCGAGCACGTCGGCGACCAGCTCCGCCGCGCCGCGCCCCTGCCCGTCCTCGATCTGCGCGGCGCGGCCCGGCTGGCCGCCCTCGTACTGCTCGACCAGCTCGCCCCGAGCCGCCCCGTCCAGCCGGCGGACCACGCTGTCGGCGTTGCGGGCCAGGTGGGTGAGCACGTGGCCGACGGTCCAGCCGGGCAGCAGGCTCGGTGCGCGCACCGCCGCGTCGTCGAGACCGTCCAGGGTCTGGTGCAGCCGGGCGTGGGCCTGGGCGCAGGCCGCCAGGTCGGCGCTGATGTCGGTTTCGGACATGCCGCCCATTGTTCCAGCGTCCGGCCGATGCCGCCGCCCTCCGGCGGGCGGCCGGGCGCGGGGTGTTGAATGGGCGGCATGGGGGAGCAGGCGCCGCGCTCGGCGGACGAGTTGCTGGACATCGTCGACGCGCACGACCGCGTCGTCGGGCAGGCCGTGCGCGCCGAGGCGTATGCCCGCAGGCTGACCCACCGCTGCGTGTTCGTGCTGGCCCGCGACGCGGCCGGGCGGGTGTTCGTGCACCGCCGCACCCCGAACAAGCTGGTCTTCCCGTCGTACTACGACATGTGGGTGGGCGGCGTGGTCGGCGCGGGGGAGTCCTACGACGAGGCGGCGCTGCGCGAGGCCGAGGAGGAGCTGGGCGTGACCGGCCTGCCCGCGCCCGCGCCGCTGTTCACGTTCCGGTACGAGACCCCGGAGCACAGCTGGTTCTCCGCGCTGTACGAGGTCCGCTGCGAGCTGCCGGTCGACCCGCAGCCGGCGGAGGTCGCCTGGCACGGCTTCCTCACCGAGGACGAGATCGAGCAGCGGCTGGCCGAGGGCGGCTGGACCTGGGTGCCCGACGGCCTGGAGGCCTGGCACCGGCTGCGCGCCTGGCGGCAGGCGGCCGGCTGACCGTCACGGGCAGGCGGCGCCCGCGCACTGCCGCCACTCGGCCAGCGTCGCCGCGTCCCCGGCCGTGTCCGGGTCGTTGGCCGGGTCCTTGTCGCCGAGCAGGTTGACCAGCTCCCACGGGTCGGCCGCCAGGTCGTAGAACTCCCGCGGCCCGGCCGTGCCGTCCTTCTCGACGTACTCCGTGTACTGGTGGTCTCCGGGCGCGTAGCGGGCGGACCAGGTCGGGTAGCCGCCGTTGTGCGAGTCCTGCCAGTACTCCAGCAGCGTCGCGTCCCGCCGGTCCGGGCCGCGCAGGTCACGGCCGTCCAGCTGGTATCCGGCGGTGAGCCCGGCCGCGGCGAGCACGGTCGGGGTGACGTCGACGGTCGAGGCGAGCCGGTCGTCGACGCCCGCCGGGACGTGCCCCGGCCAGGACAGGTAGAGCGGCACCCGGAACGCGGCGGCGTACGGCATGAACTTCTCGTCCAGCCCGTGCTCGCCCCAGAACTTGCTGTTGTCGGACACCAGCACGACCAGGGTGTCCGCCAGCTCCCCCCGCCGGACCAGGTGCTCGCGGACGGCGGCCAGCGCGTCGTCGACGGACAGCAGGGTGCGCAGCTGCCCGAGGCGGATGACGTCCCCGGCGGCCTGGTCGGCCTTGTGGCGGCGCACGTACGCGGGCTTGTCGCCGCGGTCCGCCTCGCCGACCGCCGGGCTCGGCTGCCACGCGAACGTCCGGGCGGCGTAGCGGGTCTCCGGGGTGTACGGCGCGTGCGGCGCGGTGAAGCTCGCGTACACGAACCACGGCTTGCCGTCTTCCGCCTCGAACCCGTCCAGGTAGCGGTTGACCTGCTCGCCGATGAACGTCGTCGAGTACGGCACGCGCCGCTGCCTCCCGTCCACCATGAACCGGGCGTCGGTGTAGCCGCCGCCCACCAGCGCCGAGTGGTCGAAACCGGGCGGGGTCCGCTCCAGCTGCCAGCCGTTGGTGAACTTGCCGACGGCGGCCGTGGCGTAACCGGCGTCGTGCAGCGTGCGCTGCAGCGTGGCGGTGTGGTCGAGCGCGCCGATGTCGGCCTGGTGCAGCACGCCGTGGTTGTGCGCGTACCGGCCGGTCAGCAGCGTGGCCCGGCTCGGCCCGCAGCTCGGCGTCGCCGCGACCGCCTGCGTGTACGCGGTCCCGTCGGCCAGCCACTCCGTGGTGCGGGGCAGCGCCGCCATCGCCTCGGGCCGCGCGTCGTCGAGCACGACCAGCAGCACGTTGGGCCGCTCGGGCGCCGCGGCGGGGCGGGGCGGCGCGGCCGCACCCGGGCGCAGTGGCAGCCCCGCCGCCAGGGCGAGGGCGGCGGTCAGCAGCAGGGTGAGCCTCCGGCAGCGGCGCATCACGTATCGCACCGGGACAAAACTGCCAGCAAGATCGTGCGCACGCACCGCGAAACGCCGGTTCACGGCTGTGAGCTGTTTGTTAACGGTCCGCGAACACGGCCGGGCGGCGCGGCGTTAGCGTCTGATCGTGACCGTGCTGCTCAGCCGCTCCGAGGTCGAGCGGGCCCTGGACGTCGACGAGGCGCTGGAGCTGCTCGGCGAGGGCTTCCGCGCGCCCGCCCCGCCGTCGCCGCCGCTGCGGGCCCGGACCGACCTGCCCGGACCGGGCACGGCGACGTGCCTCATGCCGGGGCTGCTGCCGGGCGTGCCCGCGTACACGGTGAAGGTCAACGCGAAGTTCCCCGGCGCGGAACCGGCCCTGCGCGGCGTGGTGTGCCTGCACGACCTGCAGACCGGCGAGCTGCTGGCGCTGGCCGACTCGGCGAGCGTCACCGCCTGGCGCACCGGCCTGGCCGCGGCGCTCGGCACCCACCTGCTGGCCGACCCCGGCGCGGTCACCCTCGGCTTCGTCGGCGCGGGCGCGCAGGCCCGGGTGGTCGCCGCGGGCCTGCGGCGGCTGCGCCCCTGGCGCGAGATCGTCGCGACCGACCTCGACCCGTCGAGGGTACGCACGCTCGACGCGCTGCCCCTGGAGAGCGCGGCCGCGGTGGCGCTCGCCGCCGACGTGGTGGTGCTGGCGACCTGGGCCCGCCGCCCGCTGCTCACCGCCGGGGAGGCCCGCCCGCGCCAGCACTTCACCACGCTCGGCGCGGACGAGCCCGGCAAGATCGAGCTGGCCCCCGACCTGCTGCAGAACGCTCGCGTGGTGGTCGACGACCGGGAGCTGACCGCCGCCGCGGGCGCCCTCGGCAACGCGGGCCTGCCCGCCGACGGCGCCGCGGGCACGCTCGGCGAGGTGCTGCGCGGCGAGCTGCCCGCCCACGACGGCACCGACCGCCCCACCGTGTACGCCCCCATCGGCCTGCCCTGGCAGGACCTGGCTCTGCTGTGGACGGTCTACCGCCGCGCCCGCGACGCCGACCCCACCGTCATCGACCTGCTCGCATAGGTCGTCATCCGGTCACGACAGCACGATGACGTCATCCGCGTCCAGCCCGGAGCCGACGTCCTCGGGCTGGACGGTCGCCAACAGGCACCCGTGCCGCCCTGCCTCAACGACGGCCTGGGCGGTGCCCTGTCCGCCGCCGACCACACCCATGGCCGCGTACAGCGACATCACGTCGGCGCCGCCGAACGGCAGCACGGCGATGCCGGAGTCGTCCCAGGCGAGCATCCGCTGCAACCGGAACAGCTCCTCGCCGCCCAGCTTGTGCAGGCTGTCCGCGATCGCCAGCGCGGGCACGCCGACCAGGTCGCCGTTCTCGCCGACCTCACCGATCAGCTCGCCGACGGAGACCCGTTCCAGCCGCAGGTGTGCCAGCAGCGCGGACGTGTCGAGCACGACGCCGATGCTCACGCGGCCTGCTGCCCGGTGCCGTCGCCGCGGCGCGCCTTACGGGCGGCGTGCTGTTGGAGCCGCGCCCGGATCTCGGCCCGGCCGGCCTCGGTGGGTGCCAGGTCGCCGACGTAGCCGTGCTCGGCCAGGCGGGCCCAGACGGCCTCCCGGCGGCGCTGATCCGCGACCAGGTCCGCGAGGTAGCCGGACAGGTTGCCGCCCGCGCGCCGTTGCGCATACTCCGCCAGGTCGATCGGCATGGTGATCGAGGTGCGGAACATGCCCGCCTTGCCTTCACCTGGCGTCGCGGCCCCGCCCTCGCTAGTCATATCCAGAGCATAGCGCAGTAATACTCGTTCCGGCCGATGACTTCACGCCGGGTATCGGCCGTCCAACCCGCATGATTGGCGCCGTTCTGGTTATGTGATGGGCATGGCGGGCGCTGGACTGGGCGGGGCACTGACGCAACTGCGTGACGCGATCACCTCGACCCGCTACCCGCTCGCCCTGCCCGGGTCGGCCGCCGCGGTCAGCCTGGCCAAGGCCACCGCCGGGCAGCTCGACGACTACCTGATCCCGCGCCTGGCCCGCCTCGACGCGCCGCTGCTCGCCGTCGCGGGCGGCTCCACCGGCGCGGGCAAGTCCACTCTGATCAACAGCATGGTGCGCGCGCCGGTCAGCGTGGCGGGCGCGCGCCGCCCCACCACCCGGGCCCCGGTCCTGGTCTGCCATCCGTCCGATGCGGCCTGGTTCAGCGAGGCCAACCTGCTGCCCCGGCTCGGGCGCGCGGGCAGCGCTGACGCGGGCGGCGTAGGGCTGCTGGTGATGCCCGTGGCTGTGCTCAGCCCCGGCGTGGCGCTGCTCGACTCGCCCGACATCGACTCCGTCGAGGAGGACAACCGGGCCCTGGCCGAGCAGCTGCTGGCCGCCGCCGACCTGTGGCTGTTCGTCACCACCGCGGTCCGCTATGCCGACGCGGTGCCGTGGGAGCTGCTGCACGCGGCCCGCGACCGGGGCACCGCCGTCGCGATCATCCTCAACCGGGTGCCGCCCGGCGCCGAGGCCGAGGTCGCCCCGCATCTCGTGGAGATGCTGGAGGAGCACGGCCTGGGCGGGGTGCCGCTGTTCGTCGTCGACGAGCAACGCCTCGACCAGCACGGGCTGCTGTCCGAACAGGCCGTTGCCCCGCTGCGCGACTGGCTGGACTCGCTGGCCCGCTCCGCCGCCGCCCGCGCCGCCGTGGTGCGCCAGACCGTCGACGGGGCGGTCGCCGCGCTCGGCCCCACCACGACGCGCCTGGCCGAGGAGGCCGACGCGCAGGCCACCGCGGCCGTGGCGCTGGCCGGATCGGCCGACAGCGCCTACCGCGAGGCCGAGCTGGCGGTCGACCACGGCGTACGGGACGGCACGCTGTTCCGCGGCGAGGTGCTGGCCCGCTGGCAGGAGCTGGTCGGCACCGGTGAGTTCATGCGCAACCTGCAGGCCCGCGTCGGGCGGCTGCGCGACCGGATCGTGGGCGCGTTCACCGGCAAGCCCAAACAGGCCGACGAGGTCATCGTCGCGCTGGAGTCGCACCTGGTCACGTTCGTGCACGGGGCCGCCGCCGACGCCGCCGAGAACGCCGCCGCGGCCTGGCGTGCCCATCCCGCCGGCGGCGGGCTGCTGGCCGCGCATCCGGCCCTGGCCCGCGTCGCGCCCGACCTCGACGCCCGCGCCGACCGGATGGTCCGCGACTGGCAGCGCGGCGTGCTGGAGCTGGTCCGGGACGAGTCCGCGGGCCGGCTGTTCGCCGCCAAGTTCAGCGCGTACGCCGTCAACGCCCTCGGGCTGTGCCTGATGGTCGTGGTGTTCGCGGCCACCGCGTTCATCCCCACCGGCGCCGAGATCGCCGTCGGCGCGGGCGCCACCGTCGCCGCGCAGAAGGTGCTGGAGGCCATCTTCGGCGACGACGCGGTGCGGCGGCTGGCCGGGCAGGCCCGCCAGGACTTCCTCACCCGCGTACACCAGCTGCTCACGGCCGAGGCCGCCCGCTTCCACGAGGTGCTGGAGGGCATCGGCGTGGAGGACGGCGGCGACCGGCTGCGCGCCGCGGCCGCCGCGGTGGACGCCGCCCGCCGGGCCGACCCGATCTCGCCGCCGGGGGCGGCCGCGTGAGCGCCCCGACCGTGGTCGAGCGGATGGCCGCGCTCGAACGCTTCACCGCCGCCACCGCGACCCGCCTGCCCGCACGCGACCTCGCCCCGGCCACCGCCCTCATCGGCCGCGCGGGCGAGCGCCTGGCCCTGTCCCAGCTGCACACCGTCGTCGCCCTCGCGGGCGCCACCGGCACCGGCAAGTCCAGCATCTTCAACGCGCTCGCCGGGACCACCCTGTCGCAGACCGGTGTACGCCGCCCCACCACCGGCGAGGCGCACGCCTGCGTGTGGGGCGCCGAGCATGCCGAGCCGCTGCTCGACTGGCTCGGCGTCACCCGCCGCCACTTCCGCGCCGGTGGCGAGCCGGACCTGTCCGGCCTGGTCCTGCTGGACCTGCCCGACTTCGACTCGGTGCAGGTCGCGCACCGGGCCGAGGCCGACCGGCTGCTGTCGGTGGTGGACCTCATCGTGTGGGTGCTGCATCCGCAGAAGTACGCCGACAAGGTCGTGCACGCCGGCTACCTGTCCCGCTTCCACCGCCACCGCGACATCACCGTGGTCGCGCTCAACGCCGTCGACCTGCTGTCCGCGCCCGACGCCGAGGAGTGCGCGGCCGACCTGCGCCGCCTGCTCGCCGCCGACGGCCTGGGCGACCTGCCGGTGCTGGCCACCTCGACCGTCGGCCCGCCCGGCCTGGACCCGCTGCTCAAGGCGATCCGGCAGGCGGTGTTCGCCCGGCAGGCAGCGGTGCGGCGGCTGGAGGCCGACCTCGCCGACGTGACGGCCGCACTGGCCCCCACCGTGGCCCCCGCCCCGCCGCAGACGGCGTTCGACGCCGACACGTCGCGGCAGCTCACCGATGCCCTGGCCAACGCGGCCGGGGTGCCCGTGGTGACCGCGGCCGTGGAGAACGCCTACGTGCACCGCGCCCGCAAGGCGACCGGCTGGCCGCTGCTGCGCTGGATCCGGCACGCCCGCCCCGACCCGCTGGTCCGGCTGCATCTGGGCGACCACCAGGCCGCCGTGCCCGCCGCGACCTCGCTGACCCCGGCGAGCCCTGCCGCGCAGGCGGGCGTGGCCAAGGCGCTGCGCGAGGCCGCCGACCGGGCCGGGGCGCCGCTGCCCGCGCCGTGGCAGGACGCGATGCTCGCCGCCGTGCGCTCCCATCGGGACGACCTGCCCGACGCGCTCGACCGGGCGGTGGCCCGAACCGATCTCGGTGTGGCGCGTAAGCGCTGGTGGTGGAGGCTGGTCGGGCTGGTGCAGTGGATCGCGGTGGCGATCGCCTTCGCGGGGCTGCTGTGGCTGGGTGTACGGCTGGCGATGGCGGCGCTCGCGCTGCCCCCGCTGCCGGTGCCCAAGGTGGACGGCTGGCTGCCGATGCCGACCGCGCTGCTGGCCGGGGGCCTGCTGGCGGGCCTCCTGCTGGCGATCCTGGTGCGCCCGGTGGTGCGCCTGTCCGCCCGCGCCCGCCGCAGGCGTGCCGCCAGACGCCTGCGCGCGTCGATCGCGGGCGTGGTCGAAGACCTGGTCGAAACGCCCGCCACGGCCGTTCTCGCCGACTACACCACCGCCCGCACCGCTCTCCGCGAAGCCGGCGCCGCACTATCACCCCGCTGACCAGCCCCGGGCAGGCTGGTCAGCGCCGCCCCGGGCGCTGCGCGGCGAGGACCTGCCTGCGCCCAGCGACCCGCTCCACCCACCACTCCGGTATGAAGATCGCCGTCTCGTGTCGAAAGGTGCGGTGTGACCGCAGGTTTCGACACGAACTCGCGATCTTCGCCTACCGCGCCGGCGATCATGGGCGCGCGCGGGCGATCTTGCCCACCGCCCCGCAAGCAGCGCCTGGTAGAAAGGGGCGCTATGAGCACCGAACGTCCCGATGTGCCACTGATCGCGGGTGAGCGTGAGCTGCTGCGGTCCTTCCTCGACTACCACCGGGCCACGCTGGCCTGGAAGTGCGACGGGCTGACCGACGAGCAGCTGCGGGAGCGGTCCATGCCGCCGTCCACGTTGACCCTGCTCAGCCTGGTGCGGCACATGGCAGAGGTGGAGCGGACCTGGTTCCGCAAGGTGATCAACGGCGAGGACATCACCCTGGTCTGGTCGCCCGAGAACGACTACCAGGTGGCGTACGACGCCACCGGCGCCACCCGGTCCGAGGCGTTCGCCGCCTGGCAGGCCGAGGTCGAGCACGCGCGCCGCATCGAGCGCGAGGCCGAGTCGCTGGACGTCGTCGCGCACAACAAGCGCTGGGACCAGGACGTGTCGCTGCGCTTCGTGATGCTGCATCTGATCCACGAGTACGCCCGCCACAACGGCCACGCCGACCTCCTCCGCGAGGGCGTGGACGGTGTGACCGGCGCCTGACCGCGCGACCGGCGCCGTCCGGAGACGCCGAACGGCCCGCGCCGGGTCGCGGCGCGGGCCGTTCGGCTCCGGTCGCCCGCTACGGGGCGATGGCGATCAGGGAGACCTTGTCGTTGAGGTCGCCGCCCACGAAGAGGTGGTCGCTCTTGACGAACAGCCGGCAGGTGCCGAGGTTCTGCCCGGAGTCGTTGCCGCACAGGACGGCGCGGCCGGCGGCGGGCAGGCGCAGCGAGCTGATCGCGTCGTTGCCGACCGGGCCGAGGTTGCCCGCGGTGTACAGGCCGGGCCCGAAGGAGCTGGTCGCGCCCTTGTAGTCGCGGTCGGCGTACGTGTGCAGCAGGTCGCCGGAGGCGGGACCGGCCATGACCGCGATGGTGGAGATGCCGTCGTTGAGCGGGCTGCCGCCGAGGTTGTGCTCGCCGGGGCCGAACATGCGGCACAGCCCGAGGTCGCCCTGGCCGGACGGGCCGGTGCTGTCGTTGCGGCAGCCGACCGCGCGCCAGCCGTCGCCGACGAGCAGCGAGGAGATGGCGTCGTTGCCGACGGCGGACAGCTGCCCGGCGAGCGCGGTGTACACGCCGGGGTTGAAGCGCTGCAGGGCGCCGCGCCGGCCGGCGTCGGCGGTGGCGACGAGCGCGGGCGCACCCACGGCGAGCAGGGAGATCTTCTTCTCCATGTCGCCGCCGACGCTGGTGTGCTCGCCGCCCCGGAACAGGCGGCACTTGCCGAGGTCGGCGCTGGCGGTGCCGGGCTTGGCGTCGTCGTCGCAGGCGACCACGCGCCACCCGTCGGTGATCTTCAGCGACCTGACCGAGTCGTTCATGGACAGGCTGCCGTTGACGGCGCCGAAGCCGCCCGCGCCGATGGGCAGCGCGGTGCCGCCGAACTTCGTGTCCTGGTACGCGGTGACCGAGGTGCCCCGGACCGGCTTGCCCATGACGGCGAGCAGCGAGATCTTGTCGTTCAGCTCGTTGCCGACGAACGGGTGCAGGCCCGCGTCGTAGTAGCGGCAGGTGCCGAGGCTGCCCTCGTTGACCTTGCCGGAGGAGCCGCCGTTGTCGCAGGCCACGGCGCGGTAGCCGGAGGCCACGTAGAGCGAGGTGATGCTGTCGTTGCCGGCGGCGCCGAGCTCCTTCGCCGCCGCGTCGAAGACGCCCGCGCCGTAGGACTGGCGGGCGCCGGTGAAGTTGCGGTCGGCGTACGCGACCAGGGGTGCGCTGCCGACGCCGGGGATCACCGCCGCGTGCGCGGGCGCCGCGCTCAGTGCGGGCGGCAGCAGCGCGGTGGCCACCGCCGCCCCCGCTACCAGGGTTTTGCGAATCGACATGCCAGCCTCCCGAACCCGAATCGACCGAGCCGATCCGTAGACCTCGAACAGTGCGGTCCGGCGCGGCGGTGGGCACAGGTGTCAGGGGGAGCCGGCATCCCGGCACACCGGGGGCGCTCCCCGCCGCGCGCTGAACCAGGTACGCCCTTTGTAACCCATTAGGTACACAATGTCCATGATTGGGGTCTTTTCCCGTGAGCGCCGATGCGATCCGCGGCCATCCACACTTGACGGGCGAAGCTAATGCCATTAGCTTTAAAGCTATGACCATTAGCAGGGGGTACGCCGATGCCTAGGGCGGGACTGTCGACCACCGCCGTGGTCGACGCCGCCGTGCAGGTCATCGACGAGCACGGGGCCTCGCAGCTGACCCTCGCCGCCGTCGCCGCGCGCTGCGGCGTCGCCACTCCGTCGCTCTACAAGCACGTCGGCAACCTCGCCGAGCTGCGCACCCTGGTCGGCCTGCGGGTGCTCGACGAGCTGGCCGACCGCTTCACCGAGGCGGCCACCGGGCGCAGCGGCGCCGAGGCGGTCACCGCGCTGATGCACGCCTACCGCGCCTACGCCACCGCCCACCCCGCCCGCTACGCCGCGATGCCGGTCGACCCGCTGCACCAGCCCGAGCTGGCGGCCGCCGGCCTGCGCCAACTCCAGGTCATCCAGGCCGCGCTGCGCCCCTGGCAGCTCGACCCCTCGGCACAGGTGCACGCCATCCGGCGGCTGCGCGTGATGGCGCACGGCTTCGCGTCGCTGGAGTCCGCCGGGGGCTTCGGCCTGCCCGAAGACCTCGACGAGACGTACCGGCAGCTCATCGACTCTTTCCTCGACACCCTCTGACCAGGAGCACACCGTGAACCAGCCCCTCGCCCGCATCCGCCTCGCCGCCGCCGCGCTCGCCGTGGCCGGTGTCCTGTTCGCCCTGTACCCCGGCCTGCGCCCGTGGCGTGACGAGACCACCCTGCAAGGTGCGCAGGAGAGCCTGTCGTCCGGCTGGTGGGTGGCCACCCACCTGTTCGCGATGATCGGCTTCATCCTGGTCCCGCTGGCGCTGCTCGCCGTACGCCGGGTGCTCGACGGCACCCGCGCCGAGCCGCTCGCTCTCACCGCCGCCGTGACCACCTGGATCGGCGCCGGGCTGACCCTGCCCTACTACGGTGCCGAGGACTTCGCCCTGCACGTGCTGGCCACCCGCAGCACGGCGGGCGACCCGCTGGACCTGCTCGCGCTGACCGAGGGCATCCGCTACCAGGGCGCCGCGGTCACCACGTTCGGCACCGGCCTGGTCCTGCTCGGCGTCGGCGCGGTGCTCGCGGCCGTCGCGATCGCCCGCTCGGGCGTGCTGCCCCGCTGGTCCGGCGTACTCTTCGCGATCGGCTTCGCCGCCTTCCTGCCCCAGTTCTTCACCCCCGCCGCCGTCCGCATCGGACATGGCGTCCTGCTCGCCGCCGGCTGCCTCTGGCTCGCCGTCGCGCTCTGGCGCGCAGCCGCCGTTCCGGTCCCTGCCGCCGTGTCCTCCTGACACGCCGGACCCGCGCGGACGGGCATCCACCCGGAGCGGAGATGACCCTCATGGGACACCCGTGCAGACCTGCTTTGCTCTGCGAGACGGGGTTCAGGCTGGGATGCGGCAGGCGGCGCTGATCGGGGTGAACGGCCGCACCCGGCGTCCCAGGGCGCCCAGCAGCGAGTCCTCCACGTGCACGTCGCGCACCCGCAGGCGGTAGCGGACCAGCTCCTCGTCGGTGGGGCAGAGCACGCGGGCCGCGATGTCGTCGTTGTCCACGTACCGGACGCCGCCGCGCTCCTGGAGGATCACCGTGCTCACGTCGTCGGTGCTGATCACGTGGCCGCGCACCTCCTCCGGCACGCCCGAGGCGGTGCTGACGGTGGTGACCGTCATCGGCAGCACCGGCGTCATCACCACCGGCACCGCCGCCGCGACCAGCACGATCGCGATGCCGGGCTGGGCCAGCGCGGCCAGCGGGCGCACCAGCGGGCCGGGCAGCGGCCCGGTCACACCCAGCGCCAGCACCGGCGGCACCACCAGCAGCCCCAGCGCGAACAGCTCACCGGTCCGCCAGGCCTCACCCACGGTCGGCGCGACCAGCCAGCCGTACCCCACCAGCAGCACCGCGACCGTCGCCACCCGGCGGGGCAGCGACCAGTCCAGGGCGGCCAGCTCCCGCTGGAACACCGCGACCGCCGCCACGGCCAGCATCGGCAGGTAGATGATCTGCCAGGTGGCCAGCGCGATGGCGAACACCGAGGCGAGGAACCAGAACGGCGCCAGGGTGAACCAGCGCGCGAACAGCGGCGGGCGGCGCGGCGTGCCGGCCGTGCTCACCGACAGCACCGCCCCCAGCGCGAACACGGTGACCAGGCCCATGGTGACCAGCCGGGTGGCGGTGGTGAACAGCGCCGCCAGCAGGTTGACCGGGCCGACGTTGGCGACCAGCAGCAGCGTGGTCTGCAGCTCGCCGCCCGCCTCGATCCACAGCCGCATCACCGAGAAGATCGCCGGCACGCCGACGGCCACGGTCCAGAAGCCCTGGCCGGCCCGCCAGGGGCTGCGTTTGCGCGCCGGGCCGGGCGGCGGCGCGGCGGTCATCCCTTGGGCGCCTTCTCGTCGTAGTCCACCAGGTCCGGCGCGTCGATCGGCGGCTGCATGACGTCCTCGCCCAGCCACGGCCCGAGGGTGCGCCGGTACGCCGCCAGCCACGGGCTGGTGTCGGTCTTCTGGCCGGTGTCGAAGCTCTTGCGCAGGAAGAACGCGACCAGGTCGCGCAGTGCCGGATCCTGCTTGGACACCCCGACGCCGAGCCGCTCGTTGGCGCCGATCGGCACGTCGACGACGTGCAGCTCCTTCGGGTGCTCGGACAGGTAGCCGGCGAGGATGGTCTCGTCGGTGGAGAACGCGTTCGACTTGCCGGCCAGCAGCCGCTCCAGGCATTCGCGGTTCGTCGCGGCCGGATACACCTTCAGGCCGCGCCCGGTGAACTCGCGCTCGCCGGTCGAGCCGCCCACCACGCACGTCTCGCGGCCGGGCTGGGCCAGGTCGCTGAGGTTGCGCACGATGGCCCGGTCGGCGACCCGGATCAGCAGCTCCTGCTTGGTCACGAAGTACGGCCCGACGAAGTCGATCTCCTTCTCCCGCTCGGGCGTCATCGAGTAGCTCGCCACGACCAGGTTGACCCGGCCGGACAGCAGGGCGTTCTCGCGGTCCTCGGTCTGCAGCGGCACGAAGTCGATGCGGCTGTCCCCGGTGAAGCCCAGCGACTCGGCCAGGTAACGCGCGATCTCGATGTCGAAGCCCTCGAACCGGCCGTCGACCAGCTTGCCCATGAGCGGCTGGTCCTCGGCCACGCCGATCTTGATCTTCGGCTTGCCGTACACGGAGGTCTGCTTGAGCACCTCGTCCACGGTCCGCGGCGCCGGGTCCTTGTCCGGCCCGCAGGCCGCGGCGGCCGCCAACGTCATCGTCAGCGTCACCGCAACGGCGGTCAGCAGTGGCCGCAGCCGCGGCCGAGCAGGGATGTCAGTCATCGGCGGCCCTCGTTCGTGGTGGACGGCGCCGGTCCAATGTAGTCGCGCGACGCCATGACGTGACGGCCGCGATGGCAACGTTTCGATGAAGCACCCGATCCGGCACGACCGCTCGGCCGCCCACCCCGCCGTGCACGGCGCGGTCCACGGTCCGGGCGCGGTGGCGCGCCGCACTGGCATGATCTCCGCTGAGCCGGTGCGGCCGCGGATCACCGGGTGCGGTGCACCGCGGCCCGGGCGACGGCGCCGAGCAGGCGCGGACTCAGCAGGCCGTCGCCGAGGCCGAGGCCGACCAGGCCGTCGAAGATCCGCCGGTCGCGGGCCGCGGCCCGGATTCCCGCGTCCACCAGCCATGGCCGCGCGGTCAGCCATGCCACGGCGGCGGTATGCCGCAGGTGCCGTCCCAGCCGCTGTCGTAGCGCACGGGCGTAGGCCGCACCCGCCCGCGCACCGCCCGGGGTCACCGCCGCGTGCCCGGCCAGCTCGCCGGAGACCAGGGCGTAGAAGATGCCCTCGCCGGTGAACGGGTTGATCAGCGACAGCGCGTCCCCGGCCAGCAGCACCCGCCCGTGCCCCGGCGCGGGCCGCCGCGTGGACAGCGGCAGATGGTGCGCCCGGGCCAGCGACAGCCCGGCCGGATCGGTGTCACCGAGCAGCTCGTGCATCCGTTCCAGCAGGCGGGTACGGCTCACCTGCCCCGTCGCGGTCAGCTCGCCGTAGCCGACGTTGCGCAGCCCGTCGCCGATGGGGAAGGACCAGGCGTATGCCGGGCTGCTCCCGCCCGCCATGACGATCCGCTGGCCGTCGTCGCCACCTGGCTCCACCGCCGGGTCGGCCGTCCCGCTCGGGGACGCCCGGAGCGGGAGCGCCCCGGCCCCGGTGACGGCCGTGCCGGGAGGTGCCCCGGCTCCGGTGGGCATCGGCGCGTAGGCCCGGACGGCGACCGCGAGCGCCCCGGCCGGGTTGCGGGGCACCCCGAGCAGCCTGCGCACCGTCGAATTCGCACCGTCCGCACCGACCACCACCCGGGCCGCCAGGCCGCCCCCGAGCACCACACAGTCGCGGTGTACCACCAGCTCGCGCACCGTATGCCGACGCAGCTCGGCTCCCGCCGCCACGGCTGCGGCCACCAGCCGGGCGTCGAAGACCTCGCGCGGGATCACGTACGCGGGCTCCGGCAGCTCCCGGGCCACCCGTGCGCCGCCCGGACCGGCCAGCGCCAGCGAACCGACCGGCGTGAACCCGTCGGCCAGCCCGGTCACCCCGAGCCGGGCCGCCACCGCCAGCGCCTGCGGCGCGATGCCGTCGCCGCACGCCTTGTCGCGCGGGAAATCCGCCCGGTCCAGCAGCAGCACCCGGGCGCCGAGCCGGGCCGCGGCCAGCGCCGCCGCAGATCCGGCCGGCCCGGCGCCGACGATGGCGATGTCATACACCCCTCCAGCATCAAGGCCCGCCCCGGCCGGCGCCACCGGGATCGATATTCCGTTGCCGCGCCACGGCCTCCGTGATGGAGTGAGCACGCCCCGGCGGGCTCATAGCGGGTGTCTGCCAGACAAAGTGCACAGGGATCCGTCATCCCGTGCTGACAGGCCTCTTTCGCCTGACATCCCGTCCTAGCCATCGGACCCGCTCCGGGGCACCCTTCCATCCCTTCGCACGAGGAATCAGCCATGGGCAACACTCGCGAGATCGTCATCAAGAACACCCACCGCGGCCTGCGCTACGAGGACGGCCGCCTCACCGCCGTGCTGGAGGCCGGCCGCTACGAGCTGCCCAAGGCGCGGCGCGGCTGGGGCCGCAGCCGCCCGGTGGTCGAGGTGACCCTCGTCGACATGCGCGAGCGCGAGCTGACCCTCAAGGGCCAGGAGATCCTCACCGCGGACAAGGTGGCGCTGCGGGTCAGCATCCTGACCCACTTCAAGGTGGTCGACCCGGTCGCCGCGATCGAGCGGGTGGACAGCTACACCGACCGCGTCTACAGCGACGTGCAGCTGGCCGCGCGCCGCTCCCTGGCTTCGATGACGCTGGAGGAGATCCTCACCAACCGCAACCGGCTCTCCGAGGACATCCTGCGCGACGTGCAGGGCGCCGCGGCCGGCTACGGCGTGGAGATCCTGCGCGCCGACGTGAAGGACCTCGTCTTCCCCGGCAACCTCCAGGAGGTCATGAACCGGGTGCTCACCGCGCAGCGGCTCGCCGAGGCGCAGCTCGTCGACGCGCGTACCAAGGCGGAGAAGGACGTGCTCGAAGCCCGCGCCCGCGCCGAGGCCGACCAGGTCGCCGCCGCCGCCCAGCGCGAGTCGGTCCGCCTCTCCGCCGAGGCCGCCGCCGCAGCGCACCGCATCCGCACCGACGCCGAGGTCGCCGCCCTCCACCGCCTCGCCGAGGCCGCCGCCCTCTACGCCGAGCACCCCGCCCTCCTCCGCCTCCGCGAACTCGACACCATGTCGGCCCTGGGCACCAACGCCGAAGCCCGCCTCTACATCGGCTTCGAAAAACACACCACCCCCTGACCCCGACCCCCTCCGGCGGCGATCTTGCATGAACTGTGGGTACGACACGCACAATACGGTCGTATCCCTAACAGTTCGTGCAAGATCGTCGACTTTGGTAGGCAGCGGCGCGGGGACGGGGTGTGCCAGGCTCGGCGGCGACGGGTGCGAGCCTGGGGGGTGACCGTGGTGATGTGGGACGGTGCGACGGTGGTGGCGGTGCCGGTCTGGGAGCGGGTGCTGATCGCGCTCGGGTTCCCGGCGCTGGGTATGGCGGCCGGCTGGGGGCTGATCGCGGTCGCCGACCGGGTGGTGGGGCTGGATTGGGCGCCGTTTCAGGGGCCGTTCAGGCTGATCGCGAAGATTCCGGAGCCGTGGGCGACGCTCGGGGCGGTCGCGCTCGGGCTGGTCGCCGGGGTGCTGCTGGTGCTGACCGCGATCGGCGAGCGGCTGACGGTGACCGTACGCCACGACGCGGCCCTGCTGGCGCGGCCCGATACCGCGGCGCGCACCGTCGCCCGCCGTGACGTGGCCGCGGTGTTCACCGACGGCAAGGCGCTGGTGCTGCAGGGCGCCGACGGCGCCGAGCACGCCCGCGAGGTGTCCGACCTGCGCCAGGCCGACCTGCGCGCCGCGTTCACCGCGCACGGCTACCCGTGGCGTGCGGACGGGGACCCGTACGCCGACCGCTTCCGGCTGTGGGTGCCGGACCTGGCGGGCCTGCCCGAGGGCGCGAACGCGCTGCTCGCGGCGCGGGCCAAGGCGCTGAAGAAGAGCGACGCGGCGGAGTCCGCGGTGCTGCTCGCGGAGCTGCACCGGCTCGGCGTGGTGGTGCGGGTGGAGAAGGGCCGCCAGTACTGGCGCACGGCGAACCCGGCCTAGCCGCAACCGGAGCGGCGGTGTCCACGTCGGAAGACGATCGACCGTCTCCACGGGGGAGTGCCATGCCATCACCGATCGTCCGGACCGGAATATCGTCGCTGACCGTCGCGCTGCTGCTCGCGGGCTGCACGTCGACCGGGCAGCCCACCAGCCCGGCCGACCGGGCCGGAGCGCCGCCGACGTCCGCGCTGGTCACGCCCGGCGGGGCGGTGCCGTCGCCCAGCGGGACCGCCGCCACCCTGCTGGACCACTGGGCGGGCTTCCCGATCGCGGGGCCGCGCAGGCCGCTCGTGCTGCTCGGCGAGGAAGTCCGCGCCGACGGGTACACCGGCCGCGGGGTGGCTCCCGGCGTGGCCCGGGTCGAGACGAAGCTGCCCGGCGGCCCGCAGCGGCTGCGCGTCGAGCTGCCCGGCGGCACCGCCGAGCTGCCCGCGATCGGCGCCCGGGAGGCGCTGGGCGCGCTCATGCACGGCGGCCTGCCCCCGGCCGACTACCTGGACGAGCCGGTGTCGCCGCTGCGCATCACCGGGGTGGCCCTGGGCACCGCCTCGTTCCGCAGCGACCGCGGCGAGCTGATCCTGCCCGCCTGGCTGTTCACGTCGCCGCAGGTGCGCGGGCCGATGCCGGTGCCCGCGCTGGCCGCCGAGGCGTTCTGGCGGCCGGGGCAGCACGTGCTCAACGGATTCGGCGGGGCGATGCTCGATCCCGACGGGGTGACGCTGCAGGTGCGGATGCGGGCGAAGGGGCCCGGGTGCTCCGGCTGGCCGTCCACGCCGCCCTGGACCGCCGAGGTCGCCGAGTCGTCCACCGCCGTCGTGGTGAGCCTGCGCTTCCCGCCCCAGCCCACCGGCCTGAAGCCGTGCGCGCAGCCTGCGATCAGGCACTCCGCCTGGTACAAGGTCCGGCTGAACGCGCCACTGGGCGACCGCGTCGTGCTGACCGCGGAGGACGGCGTGCAGGCGGTCCGGCGCAGCTGACGGCGCGGGCCGCCGAAACCGGGTCGCGCGCCCGCTGCCGGGCTGGCAGCCTGGGCGGGCGACCCGGTGGCCGGGCCGCCGACGAGGGGAGACAGCGGTGGCGGCACGGCCCGCGGTCGGCGATCCGCTGCTCCCGTGCCCGGCCGGCCCGCACTGGGCGTACGCCGGCGCGCCCGCCTGCCCGCACTGCGCGGCCCTGGTCGACGGGCTGGTCGAGGAGGGCTGGCGCGAGCACGTCACGGCGTCGTTCGGGGACCTGCCGCCGGACGACGAGCGGGATGTCGCCCGGATGGTCGCCGACGAGCCGCACCGCCACGACTGGCGGGTGTTCGACGCCGCCCTCGACCGGCTGACCTGCCCCGGGTGCGGCGGCCGGCTCGGCCTGGGCCCGCTGGACTGCGCACCCTGCGAGGTAGCGCACGGCAACCGGTACGCCGCGATCGAGACCGACCGCCCCGGCGTGCCGCCCGGCAACGAGCACGCGGTGCGCGTCAACGTCTCCGTCGTGCGCCGGCCGCACCTGACCTCGCCCCAGGAGCTGCTCGCCCGGCGCCTGCTGCTGCCGCTGCTGCTGGTGGGCGAGCTGCCGTCCACCGCCGACGCACAGCGCTTCAGCACGGCCCTCAAAGCCGCCGCCGCCCGCGCGGGCGCCCCCGCCCTCGCCCCCGACCCGTCACTCCTGCTCGCCGACCCGGCCCTGACCGCCCTGGTCGCCGCAGGCCCATACCCCCACCTCTTCGGCCCGACCCCCCGCTGACCGCGGGCCGGGTCCCCCGGCTGAAGCGCGGCAGTTTCAGGGAAAGTGCAGGCTTGCCGGCCGTGACGGCTGCAGTTTCCCCGAAACTGCGAAGCTCCCGCCGCGCTGGCGGAGCAGCGTGGCGGGAGCTTCGGAGAGGGCGGGTCAGGAGGGGCTGACCGAGGGCTGCGGCGTGGCCGAGGCGGAGGGGGCCGGGGCCGAGCCGAGGGCGGCCAGCTCCGGGGGGATCGGCAGGGCGCTGCCCTTGAGGAACTGGTCCCAGGTGACGCTCCACGCGGTCCAGCCGTTGGCGGGCTTGACCGTGCGCTCGGTGCCCTTGATCGTGATCGGGTCGCCGATGCGGGTCAGGTTGAACAGGTACTGCGCGTTGGCCGTGGACACGTTGACGCAGCCGTGGGAAACGTTGCGCTTGCCCTGGTGCTGCACCGACCACGGCGCCGCGTGAATGTACTCGCCGCCCCAGGTCAGGCGCTGGGCGTACTCGATGTCGACGCGGTAGCGGTCCACGTTGCCAGGGTCGTCCGTGGTGTCGAAGACCGTCTTGCGCAGCTTGTCCATGACGACCAGCGTGCCGGAGGACGACGGGGTCGTCTTCTTGCCCAGGCTCACCGGGAGCGTCTTGACCAGGTTGTCGTTCTTGAAGACCTGCATCTGCTTGGTGGCGTTGTCCACCTTCATCTCGATCTTGTCCTTGGAGATGTTGCCGATGCCCTTGCGGTCCTGGTCGCCGTAGCG